>JBEVEP010000165.1:0-4706 GCA_040512755.1 Mesorhizobium sp.
CTTTGAACGGCAGTGTGGAGGACCTCAGCTCCACCAATACCGCTGGAATATCACAACAATTCGCTGGCGGTGTTTTACCTTGGCTCGTTCAACGGATACCTCCTGATACTGCGCTATGGTAGCACTAGCCGCGGCAGGGCATGTCTCTCAACCTGCGGCTACACCTAAAGTCTGCGTACAGTCCTCCGCAGGTCACCCGCCCGACAGATTTTGCGGGCATCGAAAACACGGTAGTAACGGTCCAGGTATGGGAGAGCGGGCCCAGAATGGAGTGCGTTGATTGCCTGATCACCGGAGCCGGGGTCGTTGGCCTTGCCGTCGCCCGAGCACTGGCATTGGCAGGGCGCGAAGTGCTCGTCGTCGAGGAGGCGGCCGGAATAGGCACGGGCACCAGCTCCCGCAACTCCGAAGTGATCCATGCCGGCATCTACTACGAACCCGGAAGCCTTAAGGCCCAACTGTGTGTCAAAGGACGCGACCAGCTCTATCGCTACTGCGAAGAAAGGGACATTGGGCACAGGCGCGCGGGTAAAATGATCGTCGCGAGCTCGAACGATCAGGTTCCCAAGCTTGAGCGCCTGTTAGCCAACGCCGACGCCTGCGGGGTCAATGATCTTCGTCTCATCACCGAGGCCGAAGCGCAGTCGCTCGAGCCGAACCTTCAATGCGCTGCCGCAGTGATATCGCCCTCAACCGGCATAATCGACAGCCATGGATTGATGACCGCTTTTCGCAGCGATGCGGAGGATGCCAGCGCCGCCTTCGCCTTCCTGACCACTGTCACGGACGGATGGATTGCCGACAACGGAATCGTTATCCGGACGGTCGATGCATCTGGAAATGAGTACCGTTTGAAGGCCAGACGCTTTGTGAATGCCGCCGGGCTCAACGCACAGGCATTGGCCAGCAGCATCAAGGGTTTTCCGCAACATAGAATCCCCGCGCTCAGGATGGCGCGCGGATGCTATTTCACTCTCAAGGGGCGCTCGCCCTTCTCCCATCTCATCTATCCGATCCCGACCGACGGCGGACTGGGCATTCATCTCACGCTGGATCTCACTGGTCAGGCGCGTTTCGGACCGGATGTCGAGTGGATCGATTCTATCGACTACAGCGTCGACGAAGCGCGGAGCCGAAGTTTCTATCAGGAGATTCGCCGGTACTGGCCAGGCCTTGGCGACGATAGCTTGCAGCCCGGCTATGCAGGAATCAGGCCCAAGCTTTCAGGTCCCGGAGAGCCCCCAGCCGACTTTGCAATCCAGGGACCCGCCGAACACGGTATTGACAATCTCGTGAACCTGTTCGGCATCGAGAGCCCGGGTCTAACCGCGAGCCTCGCCATTGCGGACGTGGTCGCAGGAATGCTCCTGCGCTCATGAAGCCTCCGTTCGCCGACAATGCTTTCGATCTATGTCACGACCGAAGAAGGGGACGGGTTGTCCAAGGCCGCAAAGTTGGAGCAGAATAGATCGGGGGGAATGAGGGCACGCTTTTCGACGATGACGCCCCACAATGAGGCAGAGCGGGAAGATTACACCGGCACAATCCTGTTGCCGGGTGATCCGCAACGCGCTGAATGGATCGCTGAACGGTTCCTGAGCGACGTTCGCACCGTCAACCGTTGGCGGGGAGAGCCGGGCTTCACCGGTACTTTCCGCGACATACCTGTCAGCGTGCAATCGACTGGCATGGGCGCTCCTTCGCTTGGCATCTACGTGCATGAGCTACTCGATGCATATCGCGCACGCACGCTGATCCGTGTCGGCACTTGCGGCGGTCTCACTGAAGGGTTGAAGCTCAGGAGCCTGGTCCTGTCGCAAGCGGCGAGCGGCGACAGTTCGCTCAACGATCAGCTATTCGCACCCTTCCACTACGCCCCCTGCGCCGATTTTTCCCTGCTAAGGTTGGCCGCTGACCGCGCCGCAGCTCTTGGAATTCCGCATGTGGTCGGACGCACAGCGTCGAGCGACATTTTCTATCATCCGGACAGGTTGAAGCGTTTCGCCCGGCTCCGGCAATATGGCGTGATCGCAGTCGACATGGAAACCAGCGCACTCTACACTCTGGCAGCGCGCTTTTCGGCGCGGGCGCTTTCGATCTGCACGGTCGTCGACAATATGATCACTGCCGATGAATGCAGTCATTCCGAGCGCCAGGAACTGTTCCGGCCGATGACAGAGCTGGCGCTTGACGTTATCGTCGCCGATGCCGGCTCTCAATCCAGCCGCTGAGGCTCCAAATGGCGACACAACACCGCCAACTGTCTGCGCGTGCACCCGTCGCGTTGGCGTCAGATCGAATCGCGGCAAAACATCTCTCTTTGCCACACGTCTGACGTCGTTCAATAGGTAGTTTTACCCATAGCGATTGCCGACGCCAAATCGCAGAATGCTTCAGTCGCTGTCCCCAACAACCGCGACGAATTGCGTCCGGCGGGCGCCCCAAAACTCAATACCCAACCCGCCGGACGCCTTTTCCCAAATAGGCCCTGAGCTCAGGCTTGCAATCCCGACATTGCTCTTGCTGGAAGCGGTGCCGCTGAGATCCATGACCGAACCCCACTCGGCGCGATCCGGACCACTGAAAAGCGCGATCGTCCAAGCGCTATCCGATCTCAGCATCGGGTGCCGACAGGATCGGTGGAGTTCAAGGTGCCGTTACAGCGATGCTGCCCTTCATATTGGGATGAAAGCGGCAGTAATATTCAAACTCGCCCGCCTCTCGGAGGATCAAAGTTCCTTCCTTCTTTGCGGGGATCATGACTTCCCAGCCATCCCGCACTGTCGCGGTGTGAACAAGACTGTCCTTGTTGATCCATTCCACCATATCGCCCACCTTGGCGTGGATTGCAGCCGGTGAGAACACGAGCTTGCTGATCGTCACTTGAATGGTTTCCGACCGTGCCGGGACAGCAGCCAAGACGAGCGACGTGGCGACCAGCATCCAGAAATACCGTCCCGACACCATTGTCCAATTCCTCTTCAGATTCTCATTTAAGTTCCGCCGCGACGTGTTCAGCGTGCTGCTGGTGCCCCTGAAAGAGCTTAAGCCCGGTTTCAAGTAGGCTTTTGAGTTCAGCGTTGCTCGCGGACGGAATAAGCAAGGTCTCGAGTGCGCCATTCACCTGCTTATGGTAGGCGACTTCATTCTCGACATAAGCTTTGTCGAATGCCGCGCCATCCAGCTTGGCAAGCTTTGTCCGTTCTTCCGTTGCCGCCTGCGACAAGGCCTTGCTGGTATCATTGTCCTCCGGCGTGACATTGAGCTTCTTCACGAGATCGAGAGCCTGCACGTTCACAGCCTCGTGGTCGCGGACCATTGTCTGCGCGAAGTCAATAACGGCCTGATTCTTGGACTTCTCGATCGCCAGCTTGGCAACCTCGATGTCGATCACTCCCGCGGTATAGGCAATGTGCGCGATTTGCGGGTCGGTCGGCTTATCTGCGGCTTGCACAAGCGAAACTCCTCCAAAGAAGCAAAGAGCGATCGCGATCAATCGAATGGACATGAGAATCTCCTTCCCAGGTCAAAACCCGGGCGTTGTTTTCGTGGACCAGTATTGGATGCTGCGGGTAGCGAAACGTTCCCGGAAAATCAGGGCGACATGCCGAGCCGTTGGAGCACGGCTTCGGTCAGGCGTTCGCAGCGTCTGCCTGCGAAGGGAAACGCGTCCATCAAGACCGGACCAATCTGTTGGTCGAGCCGCTCACGCATCAGACGCCGTGCACGATGGAGACGAGTCTTGACCGTTTCCGGCCGCACACCGAGCAGTTCGGCTGTTTCTTCGATGGAAAGCCCCTCGATGAGGCGAGCCACGAAAACGGTTCTATACACAGCGGGCAAGGCGTCCGCGGCCCGCTCTACAAGTTCGAGTATCTGCCGCTGCGCCATCATCCTCTCCGGATCATCGTAAGTCGCGCCAATAGGGAACTGAATAACCGTGGCATTCGATCGCGTTTCAACAGGCTTGAAACGAGCTGCGCGGCGGCGTTTGCGCAGGCGCCCCAGGGCTTCATTGATGACGATGCGTGACAGCCACGTAGCCAACGTCGACTCGCCGCGGAACCCGTCCAGTCGGGTAAAGGCAATGACATAGGCCTCTTGAACGATGTCCTCGGCCTCGCTGTCGTTACCGACGATCC
The DNA here is from genome assembly GCA_040512755.1 of Mesorhizobium sp. Classification (GTDB taxonomy): domain Bacteria; phylum Pseudomonadota; class Alphaproteobacteria; order Rhizobiales; family Rhizobiaceae; genus JBEVEP01. The sequence goes on from JBEVEP010000165.1 coordinate 4,143, forward strand.
CGCGAGCGATCCGATAGAGCCTACGGTTGTGGGTCTGCATGATCGTGCGGATTGCCGTGCCGTCGCGTGCCAAGGCGCGCCTGACAAGCCCCGTGTCATCGGAGTGAAGGCCGGCGTCGAGCGTCTTCGTGCCGGACTGGGTCATGGTGAGCTCCTTGTCCCTGTATCCGCCCATTGGATGCAGTTCGCAAGGAAAGGTTCCCGAACGTCGGCCAAGTTGCGGCATTGTCAAAATGCCAACGTTTCTGAGAAGCGCCGAACCAGGTCAGGCCGCTGACGAGGCCCTTTCGGCACGACGCTTCGAAAACTGCTGATCAGCCAGAACGCCTGCAAGAATGACCGAGCCCATGACGGCAAAATTCAAGGAGCTCGGAATGCCCAGAAGATTGACAAGATTCTGGAGCACCTGCAGCAAAATGGTGCCGAGCACGACCCCAACGATCGAGCCTTCGCCGCCCCGCAGTGAGCACCCTCCCAGGACAGCCGCGGCAATTGCGTAAAGTTCGTAGAAGTTCCCATGCGATGCGGGCGAGATCGAGCGCGTGTACATGGCGATGAAGATCG
>JBEVEP010000188.1:0-2900 GCA_040512755.1 Mesorhizobium sp.
CGTCGCCGTCAGGCGGCCTGTCTCCAGCTCGTGCGCGATGTAGGAGGCGCTGAACACGCTCGTGGTAAAGCCGACGAACGTATTGAGCACGATGAATACCGCGTTGAGATCGTCGACGAGCAGGTACTGCCCCGGCGGGGGGCGATCCGTGGTGAAAAGTGACAGTGCGGCAAGCAAAGTCAGAAAGCTTGCGGCGACATTCAGGCGCGCGGTCATCCGGTAGCTGGGCAACGCCGCCAGGAGTGCGGCTGCGGCGACGGGTATCAGCAAAATGGCTGACACCGCATCGAACGGAAGCGCGGTCATCGGCGTTCCCCTCTATAGTCGTCGAGCGCGCCGACATCGACCGAGTCGAACCTCTCGCGAATGCGGAACAGGAAGACGCCAATGACGATGAAAGCGATCAGGATCGAAAAGGCGACGCTGATCTCGACGACGAGCGGCATGCCCTTGGCGCCCGTGGCGGCGAGGACCAGGCCGTTCTCCAGCGACATGAACCCGACAACCTGACTGACGGCAGTGCGGCGGGTGACCATCACCAGAAGCCCCAGCAGCACTATGGATAATGCGAAGGCGAGATCCTCACGAGCGAGAGGGTCGGCTTCGGGGGTAACCCGCAGCATCAGAACCATCGACAGGGCCACCAGACCAATGCCGGCGAGCATCGTCGGACCGATGCCCACGGCGGTCTCGATGTCGCGGTGGATACCCAGTCGCTGAATGATGCGGTGGAGCCCCACCGGGATAATGATCGCCTTGAAAACGAGGGCGATCGCAGCAGTGACATAGAGATGGTGGGCATCCTGAATGTACGCCTGCCAGGCCACGGAAAGGGCGAGCACCCCCGCATGAAGCGCGAAAACATTGATCAGCGCAAAGAGCCGATCCTGATAGAGCATCATGAAACTGACCAATACCAGGCCACCGGCAAGCAAATGGGCGATGTCGAAGATGAGGCCGTTCATCAAAGGCTCCGTGAGACGAACAGCAAGAGCGTGCTGAGCAGCGCCAACATGAGTGCCGCCCCCAGGAAATCAGGGACGCGGAAAACCCGCATCTTGGCAATAACAGTCTCAAACAGAGCGAGGAGAATTCCGGCAACGGCAAGCTTGGCGACGTAGGCGAGGATGCCCAGAACAAAAGCGTCGGGCCCGGCTCCGGCGGTCACCAGTCCCCAAGGAACGAAAACACAGGAGATCAGCGATATATAAAGCAGGAGCTTCAGGAAGGCGGCGAATTCGATCATGGCCAAGTGGCGGCCGGAATATTCCAGCACCATCGCCTCATGCACCATGGTGAGCTCCAGATGTGTTGTCGGATTGTCCACCGGTATGCGGGCATTTTCGGCGAGTGCGACGATGACGAGCGCTATGAGCGACATCCCCAGGGATACCGGCAGACCGACCTCAGGCGAGCCCATGAAGGCGGCCACCGTGGAGAGTTGGGTGGCTCCGGCGACGAGCGCGAGGCTGAACACGATGAGCAGCATGGCGGGTTCAGCCAGCGAAGCGATCATGACCTCACGGCTTGAGCCGATGCCGCCGAAGCTGGTGCCGACATCCATCCCGGCCAGCGCCAGGAAGAACCGCGCGCTTCCAAGGAGCGCGACGATGGCTATGAGATCCGCGTTCCAACTGAAGGTGAGGCCAGTGGCGAAGGTGGGGATGAGCGCGGCGGCAACCCAGGTCGCGGCGAAGATCAGATAGGGCGTCACCCGAAACAGCCAGGACGCATTGTCTGCAAGAACAACTTCTTTGCGCATGAGCCGCAAGAGGTCGCGATAGGGTTGGATAAGGGAGGGACCTCGCCGGCGCAGCAGTCTTGCCTTCACCTTGCGCACGAAGCCAGTCAGGAGCGGCGCGAGCAAAAGCACCAGCATCATCTGAGCGCCTTGGATGATCAACTGAAAGATCAGGGCCATAGCGCTAGCGCCAGTAGCAAAGTGACGAGATACAGAAAGACGAGAGTCAGATAGCGGCGAATTGTCAGGAACTGCAGGTAGTTGAGTCTCTCGGTGGCAGAATCTATGGCCCCGGCGATCGGTTGATAAAACGTCTCCCAGATGAGGTCGTGCATTTCGACATTCAAACGAGCCGGACCGGTTTCGCCAGGCGCCGGCATTTCCACGTTTTCCTTAGCGCGGAACGCGAACGTGCCGAAGACGCGGCGAATCGGCTGCGCGAAGCTGACTGCCGTATATTGCGCGGCTGGAACTACATCCGGGAAACCACAACCCCAGGCAGGAGCGCGGCGGAGCGCACGCGAGGCGAAGCGGTGGATCACGAATGCTGCGAGCGATGCAGAAACTGCAATGAAAAGGAACACCAGCAGGCCATTGTAGGAACTGCGGCTCTCGGCAATGGGTACGATTGACAGCCAAGGCACAGCGATCTGGACCGGCATTCGGCTGCCGATGAGTGCCAACGTCACCGATGAAAGGCCGTCAATGACAAGTCCCGGCAGGATGCCGGTCAACAGGCAAAGTGCTGCGAGGGTGAACATCGCCGCCAACGAGAAGCGATCGACTTCCTGTACGTGTTCCAACGCTGCAGTCCTTGGCCGGCCGAGGAACGTGATCCCGAACGCCTTCACAAAGCAAGCCGCGGCCAACGCGGCCGACAGCGCCAGCATGCCGCCGACGGCGGGCACCATGACTTTCAGGGCCCATTGAGGCAGTTCAGGGCTCTGCAATATGGCCTGGAAGGCCAGCCACTCCGAAACGAATCCATTGAAGGGAGGCAGCGCGGAGATCGCAACACAGCCGACAAGAAAGACAAAACTGGTGAAAGGCATGCGATGGATGAGACCGCCAAGCTTCTCGATATTCCGTTCGCCTGTTGCCGTCAGCACGGCGCCCGCGCCAAAGAAAAGCAGGCTCTTGAAAAGAGAATGGTTGAGAA
>JBEVEP010000225.1:0-4856 GCA_040512755.1 Mesorhizobium sp.
GGCGCATCGCACATGCCCGTCATCTCCCTCGATCAACCCTGTCTTCTGTTCACTCATCCCGGTTCCTCTGAAATCAAGCCGAGCTCGTTGCAGCCGCATCGTCTGAGAGTTCCGCCCGGGCCACCCGATTTAGGCGGCCTTTACCAGATTCCGGAACGGTTCGGTAACCACAGCCGCAAATCTCCTGACAAATCCGGCAGGTCAAACCTCGGGATTCACCTTTCGGTTGGCCTTTGGCGGCGAACATCGCTGCGGGATCGGGAGCAAGACGCTCCGGATGGGGGTGTCCATGAAGGGCATGGTATTCGTTCTCTGCGCGGCGATCGGGCTCCCGGCATCCGCCGCGGAAGCGCGCGACCGCTCTGGCGAGCGCCCTCCGGTCATCGTCAGCCCGGATCTTTCAGCGCCGTGGGTGATGCAGGTGCGCCGCACTCCCGTGGATGAGCAGCGTGCCTTTCGTCCGAGCCGGATTCGCGGAGCGGCGATGAACCATCCGCCATTGCCGGACCTGGACGAAGCAAGGCCGCATCGGCAGCGCGCCAGCCGTCCGATCCTGGCGGGCGTGATCACACTGCCGGGCGCGAGGGAACCAAGCCGCGAGATCGATCCTATCTACCTGCCGCAGGACGTCTCCTATGACGGTCCGGAGGAGCCGGGCACGATCATCATCGATACGCGCGAGAATTTCCTCTACCTGGTGGAAGCGGCCGGGACGGCGCGGCGCTATGGCGTCGGCACCGGAAAGCCGGGCTTTGAATGGGCAGGCAGCCACCGGATCACCCAAAAACGCGAATGGCCGGACTGGCGGCCGCCCGCCGAGATGATCTCGCGTGAGCGGAGGAAGGGGCGCGTTCTGCCGGTACACATGGCGGGCGGTCCCGAAAATCCGCTCGGCGCGCGGGCGCTCTATCTCGGCTCGACGCTCTATCGCATCCACGGCACCAACCAGCCGTGGACGATCGGCGCGGCGGTCTCTTCCGGGTGCATTCGCATGCGTAATGAAGATGTCGTCGACCTTTATGACCGCGTCGCCGTCGGCACGAAGGTCGTCGTGATGTAGATCTCTTCGAACCGCCTGGCGTAGGGCGGTTCGAAATCGCTTCGGGGGACGGGCTGAGCCGGAGAACGGCTCGCCGGGGCGGCAAAAAAGAAAAAGCGGCCGCCCGAACGTCGCAGCAAGGGCAGCACGGTTCGCAAATCGTGCTGCCCTTGTTGTTTGCCGCGCCGTACTACCGGTGGCGGGATCGGTTGAGGGAACTTCAATGCTTCGCACGGACGACACGCGCTATCTGAAAGGCGGCCCGGTAGCCTCTCGCATCATCGCTGGCGTTCGCGCCGCAGCTGAGGAAGCCACGAAGGAGGGCTTTCGGCCACGCCTGGTTTCGATCACCGTCGGCGATGTCGATGCGGTCGACGTCTACGTCCGCAATCAGCGCGCCAAGGCGGAGCAGGCGGTCATCGATTTCGACGAACGGCGCTTTCCTGCCGATGTCACGGCGGGCGAACTCGAAGCTGCCATTCATGGCATGAACGCCGACCCACGCGTGACCGGCATCATCATTCAGCGGCCGGTGCCTTCGCACATCCCGATCAAGGCGCTGCAGAGTGCCGTCCATCCGCTGAAGGACGTGGAAGGCATGCATCCGGCTTCGATCGGCAACATCGTCTACAACCAGCTCGACCTTGCGCCCTGCACGGCGGCGGCCTCGGTGGAATTGCTGAAAGAAACCGGACTCGACCTGAAGGGGCTGGAAGTCGTCGTGGTCGGCCATTCTGAAATCGTCGGCAAGCCGATCGCATTCCTATTGATGAGCGAAGGGGCCACCGTGACGGTGTGCCATCACATGACGCGCTCGGTGGCCGCGCATGCCCGGCGCGCGGATGCGCTCTTCGTCGCCGTCGGCAAACCGAGGCTGATCAAGGCGGATATGGTCAAGCCGGGCGCGGCTGTGATCGATATAGGCATCAACGCCGAGACCACGCCGGACGGGATCAGCCGCATCGTAGGCGACGTCGACACCGAAAGCGTCAAGGACGTGGCTTCGTGGATCACGCCGGTTCCTGGAGGCGTCGGCCCGGTTACCGTCGCCATTCTGCTGCGCAATACGATGGTGGCGCTCCACCGCCAGAGAGAGCTTTACCGCCAGACATATGGCACTCCCGAACGGGCAGTCGGGACGTGGCTGGCCGCCGAGTAGGTTTCTGCCGAATCAACGTGGCGCGGCTGCCTATCGAAGCTTCTGAGGCTTCGGCCCACCCCAGGCCCAATCCAGCAATTCGACGGTGTGCAGGACCGGCGTTTTTGTCGCCGAAGCAATTTGGGTGATGCAGCCGATGTTGCCGGTGGCTATGACCTCGGCGCCCGTCGCCTCGATATTCTTCACCTTGCGATCACGCAGCCTGCCGGCGATTTCCGGCTGAAGGATGTTGTAGGTGCCGGCCGAACCGCAGCACAGATGCCCTTCGCGTGGTTCACGCACAGTGCAGCCGGCGCGGATAAGTAGCTCCTTGGGCTGCCGTGTGATCTTCTGTCCGTGCTGCATGGAACAGGCGGAGTGATAGGCGACTGAAAGACCTGTCGGCAAGGCGGGGTCCGGTAGGTCAAGCGTCATCAGATATTCGGTGATGTCTTTCGCCAGGGCGGAAATGCGGGCAGCCTTTTCGGCATAGGCCGGATCGAGGCGCAGCATAAAGCCGTAATCCTTGATCGTCGTGCCGCAGCCCGATGCGGTAATGATGATCGCGTCGAGACCGCCATTGTCGATCACGCGCGTCCAGGCATCGACGTTGCGTCGCGCCGAGCGCAAGGCAGCCTCCTCCTTGCCCATGTGATGGGTAAGCGCACCGCAGCACGCTTCACCTTCTGCCGCCACGACCTCCACGCCGAGACGGTTCAGGAGCCGAATTGCGGCTTCGTTGATGCCGGGCGCCAGAACGGGCTGCGCACAGCCGGTGAGAATGGCCACGCGTGCCCGTTTGCTGGCCGAAGGAGGATGGACCGCAGGGAGCGCGTAACGCGATGGAGGCGGGACCGACACGGGCGCAAGATCGAGCATTGCGGCGGTCGGCTTCAAGGCCGGGATCTGCTTCAACAGCCGTGCAAACGGCCGGCCAAGTTTCGCTAATGTCAAAGCGGCACGGAAACGCTTTGGATAGGGAAGAATGGCCGCCAGGAGCGAGCGCGTCAGCCGATCCAGCACGGGCCGCCGGTACGTCTCCTCGATGTGTGCCCGGGCATGGTCGACCAGATGCATGTAATGCACGCCCGAGGGACATGTCGTCATGCAGGCGAGGCACGAGAGACAGCGGTCGATATGGGTGACGATGTCCCTGTCGGCCGCGCGGTCGTTCTCGAGCATGTCCTTGATGAGGTAGATTCTGCCGCGCGGCGAATCCAGTTCGTTACCCAGCGTGACGTAGGTCGGACAAGTCGCCGTGCAGAAACCGCAATGCACGCAGGTTCGCAGGATGTTCTCCGACTCGGCGATCTGCGGGTCGGCAAGCTGGGCGGGCGTGAAGTTGGTCTGCATGCTTCGCTCCGTTCTATGCCTGAACGCCGGCGAGGCTGGGCGCAACCATCCTGCCCGGATTGAGAATGCCTTTCGGATCGAATTGCTCCTTGAGCCGCGCGGACAGCGCCGCCAGCGCAGGAGGCTGCGGCTCAAATACGGGGACCGAGGCGCGCCACCGCGAAGCGGCGCGAACCAGCGTCGCATGGCCGCCGCCAAAGCGCTTCACCAGGCCGCGCACGGTTTCCGCCTCCGGATCGGTCTCCATCCGCAGCCAGATAAGGCCGCCCTGCCAGTCATAGAAGGCGTCGGCGCCGGCCTCCATACGAAGCGCGGCAACCATTCTATGTCCCTCGGACGGCGCCATGGACACGCGCCACACCGGACGATCCATGCCGTCGGAAAACGGCATGCAGTCGCGGACATCGCGCCACAGCTTGCGCGATGCCTCCGGACCGAGTTCCTCGACGCCTGGCCCCGCCTGAATCATTTTCAGCTTCTCGACGCGGTAGCTGACCGATGGACCGACACCTTCCACACGCAATAGTGTCGCAGGATCGCCAGCAAGCGTGCCATCCAGCACCCGTTCGACGACGTTCTCCGGCAGATGGGCAGCGCCCGACACCTCGGCGCTGGAGCCAAGAGCCGCGGCCATGGCGGCAGCAGCCTCGTCTTCGGTGAGCCCGCGCACAACCAAGGTGGTTTCGGTTTCTGTTGCCGGCAGTACCTTGAACGTCACGCTGGTGAGCACGGCAAGCGTCCCCCAGGACCCCGCCATGCCCTTGGAGAGGTCGTAGCCGGTGACGTTCTTAACCACGCGGCCGCCGGATTTGAATGCCTCGCCGCGGCCGGATACGGCCTCGATGCCGAGGATATGATCACGCGCCGCACCTACGGCCAGCCGCCGCGGGCCGGAGAGATTGGCCGCAAGCGCGCCGCCAATCGTGCCTCTGCCCGGAACACCGCCGAGCAGCGGATTGTAGTCCATCGGTTCGAAGGCAAGCCGCTGATTCTTCTCGGCAAGGAGCTTCTCGATTTCGGAAAGCGGCGTTCCCGCTCGAGCGGAGAGGACCAGTTCCTCCGGCTCATAAAGCGTGACGCCAACCAGATGCGACACATCGAGCAAGTGCCTGGCCTGTATCGTGTGACCGATGGCGCGCTTGGAGCCATGGCCGACAATTTCGAGCGCCTCGTTTTCCGCCGCGGCCCATTGGACGATGGAGGCGACCTCCTCGGACGTGGATGGCGTGAAGGTGGTCATGGGCGGCGACCGCCGAGGAAGGCGGGTAGGTCGAGTTGGTTCCCACCCCCCTCTGGCCTGCCGGCCATCTCCCCCTCAAGGGGGGA
>JBEVEP010000271.1:0-16254 GCA_040512755.1 Mesorhizobium sp.
AAACCGCCATCCGCTGCTGGAGCCGGAAGTAACATGATCAAATGGATTCTCATCCTTCTCATCATTGCTGCGGTTGCCAGCGTCCTTGGTTTTCACACGTTGGCGGGCGCCGCCGCGACCGGGGCAAAGATTCTGGTCGCGATCGTGCTCATATTGTTTCTGCTGGTCATCTTCGGCGTCATCGCGGTCGCCTGAGAGCTTAGCATCCCTCTTCTACTGGTAATTCCCGGTCATTTCCGCCATATAGGCGCCAAACGGACCAGAGATACGCGAACGGATGCCAGTCGGAGCGCAATTTGCGAAGATGAACGGGCTCGGCAACGAGATCATCGTTGCCGATATGCGTGGCCGTGCCGACCGTGTGACGCCGGTAGCCGCGATCGCTCTCAACGCCGATCCGGCGACCAAGTTCGACCAGATCATGGCGATCCACGATCCAAAGACGCCGGGAACGTTCAACTACATCGAGATTGTCAACTCCGATGGCTCTTTGGCGCAGGCCTGCGGCAACGGGATGCGCTGTGTCGTCCAGGCACTGTCGTCCGAGACCGGCATCAAGGCCTTCACCTTTGAGACCATCGCGGGAATTCTGACCGCCGAGGAGCACGCCGACGGCTTGATTTCCGTCGATATGGGCAAGCCGCGTTTCGACTGGCGGGAGATCCCGCTGGCGGAAGAGTTCCGCGACACCCGGATGATCGAACTGCAGATCGGCCCGATCGACGATCCCGTCCTGCACTCGCCGTCGGTCGTTTCGATGGGCAATCCACATGCCATTTTCTGGGTGGACCGGGACGTATGGTCGTATGAACTCGATCGCTTTGGCCCGATGCTGGAGAACCACCCGATATTTCCGGAACGCGCTAATATCTCCATTGCGCAGGTGACAGGGCGTGACGCTCTTTCGTTACGCACCTGGGAACGTGGCGCGGGTCTCACCAAGGCATGTGGATCGGCGGCGTGCGCGGCTGCTGTAAGCGCCGCCAGGACCAACCGTACAAATCGTAACGTATCCGTAACAGTTCCTGGCGGCCTGCTGAGCATCGAATGGCGTCCCGACGATCACGTCATCATGACCGGACCAGCTGAATGGGAATTTTCCGGTATGTTCGATCCAGCCACCGGCAGCTGGACCCGCGACCGGCAGGACGTCGCCTGATGGGCGTCGAAATCGTCACCTTCGGCTGCCGGCTCAACACTTACGAATCTGAGGTGATGCGCCGGGAGGCAGAGTCAGCGGGCCTTGGCGAACTGAAAAACGGCGCGGTCATCTTCAATACGTGTGCGGTTACAGCCGAAGCGGTGCGCCAGGCCAAGCAATCGATCCGTAAGGCCCGCAGGGAGAATCCACATGCCCGGATCGTTGTCACCGGCTGTGCCGCCCAGACCGATCCGGCGAGCTTTGCGGCCATGGCCGAGGTCGATCTCGTGCTCGGCAATGAGGAGAAGCTGAGGGCCAATTCCTACCGGGCTCTGCCGGATTTCGGCGTCAACGACACCGAGAAGGCACGGGTCAACGACATCATGTCGGTGCGCGAGACCGCCGGGCATATGGTCGACGCGATCGAAGGCAGAGCGCGCGCTTTCGTGCAAGTGCAGAACGGCTGCGACCATCGGTGCACCTTTTGCATCATTCCCTACGGCCGCGGCAATTCACGCTCGGTTCCGATGGGCGCCGTGGTCGAGCAGGTGAAGCGGTTGGCCGGTAACGGCTATGCCGAAATCGTCCTTACCGGCGTGGACATGACGAGTTATGGCGCAGACCTGCCCGGCGCTCCGAAGCTTGGCCGGCTGGTCAGCGCGATCCTCAAGCAGGTGCCGGACGTGCGTCGTCTTCGGCTTTCGTCGATCGACTCCATAGAGGCCGATGATGAATTGCTTGAGATGATTGCAACTGAACCTCGGCTGATGCCGCATCTGCATTTATCGCTTCAGGCCGGCGACGATATGATCCTGAAGAGGATGAAACGTCGTCATCTGAGGGATGATTCCATCCGCTTCTGCGAGGATATCCGCCGGGTGCGACCGGATATCGTATTCGGCGCTGATATCATCGCCGGATTCCCGACGGAGACGGAAGAGATGTTCGCGAATTCACTGAAGATCGTCGACGAATGCGGGTTGACGCATCTTCACGTCTTCCCGTTTTCTCCGCGGAAGGGCACGCCTGCCGCACGCATGCCGCAGCTTTCGCGTTCCGTGATCAAGGATCGTGCTGCGCGGCTGCGCGCTTCTGGTGAAGTCGCGTACGCACGTCATCTCGATTCGCTGGTCGGCACGCGTCAGCGCATCCTGATCGAACGCCAAGGCCTTGGCCGAACGGAAGGCTTCACGCTGGCCGTCATTGATGGTGGCGTGCCGGGTGAGATTGTCGATGCAAGAATCATTAGTCGTGATACACAGCACCTCATCGCCGAGCCGCTTGCATTGCGGGCAGCGTAACGCGGGATGAGTCGCCGTTGATTCTCCGCCTCGCTAACTTTCAAGAATTGCGCAAGATCTGTCCGAAGGGTCGTCGACTTTTCAGGATCGTGCCGTAGACGGACATCGCATGGCCTTTGGATTCATCAAGAAAGTCTTCTCTTTCGGCAAGAAAGAGGTCGTCGAGGAAAAGATCGACGAACAGGCTCCACTGCCGCCGATCAAATGGGAGTCCCTCGAGGCCCTCAAATCCGAAGCCAAGTCGCCCCTGGTTGAGGCGGAAGCATCAGCCGGCGTGACGGAGCGAGCTGACGCTCCCGAAGTGCCGCCAGCGGTGGAAGCGGACATTTCGGCGCCTTCCCCTGACCTCAAGGGCGAAGAGTCGGAATCGAAACCGATAGATCTGGTACCCGAACCCGAACCGGCGCTGCCCATGCCTATACCAGCAGCCGAACCTGCTGTTCGGCCTGCACCAGAGCCAGAGGGCGAAGAACCTGAGCTAGGCCCCGAACCGGCTGAGGCCGCGCCATCGCTGGAACAAGAAGCCCATACTCCCTCAACAGACGAGCCCGTTTCCCCCCCTTTACCGGCCGAGCGTGTACCGCCACCCGAGGAAATCACGGCTTTCTCGACGGAAACGTCGACATCGCCCCCGGCCGAAGCCCCGGCACCAAAATCGGTTTCCGAAGCAACGCCCGACGTACCGGTCGAGTTGACAACTGCAGTGCCTGAGCCGGCGGCTTATCCCGAAGCGTTACCCGCGGGAGAGATGCCTCCGCCTATCCGGCAGCCGTCACCCGTCGAATCCGATCCATTGCTGGACGAAATTGCGCCGGAAATCGCCCCTCTTCCTCCTGTGGTCCCAACGGCCGACACAGCCTTGGAGATTTCGCAGCCTGTTCATAGCCCCTCAGTACCGGCAGAAGGAGACCGGACTGCCGTAGCTGCCCCTGCGGCCGTGCCAGTCACAAATGAGGAAGCTTTGCCCGAGGCATCAGTCGCCCCGGCGTTGGGAAGGGTCACGGTTGCCAAGGCTGTCGAAAAAAAGGCCGAATCCGAAAAGGCGCCTGAGCCGGAGCCAAGGGCATCCTGGTTCCAGAGGCTGACGCAGGGTCTGTCCCGGTCGTCGAAGGAGCTGTCATCCAACATCGCCGGTGTCTTCACGAAACGAAAGCTCGACGAGGATACGCTTCAGGATTTGGAAGACGTGCTGATCCGCGCCGATCTTGGCATGGAAACAGCGATCCGCATCACCGATGCTCTGGCATCCGGCCGCTATGGCAAGGATGTTTCGGAGGCAGAGGTTCGGACGATCATGGCGCAGGAAGTCGAGAAGGTACTAACGCCTGTCGCCTTGCCGCTTGAACTTGACCTGTCGCACAAACCGCATGTGATCCTGGTTGTCGGCGTGAACGGGACCGGCAAGACCACGACCATCGGCAAGCTTGCCGCCAAACTCGTGACGGGCGGCCTCTCGGTGACGCTGGCCGCGGGCGACACGTTCCGCGCCGCTGCGATCGAGCAACTGAAGATTTGGGGTGAGCGCACCGGCTCCCCGGTCGTTGCCTCAAAACTTGGCGCGGATGCCGCGGGCCTCGCCTATGATGCCTTCCAGAAGGCCAAGGACGCCGGTTCCGATGTTCTCATCATCGACACGGCGGGCCGGCTGCAGAACAAGGCCGAGTTGATGGCTGAACTGGAGAAGATCGTTCGCGTACTGGGCAAGCTGGACCCCGAGGCGCCGCACACCGTATTGCTGACCGTCGACGCGACAACCGGTCAGAACGCGTTGAGCCAGGTCGAAATTTTCCGCAACGTTGCCGGAGTGAACGGCCTTGTCATGACAAAGCTGGACGGCACAGCGCGCGGCGGCATTTTGGTTGCGATCGCCGCCAAGCATAGGTTGCCGGTCTATTTCATTGGGGTTGGCGAACAGGTCGATGACCTCGAGCCCTTTTCTGCGGGCGACTTTGCCAAGGCAATCGCGGGAGTGGGTTAGAACGCCATGCCCGAAAAGCTGAGTCTATCGCGACCGGCGCGTCTTTTGGCGGGAACGCCGTGCTGGACTGTCGGTGCATAACCATGGCGATATGGGCATTCCGGCGACCGACCGTCAGGCAAACGATGAGGAATTTGACATGAACGAACCGATCCTCGAACGGGATCCATCCGATCCTCGACGGAAGGAAGTCAATCCGCTCCTCAAACTCGCGCTGGAACTCGGACCTCTGCTCGTCTTTTTCTTTGCCAATGCGCGCGGGGAGTGGCTGACCGAAAGGTTTCCTTCTCTTGGCGCTCTCGGAGGCCCGATCTTTGTCGCAACCGGCCTGTTCATGGTGGCGACCGCGGCGGCTCTGACCGTATCATGGCTGCTGACCCGGTCGCTTCCGATCATGCCGCTGGTGTCGGGCGTCGTCGTCTTCGTGTTCGGAGCGCTGACGCTATGGCTGCAGGACGACGTCTTCATCAAGATGAAGCCGACGATCGTCAATACGCTCTTCGGTGGCGTACTTCTCGGGGGCCTCCTGTTCGGCCGTTCGCTACTCGGCTATGTCTTCGATTCGGCGTTTCACCTCGATGCCGAAGGCTGGAAGAAGCTCACCTTCCGCTGGGGTCTCTTCTTTCTGTTCCTGGCAGTCGTCAATGAGATCGTGTGGCGATCCTTCTCGACCGATAGCTGGGTGGCATTCAAGGTTTGGGGCATCATGCCGATCACGCTGGTCTTCACCTTCAGTCAGATGCCCTTGATCATGCGGCATTCGCTGGACGAACGGGTCCGCAAATAGGTGCGAGGCGCGAGACTCGCGCCAAGACTTCAGCGGTTCGAATCACGACATTTTGGTCGGCGCTCCGGCCCTGACGGGCTCGAGCAACGCATTTTCTCATGCCTGTACGGAAGGGTTGCTCGCAACGCATTGCTGCTTTGCAGCAAAACATGTTGCAATGCACAATCGTGATGCCGATCTTCAGCGTGGATCAGGGAGGACCAATTTAGCCCGACTGGTTCGGGAAAGCAGAAGGACCTACTACCATGATCAACGAACTTTTCCGTGGCGCAAAGAGCCGCCTTGCCAAGCGCCGGCAGTACAACCAGCTTGTTGAAGAAATTCACGCGATGACCAATCGCGATTTTCTCGACATAGGGGTCGGCAGAAGCGAGATGCTTCGTCAGGCCTATCTGGATGTTTACGGCCGCGGTTAATCCGCGTCCGTCATTCTCCCCACCACGCAATCCAGCGCCCATGGTAGTCGCATGCGGCAAGCCGCCGGGTGTGACCATCGGGCCAGAGAGTCAAGCTCAAAGTGGCGTGCGGGTCCTTGGTGTCGAGTGGTTCCATTCGCAGCCATGCGATGGGTGATCGCGCGTCCGCCCCAGCGCCTGCTTTTGAAAGCTCAGTCTCGATCGCTGCGCGGCTCGCCTCCGGCATATATTGCCACATGATCGAATGGAACAAGGCAAAGACGCTGCCAGGTTGCCTCGTTTTGAGCGCTCGACGCACAAAACCGGCAGCGTCCGACCGCTCGACGCTGACCGGCGTTTCAGCCTCGAGGTTCATCGCGGCTTCGAGCCGTGCGAGGCGCGCGGTTTGATCCGCCCAGACATACGAGCGAAGTCTCAGGCGAGCCGCCGCATCTGTCACATCGACTGGCGCGATATCGCAGCCGCGGCGAGAGAGGATTTCGATATGCCCATCGAGCGGCGGGCAAGCATCGCGAATATCCGGCTGTAGCTGCACTGGTGAAGCCGCATCGCCCCATACCCGGTCGCCGTACCGATAGCTGAAACGGTCGAACAGCATATTGAGGCCGGCGCTCGCACCGATTTCATGCAAGGCCAGCGGCAGCCTTGTCTCGCGCGCTATTGCGAGGAACCCCGGCAGCAGCATGCCGGAACGGCCGATCTCATTCGTCTGCGGCGCGCTGTCGAGCGAGGCGAGGAGCCTTGCATCATTGCGGTCGAGTGCCCCAGGCAGCGAACGGGCAAGCGTCGGTTCGTCGGTTTGCGCCGGCGGATAGACTGCCATCAATGCGGCGTCTGCCTCCGAAAGGACGAGCGCGTGCAGGCCGCCACAAAGGCGCAGAGCCAGGGCATCGGCGCGTGGATCGCCCGGCCAGTCGAGAGCCCGCCGGCCCGCTGCTGTGGAAGTGTCGAGGGTCGCGGAGAGTGCGCCGCACAAACGCGCGGTGAAAGGTGAACCAAGATCGTCGCAGGCGCGAGCTTGATGCAGAAAATGTTCCCGGATGGCAGCGTGCCGTCCAATCATCCCGCCCCGCCGCCTGCCGCAGGCGCGGTCAACGCCTTATCGATCTCAGGCATCAGATCGTCGCGGATCGATTCGGGCGTGAACGGGCCGACATGTTTGTAGGCAATCTTGCCGTCCTTGCCGATCAGGAAGGTTTCCGGCACGCCATACACGCCCCAGTCTATGGCGGCGCGACCCGCATCGTCCACGCCGATGGCTTCGAAGGGATTGCCAAGTTCTCCAAGGAAGCGCCGCGCATTTTCCGGGCGATCCTTATAGTTCAACCCTGCCAGCACGAATCGCTCATCGCGCGCCAGTTCCAGCAGCAGCGGATGCTCCTGCCGGCAAGGCACGCACCAGGAGCCCCAGACGTTCAGCAGCGTGACGCGGCCCTCAAAAGCTGACGAATCGAGTCCGGGCAGGTCGACGCCCGCAAGCGGCGGCAGCCTGGTTTCCGGCGCCGGCTGACCAATCAGAGCCGAGGGAACGGTCGATATATCTTCCCCCGACAAAAGCCGCGTAAAGAAGATAGCGGCGAGCCCGAGGAAAATGAACAACGGTAGCAGGATGAAGACCCTGCGCACCTTCGGCGCTGCATCAGTCCCTGCATTCATGTCTCAGCTTCGTCCTTCCGTGCCGAGCGCCGCCGCACGCCGCTGGCCTCAAGTTCATTCAGCTCGCGTTGCCTCGCGCGTTGATCTGCCAGAATCCAGCCCACCAAACAGGCGAGAACAACAGCAGAGATACCGAAAGCGGCCGCAACATAAAGCGCGTGCTCCGACATTTCACGCCTCCCGCCTTTCGGCGCGGCGCGCTTCGACGCGCTGGATTGCCCTCACCCGCCGGCGCAGGATTTCGTTGCGCATGGCCATCATATGGAGCGTGAAGAACATCAGCGTGAAGCCGAGCGCCATAACAATCAGCGGCCACAACAGGCTTGGGTGGATTGTCGGTCCGTCAAGACGGAATACCGATGCCGGCTGATGCAGCGTGTTCCACCACTCTACGGAGAATTTGATGATCGGGATGTTGATGAACCCGACCAGCGTGAGGACTGCGGCCGCGCGGGCGCTCCTTGCCGGATCATCCAGTGCGCGCGTCAGCGCGATAATGCCAAGATACATGAGGAGAAGCACGAAGACCGATGTCAGCCGCGCATCCCAGACCCACCAGGTACCCCACATCGGTTTGCCCCAGATCGAGCCGGTGACAAGCGCGAGAGCGGTAAACGTTGCCCCGATGGGCGCTGCGGTCTTGAGCGCAACATCCGCCAACGGGTGCCGCCAGACCAACGTCCCCAGCGCGGAGACGGCCATGATCGTGTAGCACATCATCGCCAGCCAGGCGAAAGGCACGTGGATGTACATGATGCGTACGGTGATGCCTTGCTGAAAATCCTCAGGCGCTGCAAACGCCATGTAAAGCCCGACGGCAAGAAACGCTGCGCTAAGGCTTGCCAGGATCGGCACGAGCTTGCCGGCAAGGGCCAGGAACCTCGTCGGGTTCGCCAGATCGGCAAAGCTTCTGATGGTTGCGCTCGGTTGGTTCATTTCGCCAAAATAGAGTGCGCGCGGTGCGCCCGCAATCGATCCGCCGGGTACATTCGACCAGTCTAGTCTGCGGCATAGCGCAGCGCCGCAGCCGCCGCCACCGGTCCGATGACCGCAAGGAAGAGCGTCAAACCGAGGAGGAGAAGGAACGGCGGGAGAAACGGATCGGGCTCGGCGATAGCGGCATAGCTCGCGGAGACACCGAAAATCAGCACCGGGATAACCAGCGGCAGAATGAGCACGGAAATCAACAGTCCACCACGCGGAAGGGCGACCGTGACCGCGGCTCCAACGGCCCCGACGAAAGCAATCGCGGGCGTGCCGGCTAGCAGCGTCAGTGCCGCGGCTCCAATTGCAGCCGGCTCCATGTTCATGAAAAGGCCAAGGAATGGCGCGGCCGCAACGAGCGGCAGCACGTTCGCCGTCCAGTGGGCGAGGCTTTTGACGAAGACTGTTAGAGGCAACATATGCCGCTCTTCGGCAAGTATCAGAAGATCGAGCGAACCGTCGTCGCGATCGGCCTGAAACAGCCGGTCGAGACCGAGCAGGCTGGCAAGAAGTGCGCCTATCCAGAGAATTGCCGGACCGAGTCGGGACAGGAGATTGAGGTCGGGGCCGACACTGAAGGGAATGGTCGCGATCACCGCGAGAAAGAACAGGACGCCCGTGAGCGCACTGCCGCCGGCGCGAATCCCGAGGCGAACATCGCGAACGAAGAGAGCTAGCATGGAATCACGCGTGCCCCATCTTTAGCGTCTCCGCACCCTCAATCCCCAACGCAACATGGGTTGCCGCGATGATGATCCCGCCTTCCATGAGATGCGCATTCATCAACGCGTCGCACTGTTTTTCCGAAGTCTTGTCCAGCCCGGCTGTTGGCTCGTCGAGCAGCCAGATCGGGCGGTAGCTGACCAGCAGCCGGGCGATGGATGCGCGTCGTCGCTGGCCGGTCGAGAGATAGCCAAAAGGGAGATGGCCGATGCCGCCGAGCCCGACCATATCCAGCGCCTCGGCAACATTAACCCGTGGCTCGCCTGAGAATGCCCGCCAGAAAGCGAGGTTCTCCGTGACCGAGAGCGCGGTCTTCATCGCATTCCGGTGGCCCAAATAATGGCTCGCTGCCCCGGGCGAAGGCCAGGTTTCACCAGCGGCTTCAAGCCGGATGCCGCCATTCGACACAGGCAACAAGCCTGCAATCACGCGAAGCAACGTCGACTTTCCGGCGCCGTTGGGGCCGGTCACGATCAGGCTCTGGCCTTCGGAAAGGCCGAAATTGACGTCTGCGAAAATCGGTTCGCCGCCGCGCTCGCCGCAGAGTTTCTCGGCGATCAGCCGCATGTATCCCCCAATCTCAAATCATCGGTCCGGCGATCCCGCATTGCGGCAAATTTGCGCTGCGGCGCTCTGGAACTCTTCTACGAAATTCTTTATATGCGCAGCAACCATGCCAGCGGTCGGCGTGGCAAACGAATTTGCGCCGAACCAGCGCGCGCGCCGCCTTGAACGGCCGGGACGCGGGGGACGGACAGCGGAAATGACCGTACCCGCACCTTTGCGCGTGTTAGCAT
The DNA here is from genome assembly GCA_040512755.1 of Mesorhizobium sp. GTDB lineage: Bacteria > Pseudomonadota > Alphaproteobacteria > Rhizobiales > Rhizobiaceae > JBEVEP01. The sequence goes on from JBEVEP010000271.1 coordinate 9,784, forward strand.
GCCACAGGAGTCCGTTCCCGCTTCGGCAGAACGACCAGGATGGATCGCAAGTGGCTAAATCACTCGACAGTTTCAATTGCCGCCGCATACTCAAGGTAGGCGACACGGAGTATGTCTATTACAGCCTTGTCGAGGCTGAAAAGAACGGTCTCACCGGCATTGCCCAACTGCCTTATTCGATGAAGGTTCTGCTGGAGAACCTGCTCCGCAATGAAGATGGCCGCACGGTCACGAAGGAAAGCATCCAGGCCATTGCAGGCTGGCTTACCGACAAGGGCAAGGCTGGAGTCGAGATCGCCTACCGCCCGGCCCGCGTCCTGATGCAGGACTTCACCGGCGTTCCGGCAGTGGTCGATCTGGCGGCAATGAGAGACGCGATGGCCGCGCTTGGCGGCGATCCGCAGAAGATCAATCCGCTCGTTCCGGTCGACCTTGTCATCGACCATTCCGTTATCGTCGACGAGTTCGGAACCCCGATGGCATTTGCCCGCAATGTCGAACTCGAATACGAGCGCAACGAGGAGCGCTACCGGTTTTTGAAGTGGGGCCAACAGGCATTCCGCAATTTCCGCGTCGTGCCGCCCGGTACCGGCATTTGCCATCAGGTCAACCTCGAATATCTGGCGCAGACGGTCTGGACGCATACGGGCGAAGACGGGGACATCATCGCGTTCCCGGACACGTGTGTAGGCACCGACTCGCACACCACGATGGTCAATGGACTCGGCGTGCTCGGCTGGGGCGTTGGTGGCATCGAAGCCGAGGCGGCGATGCTCGGTCAGCCGGTCTCCATGCTTCTGCCTGAGGTTATCGGCTTTCGTCTGACAGGCAGACTGAAGGAAGGTGTTACGGCGACCGACCTCGTGCTCACGGTCACGCAGATGCTGCGCAAGAAGGGCGTGGTCGGCAAGTTCGTCGAGTTCTTTGGCCCCGGCCTCTCCAACATGACGCTCGCCGACCGCGCGACCATTGGCAACATGGCTCCGGAATACGGCGCGACGTGCGGATTCTTCCCGGTCGATGCCGAGACCATCCGCTACCTGACAATGTCGGGCCGGGCGGAAAACCGCATCGCGCTGGTCGAAGAATATTCGAAGGCGCAAGGCATGTGGCGCGACAAGGGTTCGGCCGATCCCGTGTTCACCGACATGCTTGAACTGGACCTGGGCGATGTCGTCCCGTCCATGGCCGGCCCGAAGCGTCCGGAAGGCCGCATTCCTCTGGAAGGCATCGCGAGCGGCTTCGAGACCGCGCTGGAGACGGAATACAAGAAGACCGCGGACATCGCCAAGCGCTACGCGGTCGAGGGGGCAGCCTACGACCTTGGCCATGGCGACGTGGTCATTGCCGCGATCACATCTTGCACCAATACGTCCAATCCGAGCGTTCTGATCGGCGCGGGCCTTCTTGCCCGCAATGCCAATCGGCTCGGTCTGAAGCAAAAGCCCTGGGTCAAGACATCGCTCGCGCCCGGCAGCCAGGTGGTGGCCGAGTATCTGGAGAAATCCGGACTCCAGAAGGAGCTTGACCAGATTGGGTTTAACCTCGTCGGCTTTGGCTGCACCACCTGCATCGGCAATTCAGGTCCGCTGCCTGCGCCAATCTCGAAGACGATCAATGATAAGGGTTTGATTGCGGCAGCCGTTCTGTCCGGTAATCGCAACTTCGAAGGCCGTGTCTCGCCTGACGTGCAGGCCAACTACCTGGCTTCCCCGCCGCTGGTTGTCGCCTACGCATTGGCCGGGACCGTGACCAAGGATCTGACGACCGAACCGATCGGCGAGGACCACGACGGCCACCCGGTTTTCCTCAAGGACATCTGGCCTTCCAGCCAGGAGATCGATGCCTTCATCGCCGAAAACGTTACCCGTGAGCTCTTTGCGCGCAAATATGCCGACGTCTTCAACGGCGACGAATACTGGCGCAAGGTCCAGGCGCCGGAAGGCCAGACCTACGCCTGGGACGACAAATCCACCTATGTCCAGAACCCGCCCTATTTCGCCGGCATGGGCGGCAGGCCGGGCGCGATCGGCGAAATCAAAGGTGCGCGCATCCTCGGCCTTTTCGGCGACAAGATCACCACCGACCACATTTCTCCGGCAGGCTCGATCAAGGCAGCCTCGCCGGCGGGCAAGTACCTCATAGATCACGGCGTCGGCGTCGCCGACTTCAATCAGTACGGCACCCGCCGCGGCAATCATGAGGTCATGATGCGCGGCACCTTCGCCAATATCCGCATCAGGAACCACATGCTCGGCGAGAATGGCCGCGAGGGCGGCTACACGATCCACTATCCCTCCAAGGAGGAGGTGCCGATCTATGACGCCGCCATGCAGTACCGCCAGGAAGGCGTCCCGCTGGTTATTTTCGCAGGCGTCGAATATGGCAACGGCTCATCGCGCGACTGGGCGGCCAAGGGCACCAACCTGCTCGGCGTCCGCGCGGTCGTCGCCCAGTCGTTCGAGCGCATCCATCGCTCCAACCTGGTTGGCATGGGCGTCATCCCCTTTGTGTTCGAGGAAGGCACCTCCTGGGCCACCCTTGGGCTGAAGGGCGACGAATCCGTAACGATCGAAGGCCTGGAAACCATAAAGCCGCGCCAGAAAATGCATGCGAAGATCACGTTCAGCGATGGCGCGGTAAAGAACGTGCCCGTGATCTGCCGCATCGATACGCTGGACGAGCTCGATTACTTCCGCAACGGCGGCATTCTGCAATACGTGTTGCGCGATCTGGCAGCATAGACCGGACCGGACGTCTCGAGTTGATGACCCGGAAGGCATTCGCTTTTCGGGTCATTTATCGTCGGCCCCTTCGACCCACGGAACGCGGCTTCCGCTACCGAATCCCGGACGACCGGCCATTCGACCGGCATGCTCAGCTCACCGGTTCCAGCATCGGAACTGGTTTCTCCGCACTCCACTGCGGAGCGCGGCGCCATCTCACTGCAACGTGACTTTCCGTTGAGCTGGCCATCTGGCACTTATTTCGCAACGAGAACAAAAGCCGGCATCTGGCGACAAGGTTGGAATAGCTATGAAATGGGGCAGGTATTCTGGGCTGGCGAGTTTGGCGCTGGCCCTTTTGGCGTTTGCGCACCCCGGTATGGCCGGTGATGCGCAAAGGCCGTTGGGGGTAGTGGAGCTATTCACAAGCCAGGGGTGTAGTTCATGCCCGCCTGCAGACGCGATTCTGGCCGATCTGGCGCAGAAGGGCGACGTGGTCGCGCTTGCCTACCATGTCGACTACTGGGACTATCTCGGCTGGCAGGACACGCTGGGTTCCTCAGAGAATACGCAGCGCCAATATGACTACATGAAGTCTTTCGGAACCCGCTCTGTCTATACGCCACAGGCCGTCATCAATGGCCACGCCCATGTCAACGGTGCGCATCGATCAGAGGTTTCTCAAGTCCTGAACGACATGAAAGGCGCAGGTACCGCGCTTAAAGTCGATGTCGATGTCTCGCAATCCGCGGAAAGCATCACGATCAAGACGGGCGCCGCCAGGGAGCCGGTCGGTGAGGCTCATGTCCTGCTGGTGTCCTACGATGCTGCCCAACCCGTGGAGATCACACGAGGTGAGAATGCTGGCAAGACGGTCGTCTACTGGAACGCCGTTAAAAGCATCCAAACGGCCGGGATTTGGCGAGGCAAGGAGGCGCAGTTCGAAATGCCTGTTAGCGACATGGCGAAGAAAGGCGCGAATTGTGCCGTTTTGCTACAGTCTACGGGGAAGGCCGGCGCTCCGGGCACCATACTTGGCGCCGCCGTCATCCAGCTGCCTGGCTTCTGAGATTCTGTCGTGATTCCTATCCAAGAAAAAACCGGCGCCAGTACGCTGACACCGGTCGCAAGGATTTGGGATCGTCGCACCTGGCTTTCCTCGCGGAAAGCCGGGGTTGGTTCGATCCGGCCATGGCCCCGTGGGCGGGGGGCTTGGGGTTTACGGAGCCGGTGCCGGACCGAACCGTCTCAGGCAACGAGCGGATGTTCGTCAGACATTGGGGCCAAAGCCGGGATTCTTTGGGGCAAAAATGTGGCAAACCTATCACCAATTCCGACACATTGTCCCGTTTCGTGAGATTAGCTGTAACAATTCGTAACAAAGGCTTCGGACTTGCATTTCGCCGGCGAACGGGCAAACTGTCATCGTCTGTTTCTGCCATGGAAGGCTGGGCCGTATGACCGATCGTGGTGCCGGAAGGGAGGATAGGGACGAATCAGCAATATTGATCCCGCTCCACGAGGCAAGACGCGAACGGCATCCGATGCCAGTGACATTCGAGCGCCGGGAGCTTGACCTGATTCTGAGACTCTATGGCCGTATGGTCGCCGCCAACGAGTGGCGCGATTACGCGATCGACCATCTGTCGGACCGTGCGGTCTTCTCAGTCTTTCGCCGAGCCAGCGAAACACCGCTTTTCCAGATCGTCAAAAATCCCAGACTTTCCCGCAAGCAAGGTGCTTTCTCGGTCGTAGCGGCGACCGGCATCATCCTCAAGCGCGGCCATGAACTTGCGCGTGTCCTGGGCGTGTTCGACCGGACCCTGCGGCTGGTGGAAGCATAGAGCTTAACGAGCGGCGTTTGGGACTGCCTCTGTTGCTTTTCACAGTTTCGGTTGGGGAGCAGAGCCGGCATTGCCCGCCGCAGGGCAGTCATTCCGCGAGATGCCGGAAGCCGGCAATGACCTCTTCATAGACCTTGCGCTTGAAGGGCACGATCAGTCCGGGCAGGTCACCCATCGGCCGCCAGCTCCAACGGTCAAACTCCGGCTTGTGCCCCCCGGGCGGCGGGTTGATGCGGATTTCGCTTTCATCGCCGTGGAACCGGAATGCGAACCATTTCTGGGTCTGACCCCGGTATCTTCCCTTCCAGACGACGCCGATCAGCTCGCTGGGGAGATCATAGTTGATCCAGCGGGGCGCTTCCGCAAGCAGCTTCAGGCTCTCCATGCCTGTTTCTTCAAACAGTTCGCGCTTGGCGGTTGCTACGGGATCCTCGCCCTTGTCGATGCCGCCCTGTGGCATCTGCCAAAGCTGGTCTGCCCCCGCCATCTCGTTATCGGGCTCTGTCAGGCGGTGTCCAACCCATACAAGCCCCTTTGTGTTGAGGACCATCATTCCGACGCAAGGCCGGTAGGGCAGCATGTCCGGAGCGACGTGTTTATTCTTGGGCATCTCACGCTCTCAATCGCGTTCGGGATCGCTGGCGACCGCAGACACCGGCACGATCTCAACACCGCGCTTCCGGGCCTCGTCACTCCAGGTCCGGACAGCATCGACGGTGACTGCAAAAGCTGATCCGGTCCCAACCGCAAAACCCTTGGCGCGGGCAGTGCGTTCCAGCTCGTCGAGCTTTTTGAGTATCTCACCGCGGTCCTGGATCGCGTCGATAACCGTGTCCCCCTCGGCAAAGGGCACGCCACTCTTTACCGCAAGGTCGGCGGCAACGCTGCGAGCCGACGAGCCGTCATCGAGATAGAGCAATCCGCGCCGGCCGAGTTCATCCATCATCGGGCCCATTGCGGCCCGGTCAGCCGAGAACCGCGCACCCATATAGTTCATGACGCCCGTATAGTTGGTCGTGCGTGACAAGGCCCAGCGAAGGTTTTGGCTATTTTCGTCGGGATTCGCCGCGAGAGTCAGCGTGTTGCGGCCCGGATTGACATTCGGATAGTCAAACGGTTCGAGCGGCACCTGCATGATGATCTCATGGCCCTTGCGGCGTGCCGCCTGCATCCATCGCGCGATGCTGTTGCCTTGCGGAGCGAAGGCGAGCGTCGCTTCAGCAGGCAGCTTTTCGATCGCCTCCTGAGTACCGGTCTGGGAAACGCCCAGCCCTCCGATCACAATCGCGACCCGGGCGCCGCGCGCACCCGACCACGGCCGGGCATAAACCTCGAACGGCCGGCGCCCATCCGGCCCGCGGATCGGCAAGGGACCCATGTCCGACTCTTCGATCAAGGCCTTGTCGGGCAGGTGCGCGACGCGCAAATTCTGCCCTATCGCGGACGGATCGCGAATGATGAGCGCCTTGCTTCGCGAAGCCGGCTCATCGGGATTGACATGAATGATCGATGGCCCGTCGGGATTGCCGGACACAGCGGACGGTTTCGCGCTCGCGGCGACGGCGCTTGATTCAGCCAGCGCTTTCTCCGCATTGGTGACAACCGTTACCGGAGCATGGAAAGGCCTCTCGCGAAAGGCGATGGCGGTGGATGCAGCGATGACCAGCGCGGCCACAACGCCGCCAGCCACGGTACGGCCGCTCATTGCGAAACTGAGAGCCGTGCGCGGCTTGCGCACGCCAGTTTGGCCAAGCGGCCGCTCGATGTCCTTGATTGGTTGCCGCAAGCATTCCCCCGAATTGCGGGCGGACCTGACAAACTCCGCCGGAACGAAGCCCGGCGGATGCCTACGCAGCGGCCGGCCCCCGTCTGCCCGGCCGCTAAAAAACGCTTACTGCTGG
>JBEVEP010000345.1:0-3474 GCA_040512755.1 Mesorhizobium sp.
CGTCGCCGCAGGCGATGTCGAAGAAGCTGAAGGGCGATTTGAAAACGTCGTTCAGGGTTTCTCGAAGGATCGCCCCGACCTCGCGGTGAGCCAGGCAACCGCTTTCAACCAGCTTGCGGTACGTCTCCCACTGCTCCTGGAACTGGGCCAGCGCGGCGGCGTCCACCACTGCGCCGCCGGGCTGAAATTGATGAATATGAACGTTGACCAAGTCGCTGCCTCCCAGCAAAAAGGTTCAACCGAAAGGAAATGTCGGGCAGGAAACCCGCAATCCCCTCGATTTCATTTGTGTGGGGCAAACGAGGCCGACAGGAGGGGTGATTGCGATCGAAAATGGACGCGGCCTCAGCCCTTGCCCGATCGCCTGGGCCCGAGACTACCCCTTCCGCCGCTGTTTTTTAGCTAACTTGCGCGCCTTATACCGCTCATCGCGGGCGGCCTTCTGTTCGGCCAAGGCGGCGGCCTCACGCTCGGCTTGCTCGGCTGCGACCCGTGCCGCCAGTTCCGCGGCCTCCCGTTCAGCTTGTTCGGCGGCTGCGGCCGCACGGGCTGCTTGCTCGGCCATTTCGGCTTCATGCGCCCGTTTCGCGGCTTCCCGTTGGGCGGCGCGAGCGGCTCGTTCCGCAAGCATGGCTTCTCTTGCCGCTCGACGCTCTACGACCGCCGGATCGTCGGGGCCGGGGCTGGCACGGAATTTCTCCAGCATCGCCTTCTTTGCGTCCGCGGAGGCGTTCTGCCGATCTTGCAGGTTGGGGAGCACGTTCCTTCTCATATTCGAATCTCGTTTCCTCTGGTTCAGATAGGGGCCGGCCGGTGATTGGATGGATCAATCAGGGCCAGCGCGCAAGCAATCTTTGCCGTTACCGATGCCACGGGGACGGCGTCTGGCAAGCGCGTCACGTGGGCCGGATCAAGGGAGGGGTTCGATCATGAAAATCGATGGCGGCTGCCACTGCGGCTACATCACCTACGAGGCGGAGGCTGACCCGGAAAGACCACCATCTGCCATTGCACGACTGCCAGCGTCTCTCCGGATCGGCGTTTCGCACCGTCGTCCGCGTCGCCGGCGACACATTCAAAATCATCGCCGGCGACCCAACCATCTATGTAAAGACCGCCGAAAGCGGCGCAAGACGGGTGCAAGGATTCTGCCCCCGATGTGGAACGCCAATCTACTCGACTGCCGAAGGAGACGAGCCGAAATTGTACTCCATCCGTGTGGGGACTGTACGCCAACGTGCTGCGCTTGTCCCCAAGGTGCAGATTTGGTCTCGCTCGCAACTGCACTGGGTCACCGACCTGGCCTCCGTTCGTAGGCTGGACAGGCAGTGAGCTGCGGCGCCTGATAAGGATGCATGGAATCAGTTCAGCTGCCTGTCGGTTTCTGCGATCGAGAATTCTGAATGCATTGCCCTTAGGCAACAGAGCTTAAGAAGAGAGCACGTGCCCCGAGGTCAGCTCGCCCCGCTCTCGTGCAACTAACGAATAAATTATGCAGCCGCGTAGCCGCAGAGCTTTCCATGGCCGATCGCGGAAACCAATCGCAGATTTTCTGGGGCCGGCGGGACATCATGCGCCGTGCATTTATGAATTTAAGAAGAAATCAAACGTCACGTTAGCGTGATTCCACTCGCGGCTTTGTGTCTGGCCGGCTGGCGTCAAACCGGCAACGGTGTTTTCCGCCCAAACGGGAGACCGTATTATGCCGAGCTACAGTCCAGAACTCATCCAAACCATGCGTGCAGCCCTTGATGAGGTGATGACGAAAATTCCTCTGGACCAAGCAACGCCGGGGATTAAAGCGCACATGGCTGAGTTCATTTTGAAGACGGCCGCGGAGGGCCAGACCAGTTACGATGCATTGTTGAGCGCGGCATCGGACAACATTCAAACAATTCTCTCGATGCTGACGTGAACTCCGTGCCGATGGCCGCGCGGGATGACTTTGCCTTCTGAGGTGCTGCTTACACGTCAACGCCTGTCATTGCGCAAGCTGGAATTACACCCTCCGATCAAGCTGCGCATATGGCATTCGATCGCCGCGGGACCATCTCTCAACGTGCGGTCTTCGCCTAGTTGCCGCGGGACCGCACGGCGAATCTAAGCCGCGTTTTTGGGTGCAAGCGCCCCGCGCCTGCGCGAAACACCATGTGTCGGCTGGCCTGCAGGTCGTTTTTGGGGCGTAGCTCCCCGCCGCCTTGCAGCCCCGCGGTCCGGTTTCGTTTGCGGTCGCTGGCTGCATGTGTTTCCCTTGGCACCCCGGCTCCGTTAGCGACGTGGGTGCGATGGCAAAGTCGACGTTTCCCCAGGATAGCTTGCTAACTGCCCTTCCGGCGGATCTTTCGAGCGCTCTATTCGCAAAAGCGCACGACGTGTCACTTGCGGCTGACCAGATTGTGTTTCTGGCCGGGGATGCAGGCGATGGCTGTTACAGGATCGAAGATGGATTGCTGAAGGTGAGCGTCAGCGCGGCGGCGGGAGGGGAGCGGATCCTGGCGATTCTGGGACCCGGCTCCATCGTGGGCGAACTCTCGATGATCGATGGAGCGCCACGGTCCGCTTCCGTCTCGGCGCTGCGCGACGCCAAGCTGAGATTTGTAAGCCGTGCCGCCTTCGAGGCGTTCGGCCGATCCAACCCCGAAGTCCATCGGCATGTGATGATCTTGCTGGCACGCCGCCTGCGCGACACCAACGACGCGCTCGCAGCAACCAGCTTCCTGCCCGTCAAGGGACGCGTGGCCCGGGCGCTGCTCAACCTCTCTGAAGCTTTCGGTCGCGACGTCGGCGGCGGGCGTATCGTCCTGCGGCAGAAGGTCACGCAAAGCGATCTCGCGGCGATGGCGGGCATTGCCCGCGAAAATGTCAGCCGCATCCTGAAGGAGTGGATGGACCGCAAATTGGTGAGCCGCCTTGCCGGGTACTATTGCCTGGAGAACAGGGCTGCTATCGAACGGGAGGCCGATCCAGACGGCGATCAGTAACGGAGCGGCAATCGCCTGCTTGGCACGGTCGTTTTCGCCTATCCGACAAGGCATCAGACCGGATCATTGCCGAGCAGATGGCTCCCCGGCCGTTATCGATCGAACGCGATCTCCTTCCCGGACGAATGCCCCGGCACGCGCGACCACCATCTCGCCTTCAGCGAGGCCATCCCGAATCTCTGCCTGTCCAGCGGAGAGCACGCCAACGGTGACGCGTCGCGTTTCAATCCGATTATCGCGAACGACCTGAACGACAGCGCCACCGGGCCCGTACAAAACAGCCGACAACGGAATCGCAGGGCCGCAGCGCCGACCTACATCGATGGTCGCGCGTCCAAAGGCACCTACACGCAACTTCGGATCGCTGCCGCTCAAGAGGCGGATCTGGCCGAGTTGCGTTGTAGGATTGATGGCGTCCGAGAAGATCCGCACCTGTCCCGGCAATTCACCGGCGCCGACGATCGCGATTTTAGCCGTCTGATTGGCGGCGACG
>JBEVEP010000350.1:0-12503 GCA_040512755.1 Mesorhizobium sp.
CACCACAGTCGCTCTATGACAGATTCTTGACAATCGGGTATCGGTGAATTAGCCGACCCATCGATCGCCAAGGTCAGGACCCTTCCCGTGAAAGTCCAGCTAAGGATCACGCAATGCGCCCCACCATCCTCACTTGCAGCCTGGGATTTTTTCTTGCGAGCCTTATGCCGGCCCATGCTTATCTCGACCCGGGCACAGGAAGCATGATCCTGCAGGCGATCATTGGCGCAGTTGCAGTCGCTTTCACGACGATCTCGGTCTACTGGCACAAACTCAAGAGTTTCTTCGTAGGTCGATCGCGGCCTAAGGACAAGAACGCGCCCCGCTGAGGATATGGGACGCGACCACCCGACCATGGCGGAGCTGAAGCGCATCGGCGGATCGTTTCGAGATCCATCTGGCCAAGTATTCGAACACGAGGATCGAATCTATCGGAGCGTCACGCCGGTCGCCGCAGCCGAATACGAAGCCGCTCGCGATGGCGGCCTGTTTGCTGAACTGGTCGCTTCGGGACGCCTGGTTGGGCTTACAGAACACGAAGGTACAGAGGGCGCCTCTTACTTGCTCGAGCATCCGCGATTGGACTTCATCTCATTTCCTTATGAGTGGTCGTTCTCATTGCTCAAGGACGCAGCGCTTTTCCATCTGGATTTGCAACTCGACCTCCTGACCAAGGGTTTTACCTTGTCGGACGCGTCCGCGTACAATGTTCAGTTTGACGGTCCTCGCCCTCTGTTTATCGATCATTTGTCGATTCGCCGTTACCGGGAAGGCGAGTTCTGGACCGGTCACCGACAGTTTTGCGAGCAGTTTTTGACTCCGCTCCTGCTCCGCGCTTTTTTTGACGTTCCACATAACTCCTGGTACCGCGGCAACCTCGAGGGTATCCCCGTTTCAGATTTTGCGCGGCTTCTGCCGTTGCGCCGAAAGCTTTCATGGAATGTGCTGACCCAGATCGTGCTCCAGGATCGCTTCCAACGCGGAAGGACCAGCGATGCGGGAGTTTCGGTCAATTTGTCTGGCCGAAAGTTGCCGCTCTCCGGCTTTCGCGCAATGCTTACTCAACTTCGCAACTGGATAGCGCGGCTAAAACCTCGGCACGTCGCCCCAACGACATGGGCAGACTATGCCTCGATCAATACATACAGTGATGGGGAAACCAGCCAGAAGAAGCAGTTCATCGACGATGCGGTGCGCGCCACCGGGGCGCGTTCCGTCGTCGACCTTGGCTGCAACACTGGAGAATATACCAAAGTGGCGCTGCAGAGCGGCGCGGTGCGCGGGCTCGGCTTCGATTTCGACCAGCAGGCATTGGATCAGGCCCACCACCGCGCCAAGGCAGAGTCATTGAATTTCTTGCCGCTGTATCTTGATGCGAGAAACCCAAGCCCCGACCAAGGCTGGACTCAGAACGAACGAGCCGGTTTCGGCTCCAGGGCGAAGGCCGACCTGGTTTTGGCATTGGCTTTTGAGCATCATCTCGCCATCGCGCATAACGTTCCTTTGGACCAGGTGGTTGATTGGATCATTGGGATAGCCAAGCATGGTGTGGTCGAATTCGTTCCCAAGAGTGATCCGACGATCATGAAGATGCTCGCTTTGCGCGAGGACATATTTTCCTCCTATTCGGAGGAAACCTTCTCGGCAATATTGCGATCTCGACGGCGAATTGCTCGAGTTGAGAGGATTTCTGGATCAGGTCGGGTCCTTTACGCTTTTTCTGACTGAGCTGCGACGGATCGTTACACGCGCGATGTAAGTGTTCATGGCTGATGCTCAGGCCGATGCGAGACAGTAGATCCGGCGGGCGTACACGATTTCCGAGGCGCCAGGGTTGTTAGAGCTGCGCTTTTACAGCGAGCCTGTTTCGCCAGCGACTGCTTGGCACGCCAAACCGTCAATATCGGCGACACGGCGGGAGGTTGCTTTTGCCCCTTCGGGCTACAGCACCATGCCGCGAGCGGCGCATAGATGCGATCCCATGGCGCAAGATCCGCTAGTTGTAGTTGCTATGTGTTCGCGCATATAGCACTTGGGTGCGAGGTTTTGTCGTGCACCACCTGGCGGTTTCAAAGTGGCTAAGCGCATATTCGATGTCATTGTCTCGCTTTTTTCGATCCTGATCCTGCTTCCTGTGATGGCAATTATTGCAGTTGCCGTCAGGCGGTCATCGCCGGGTCCGGCGCTGTTCGTTCAGCCTCGTGTTGGAAAGGGAGAGCGGTCTTTCAACTGCTATAAATTCCGTACCATGGCGATAGGCGCGCCCGTGGCCGGCTCCCATGACGTATCTGAAAGCTGGATAACACCAACAGGACGCTGGCTGCGATCGACGAAGTTGGATGAACTCCCCCAGCTGTTCAACGTCCTCCGGGGCGACATGAGTCTCGTAGGCCCGCGTCCCTGTCTTCCGAACCAGGAGGAGGTAGTCCGGGCGCGGCGGGCACGGAACGTGTTCACTGTTCGGCCAGGTATTACAGGGCCGGCGCAACTGAGTTCTATAGATATGTCTTCTCCGGTTATGCTTGCGAAAGCGGACGGCGAGTATATCAGCAGCCAAAGCTTCTTTTTGGATCTAAAGATTATTCTTGCAACTATAGCGGGTAGAGGGTCGGGGGACGCAATCCGACGCTAAGCCGGGGTGACGCAACGCGTTCAACTTTCGGGCTTAGGATAAAGACGGCGTCAGCCCATTGGCGGAACGACCTACCAAGTGTTCGGTCGTTGATCGTTCAGGGCCCGCTCGGCGGATCGGCCAGATGAGGACAAAAAAATCTATCAGAAGGCCTTGAACGTAAGAGTCGTAAGGGACCGCACGATTCCCGGTACGTTGGCGACGTTCTCGTTGATGAACTTGCCGATGTCCACATCCGGCTCGATGTAGATCTTCATCAGGAGATCGTAGTCGCCGCTGGTGGAGTAGAGCTCGGACGCGACTTCACGCGCGAACAATTCGTCGGCGACTTCATAGGTCCTTCCGGGCTGGCATTGCAGCTGGACAAAAACGGCTCTCATTGCGTTTCCTGTTGTTCTTGGACGGGCGGGACGAACCACGCCCCCGGGCGCTCTAACCGAACCGACATTCCGCGCATCGGCCTATGCTGTCAACAATGTGCGGGTCAGGGGATGCCGAGGGTCCATCAAGCCGTCGATGACGCTGAAATGATGGCGGTCCGGCTCCTCGACCACGGCCGTTTCCACGCCAAGACCTGTCCATATATTGGCAAGCAAAGCATTCTGCCGGATGAATTCGGAACGCTCCCCCGCACCGACCCAACAGGTCAGACGAGCACCTCGCATCGGTGCAAGCAGCGCCGGGCTTTCTGCCTGAGCTTCGGCGCTATCGATGCGCAGTTCGGCATTCATGGAGGTGTTCATCAGCGGCCGGAGATCGTGCACGCCGGAGATCGAAACAGTATGGCTAACGCGGTTCTGAACGGCGGCTGGCAAGGGTGATGTTGCGGAGATCATCCGTGTCACAAGATGGCCGCCGGCCGAATGTCCCGTGAGGAAAATCGGACCGCCGATCAATTCGGCCACGCTCGCAATCGCAGCGCCGACCTCGCGTACGATCTCAGCTATCCGAACTTCCGGGCAAAGCGTGTACGACGGCATTGCTACCGCGCAGCCGCTGTCCACTGCGCCTCCTGCGAGGTGCGACCAGAAGCTCTTGTCCAACGCCTTCCAATATCCTCCATGGACGAAGACCACGAGGCCGTTCGGCCGTCCTTCCGGAAAGAAAAGGTCCAGGCGGTTGCGAGTGTTTCCGCCGTAGGGAATATCGAGTTTCGCTCTGCCGCCTGCCGTCAATTTTTCGCGGAATTGCTTTGCGGGCTCGATCCATGCGGCGGGCCAGCGATCGCCACCGGCTATGTTTGGCCCATTCGCATAGGCGTCGTCCCAATTCGAGATACGGTGAGGAAGCATGAGGCTTGGCCCGGTTTCGGTCTTGTCCTCAGGGCACCCCAGTTCACCCGATCTGTCAATTGGCCAAGGCGTCTACAGCATAGATATTTTAATCATGAAATTTCATACTTGAAATAATGCGCCGGAGGTGCGATGCTGTTGGCCTCCCAAAGAGAAGGCGGTCGCAAATGAAGGTTGCGGTGCTTGGTGGCGGGCCGGCTGGGCTCTACTTTGCGATCAGCATGAAGCTGCGCGATGCAAGCCATGACGTCACGGTCATAGAGCGCAACAGAGCGGACGACACTTTCGGTTGGGGCGTGGTCCTCTCAGATGAAACGCTCGACAATCTCGCTTCAAATGATGAGGTGAGCGCCGCCTGGATCCGCGAACATTTCGCCTACTGGGACGACATCGCGGTATGGCACAAGGGCGTGCGAACGGTTTCCACCGGTCACGGGTTCTGCGGTATTGGGCGCAAGACCCTGCTACTTCTGCTCCAGAAGCGGGCTCGCGAACTCGGCGTCAACCTTGCCTTCGAAACAGAAGCGAAGGAACCCCAAGCCTATATGGCCACGCATGATCTGGTTGTCGCGGCAGACGGCTTAAATTCGAAGGCGCGCACAGCCCTTGCCGATGTGTTCAAGCCGGACATCGACGTTCGCAAATGCAAATTCGTCTGGCTCGGAACGCGACAGAAATTCGACGACGCGTTCACGTTCATCTTCGAGAAAACCGAGCACGGCTGGGTCTGGGCGCATGCCTACCAGTTCGACCCGGATACCGCGACTTTCATTGTGGAGTGCTCGGAAGAGACGTGGGGAAGGTTCGGCTTCGGCGACATGTCGAAGGAGGAGTCCATCGCCGCGTGCGAACGGATCTTCGCGAAACATCTCGGCGGGCACAGCCTGATGTCAAACGCCGCGCATATTCGTGGCTCGGCCTGGATCAACTTTCCTCGCGTGCTGTGCGAGCGCTGGTCATCGAAAAACCTCGCTCTGCTGGGCGATGCAACCGCAAGCGCTCACTTTTCGATCGGTTCAGGCACGAAGCTCGCCTTGGAAAGCGCCGTCGCGCTAGCGGACTATGTCCATTCGGAGCCCAGCCTTGACGCAGCCTTCACGAAGTATGAGGAGGCGCGGCGCACCGAGGTGCTCAAGCTGCAGTCTGCGGCGCGCAACTCACTCGAATGGTTCGAAGAGGTCGAACGGTATCTCGACCTCGATCCGGTACAATTCACCTATTCGCTGCTCACTCGCTCGCAGCGCATCAGTCATGAGAACCTGCGGTTGCGGGACAAGGCTTGGTTGGAGAGCGCGGAAGCGTGGTTCCATCGGCAGGCTGAGAGCGAAGCCGATGGGGCGCGGGCGCCCATGTTCGCACCGTTTCAACTGCGCGGTCTCAAGCTTCAAAATCGCATCGTGGTGTCCCCGATGGCGCAGTACAAGGCCGTGGACGGATGCCCGACGGATTGGCATTTCGCCCACTACGCAGAGCGCGCAAAGGGTGGCGCCGGGCTGATCTATATCGAGATGACCTGTGTCAGTGCCGAGGGCCGTATTACGCCGGGCTGTACCGGTTTCTACGCCCCGGAGCACGAAAAGGCCTGGAAGCGGCTTGTCGATTTCGTGCATGCCGAGACAGAAGCGAAGATTTGCGCGCAGATCGGGCATTCCGGCCCTAAGGGTTCGACACAGCTCGGATGGGAAGAAGCAGACGCGCCGCTGGCAGAAGGCAATTGGCCGGTGATGGCGGCCTCCGACGTGCCGTGGTCGCCGCGCAACCAGATCCCCAAGCCAATGGACCGGGCCGATATGGACAGAGTGTGCGGCGAATTCGTCGCATCGGCGCTGATGGCGGCGCGCTGCGGCTTCGACATGCTCGAAATCCATGCCGCGCACGGCTATCTGCTGTCCTCGTTCATTACGCCGCTGACCAACCGGCGAACGGACGAATATGGCGGTTCGCTGGAAAACCGCATGCGCTATCCGTTGGAGGTCTTCCGCGCGGTTCGTGCCGTGTGGCCCGACGAAAAGCCGATCTCGATGCGCATATCGGCGAATGACTGGGTCGGACCGGAAGGAGTAACGCCGACGGAAGCGGTGGAAATTGCCCGTCTGCTGCAGGCGGCGGGCGTCGACATCTGCGACGTGTCTGCCGGACAGACTTCGCTCCGCGCGCGTCCTGTCTATGGCCGCATGTTCCAGACGCCATTTTCCGACAGGATTCGCAACGAAACCGGAATGGCGACAATCGCCGTTGGCAATATCTATGAGCCGGATCACGTGAACTCGATCCTGATGGCTGGCCGCGCCGATCTTGTCTGTCTCGCGCGCCCGCATCTGACGGACCCTTACTGGACTCTGCACGCTGCAGCGAAGCTCGGCGACCGCAATGTGAAATGGCCGGATCCTTACCTTCCCGGCCGTGACCAGCTCTACCGGCTTGCCGAGCGAACCGATACCATGACGGGAAAGGTGTAGCCGTGATTTCCGGCAGGCATGCACTTGTGACGGGCGGCGGAACGGGCGTCGGGAGAGCGATCGCCGCTGCGCTCGCGGGAGCGGGAGTCGACGTGACGATCTGCGGGCGGCGGGAGGCGACGCTTGATGCCGTGGCTGTTGCAAGCGACCGGATTTTTGCCATACCGGCAGATGTGACGGACGAGGGCTCGATGGCCCAGCTTTATGAGGCAGCCGAGGAGCAACGAGGGCCATTCGATATTGTGATCGCCAATGCCGGCATGGCAGGCAGCGCCCCAGCCGCCAAAACGGCGCTCGCGGATTGGAAGCAGACTATTGAGGTAAATCTCACCGGAGCCTTTCTGACGGTTCGGCCGGCGCTGCCAGGCATGATTGAACGTGCGACGGGCCGTATCATTTTCATTGCGTCGACGGCCGGCTTGAAGGGATATCCATACGTAGCGCCTTATGTCGCGGCCAAGCATGGAGTGGTCGGCCTGATGCGTGCGCTTGCAGCCGAAACGGCAAAGGCCGGCTTGACTGTGAATGCAATTTGTCCCGGCTTCACGGCAACGGAGCTGCTCGAAAAGTCAGTGCAGAGGATCATCGGGAAGACGGGGCGGAGCGCGGCTGAAGCACGTGCCAGTCTTGCCAGTACGAATCCGCAGGGTCGCTTCGTGCAGCCCGAGGAGGTCGCGGCTGCCGTGCTGTGGCTCTGCAGCGATGGCGCGGCCTCGATCACCGGGCAGGCCTTGTCCGTGTCCGGAGGCGAGACATGGTGAGCGCGCCGCTCTTCTCGCCTGTAATAGGCAATGTCGGAAAGGATCGGCTGCGGCTTTGGATTCGGCTGCTTCGCGCGTCCCGCACCATCGAGAGCGAGCTTCGCGACCGTCTGAAGACCGAATTCAATACGACACTGCCGCGCTTTGACGTGATGGCGGCGCTCTTTCGCAAGCCGGAGGGCATGCTGATGAGCGACCTGTCGCGCTTCCTGCTTGTCTCCAACGGCAACGTGACCGGCATTGTCGACCGGCTGGTTTCCGATGGGTTGGTAGCCCGCGCCCAGCGCGAAGGCGACCGCCGGACAAGCATTGTTCGCCTCACCGAAGCGGGCGAGGCGACATTCCGCAAGATCGCCAGCGCTCACGAGATCTGGATCGGTGAGTTTTTGGGCAATGTAAGCGAAGACGATGCGCGGCGGCTGGCTTCCATGCTGAAGTCATTTCGCAGCAACTGGGAGGGAGAACCATGATCCGCATGGCCGATCTGAAGCCGGAACACTTCCTGTGGCGTGTCGAGGAACGGATAGCGCGTGTGCAGCTGAACCGGCCGGATCGCAAGAACCCGCTGACTTTCCAGTCCTATGCCGAACTGCGCGATACCTTTCGTAACCTCGTCTACGCAGACGATGTCGACGCCGTCGTCTTCCTCTCGAACGGGGGAAACTTCTGCTCAGGCGGCGATGTCCACGACATCATCGGGCCATTGGTTGAAATGGATATGAAAGGCCTGCTTACCTTCACGCGGATGACCGGCGACCTGGTCAAGGCAATGCTCAATTGCGGCAAGCCGATCATATCGGCGGTTGACGGCGTGGCCGTAGGCGCTGGCGCGATCATAGCCATGGCCTCGGACATTCGCTTGGCCACCGATGAAGCAAAAACGGCTTTCCTCTTCACCCGGGTCGGCCTTGCCGGTTGCGACATGGGCGCTTGCGCGATCCTGCCTCGCATCATTGGCCAGGGACGCGCGGCAGAACTGCTCTACACCGGCCGGACGATGACGGCTGAGGAGGGCGAACGCTGGGGCTTCTACAACAGGCTTGTTCTATCGAGCGCGCTGGAAGACGAGGCCCTCGCCCTTGCCGCTCGGATCGTTTCCGGACCCACCTTTGCCCACGGCATTACCAAGACCCAACTCAATCAGGAATGGTCAATGGGCCTCGACCAGGCAATAGAAGCCGAGGCACAGGCGCAGGCGATCTGCATGCAGACAGCGGATTTCGAGCGCGCCTACCGTGCGTTCGTTCTGAAAGAAAAACCGGTCTTCAAGGGGAACTGATCGTGGACAGGAGCTTCCTCAATTGGCCTTTCTTTGAAGACCGTCACCGCAGCTTGGCGGAAAGGTTCGATACGTGGTGTTCGGCCAATCTGCCGGTGGAGCATGACGATGTCGATGTGGCCTGCCGGAAACTCGTCACTGCGCTTGGCCAGGACGGATGGCTGCTGCCGACCGCTGTCGATCCAGCGGCGTCCGGACCGCTGGATGTCCGCACGCTTTGCATCATGCGTGAGACACTCGCCCGGCACGACGGGCTGGCCGATTTCGCCTTCGCCATGCAAGGCCTCGGCACCGGCGCGATAAGCCTGTTCGGAACCGGCGAACAAAAGAAATGGCTCAAAAAGACGCGCGCCGGAAAGGCGATCTCGGCCTTCGCGTTGTCGGAGCCTCGGTCTGGTTCGGACGTGGCGAACATGGACATGACCGCGCAGAACGATGGCGGCGGCTACGTTCTCAACGGTGAGAAGACCTGGATTTCGAATGGCGGCATTGCCGACCTTTATGTCGTGTTCGCCCGCACGGGTGAGGCTGCCGGAGCCAAGGGCATTTCGGCGTTTCTCGTGCCTGCGGAAACGGCGGGTCTTTCGGTCGCCGAGCGGCTCGAAGTGATCGCCCCCCATCCATTGGCGCGACTTTCGTTCGAGAATTGCCGCATACCGGCATCGGCGATGATCGGTGGCCCCGGCGAGGGCTTCAGGATAGCCATGTCAGTGCTCGACGTGTTCCGCTCGACGGTTGCCGCCGCTGCTCTCGGCTTTGCGCGACGGGCTCTGGAGGAAAGCGTCAAGCGGGTTTCCCTGCGCGACCTTTTCGGGGCTCCAATGTTTGCTTTGCAAATGGTGCAGGGCCATATCGCCGACATGGCCGTGGACGTCGATGCAGCCGCGCTTCTGGTCTACCGCGCCGCCTGGGCGAAGGACACCGGCGCGGCCCGGGTGACGCGCGAGGCGGCCATGGCCAAGCTTTACGCGACGGACCGGGCGCAGAGCGTTATCGACAAGGCCGTGCAATTGCATGGCGGCGACGGGGTTCGCCGCGGCCATGTCGTCGAAAGCCTGTATCGCGAAATCCGTGCGTTGCGGATCTATGAGGGCGCATCGGATGTCCAGAAGGTCGTGATCGCGCGCCAGGTCATGTCGGGAGGGTGAGATGCAGGAGAACCGGTCGAAAATCAGCCTTGGTCCGACGGCCCACATTGACACGTTCGCACGTGACCGCCTTCCGCCCTTTGAGGAATGGCCCGAGTTTTTGCTCGAAGCGTTTGACTATCCCGAATATTTGAACGCGGCAGTGGAACTGACCGACCGCATGGTCGATCGCGGCTTCGGCGATAATGTCGCTCTGATCGGCAACGGCCGGCGGCGCACCTACAAGGAATTGGCTGACTGGACAAGCAGGCTGGCGCACGCGCTCGTGGAGAACTACGGCGTCAAGCCCGGCAACCGCGTTCTGATCCGATCCGCCAACAATCCTGCAATGGTTGCTTGCTGGCTTGCTGCCACCAAGGCCGGAGCGGTGGTCGTGAACACGATGCCGATGCTCCGCGCAGGCGAGCTTGCCAAGATCGTCGACAAGGCTGAGATCGGGCTGGCGCTTTGCGACACGCGCATCAAGGATGAACTTGTGGCTTGCGCGAAGGATAGTCGGTTTCTGAAGCAGGTTATCGGTTTCGACGGAACCGCGAATCATGATGCGGAACTCGACCGCATCGCCCTCAACAAGCCAGTACGTTTCGATGCCGTTATGACTGGCCGGGACGATGTTGCCCTGCTGGGCTTCACGTCCGGAACGACAGGCGTTCCGAAGGCGACCATGCATTTTCACCGCGATCTTCTCGTCGTCGCCGATGGCTATGCGGGCGAGGTCTTGGGCGTGCGGCCTGAGGACGTATTCGTTGGATCGCCGCCGTTGGCCTTCACCTTCGGTCTGGGCGGATTGGCCATTTTTCCGCTGCGCTTTGGGGCTGCTGCGACTCTGCTTGAGAATGCGTCCCCCCCGAACATGATCGAGATCATCGAGACGTACAAAGCGACGATCAGCTTCACGGCGCCAACCGCCTATCGCGCAATGCTGGCGGCGATGGACGAGGGGGCGGACCTTTCCTCGCTAAGGATCGCCGTTTCCGCCGGCGAGACGCTGCCGGCTCCTGTGTTCGAGGAATGGACACGCAAAACAGGGAAGCCGATCCTTGACGGGATCGGCGCTACAGAGCTGCTACACATCTTCATCTCCAATCGGCTGGACGACATGGCGCCGGCGAGCACTGGCAGGGCAGTAACAGGCTACCAGGCGATCATCGTTGACGATGAGATGCAGGAAGTGCCGCGCGGCACAGTGGGAAAGCTCGCAGTGCGCGGCCCCACAGGGTGCCGGTACCTCGCCGACGACCGGCAACGGAGCTACGTGCGGGACGGCTGGAACCTCACTGGCGACTCCTTCATTCAGGACGAGGCCGGCCGTTTCCACTTTGCCGCCCGTTCCGACGACATGATCGTTTCGTCCGGCTACAACATTGCCGGTCCCGAGGTGGAGGCAGCACTTCTTTCCCATCCCGATGTCAGCGAATGCGCTGTGATCGGCGTTGACGATGTCGGGCGGGGGCAAATCGTCGAAGCACATGTAGTCCTGGCGGAAGGCGTCAGGTCTGATGAACAGACGACGAAGCGCCTTCAGGACCATGTAAAGGCGACGATCGCGCCCTACAAATATCCGCGGTCGGTGAAGTACGTCGAGGCGCTGCCCAAAACGCAGACCGGCAAAATCCAGCGATTCCGCCTGCGCGAAGAGAGGAAGGCATGACCGACATGTTCGAACGTACGCGGCAGCTCTTCGATCTGCCGGAGGGTGTCATCTATCTCGACGGCAATTCGCTCGGCCCGCTTCCCAAGGCGGCGCGGGCGAGGCTGGCGCGCGAGATCAACTCCGAATGGGGCGGAAAGCTGATCCGCGCCTGGAATGAAGCCGGTTGGATCGACCTGCCGCTGCGGGTTGGAGACCGTATTGCCAGACTGATCGGCGCGCCGGAAGGATCAGTGGTCGCGGGCGATTCGACGTCGGTCAATTTGTACAAGGTTCTGACGGGAGCATTATCGCTCGCCGGTGACCGCCGCGTGGTTCTATCCGACAGCGGCAATTTCCCAACTGACCTCTATGTGGCGCAAGTGGCTGTCCGCGCGCTCGGAAAGGGCCATGAGATCAAGATCGTCGAGCCCGAGGCGGTCGCCGACGCAATCGATGAACGGGTTGCAGTGCTGATGCTGACCGAAGTCGATTACAGAACCGGACGGCTCCACGACATGCGGGAACTCACGGCGCGGGCGCACCGGGCGGGCGCCTTGACGATCTGGGATTTGGCTCATTCGGCCGGTGCGATCCCTGTCGATCTTACCGCCGCAAATGCCGACCTCGCCGTCGGCTGCGGGTACAAGTATCTGAATGGCGGCCCGGGCGCCCCTGCTTTCATCTACGTGAAGCCGGAGATCGGAGATTCCATCGACCCCGCTTTGGCGGGGTGGATGGGCCACGAAGCGCCGTTCATCTTTGATCCAGTCTACCGGCCGGGCGCCGGTGTTCAACGCATGCGCGTCGGCACACCTCCAATATTGTCGATGGCGGCTCTCGACGCCGCACTCGAAGCGTGGGACGGGGTCGACATGGCGGCGGTGCGGGCGAGGTCCATTGAACTCACGGAGCGGTTCATCGCGGAGATCGAGAACCGCTGCCCGGAACTCGAGCTGGCGAGTCCGCGCGACGCGGCACAGAGAGGTTCACAGGTTTCGTTCCGTTTTGGCGAGGGCTACGCCGCAATGCAGGCCTGTATCGCAAACGGCGTTGTCGGCGATTTCCGTGCCCCCGACATTATGCGCTTCGGCTTCACGCCTCTCTATATAAGCCCGGAGGATGTGACCATTGCCGCCGCGAGGATCGAAAGAGTGATCCGGGAGCGGCAGTGGGATCGGCCCGAATACCGCAAGCGAGCGAAGGTGACATGATGAAGCCGGTTAATCCTGAAACCCTTGGGGCCGAGACCGATTTTCGATCGAAGATGTCCTACGGGGACTACCTTCACCTCGAAAAGGT
>JBEVEP010000354.1:0-16179 GCA_040512755.1 Mesorhizobium sp.
TGATGAGGCCGGCATTCCGCGTGCCCGAGCCGAAAGCGGGGACCGGTTCGTGAATGAGTTCAAGCGGCTTGCCAAATTTTTCGGTGAGAGACCATGACGATGGAAAGCAGAGTGAGCCGGCGACGAGACGCCAGCCGGTTTCGTTCCGGCGCATCAGGATCAGATCTTCCTGCACCAGCAAAGATGCCGCCTTCAGTGGCCGGTCAACGTTCAACGTTTCGACCCTGCGCTTGCCGCCAATCTCGATTTCGCCGTTCACTGCGCGATAGAGGTCCGGGTGAACGCGCAGGAGGTGCTCCGCGAGCATATCCAGCACTTCGCGCTGGGCACTGCGCGTATCGAGTTCTTCGACGAACACCTTCTCCGGGATGGACGTATACACGTGCTCCTTTTCAGCGAGATAGCTGAAGAGCAGGCTGTCCACCTCGATCCAAGAGTTGAGATCGAGCTGCTTCAGGCCGATGGTGAAAGGCCGTGACGAACCGTTGTAGGGGGTATGAACGAAGGCGGGATTCATGGAGACCGGCGGTTGCGCGTGAGAGAAAGGACAGGAGACTTACGCCACTATGCAGCGCAAGGGTCCCGGTCAAGAAGCCAGAGCTAATGGGGATATAGCAGCTCGGCAGAAATGAGCCCGCGAAGCGAGTTTCCAACATGCACCGCCTTGGCTGATAGAAGGTCTTCGACCTTCATTTCGGCCTCAGTCGCCTGTCCAGCAGCCAAAAGCTCTGCGCGAAAAATCCCAGGCAGAAGTCCGCAGGAGAGGGCTGGCGTGAGCAGCCGGCCGCGCTCATCTTCGACAAAGATGTTGGTGATCGTGCCTTCGCAAACTTGACCAGCCTGGTTGAGGAGAAGGACTTCGTGGGCTTCCTCCTGCCCGTATTCAGCACGCGCGGCCTCGTATACTTCTCGCCGTGTGGTTTTGTGGCGGATAAGCGGATCGGCGGCATCGAGGTGTGTCTGGGCGACTGCGAGCCTCCAGACCGCTCCCTTGGGAAGAGGCTGGAACTGTTGAGTGGCAACGGCGAACTGCCCGCCCCTCGAAAGCGTCATGCGCACTCTGAGAGGTCCAGCCGACGTTACTGTTTTCAGCCGATCATCTAACGCCGGTCGAGAAAAAAGGAACCCCAGTTGCCGCGCCGATGACGCCAGCCGTGCAATGTGCCGTTCAAGCCGCACAAAACCGCTGTCGGGCTCCCAGCGCAGCGTCTCGATCAGCTCGAAAGCGGGGCCGTTCCGGTTGCGAAACGGGCTTTGAGCAGACATTCGGCATACTCCTCCTCGGACGAGGAATCGAACACGATTCCGCCGCCGACATTGTAGACGGCCACACCGTCGTCAAAGAGCGAGATTGTACGGATGGCGACGTTGAAGCGCATCGTACCGCCTGGCGCGATCCATCCAATCGCTCCGCAATAGACACCGCGGGGCGTTGTTTCCAATTCGCGCAGAATCTCCATGGCCCGGATCTTCGGGGCGCCGGTGATGGAGCCACAAGGAAAGAGCGCGGCGAAGATTTGTGCGATGGTGAGTTCGGGCAGCAGCCTGGCGCGCACCCGGCTCACCATCTGATGGACGGTCGGATAAGATTCGATCCGGAAAAGCTCCGGGACGTCCAGCGTGCCGACCTCGGAAATCAGCGATACGTCGTTGCGCAGCAAGTCGACGATCATGCGGTTCTCCGCCTGGTTCTTCGGATCGTTTTGAAGAAACTCTTTCAGCAGTCGATCCTCCTCGGGCGTCTTGCCGCGCGGAGCTGTTCCTTTCATGGGATGGGTCTCGATCCAGCCATCGCTATCGATTTCGAAGAAAAGCTCAGGCGAGCGTGAGAGCACGATCGGTTCGCCAAGTGACACCAGTGCGCCGTATTTCACCGGCTGGCGCGCGGTGAGAGCGTCAAATGCGGAGAGCGGCTCGCCGGACCATTGAGCGTGGATCGGAAAAGTCAGGTTCGCTTGATAGCAATCGCCTGCGCGCAAGTGGTAGTGAACCCGCTGGAAGCGCTTTTCATAGTCGGCAAATGACCATTCAGCACGCGGTTCGAAAATCGGACCGTTGGTAAGCACTGGGTGAGATTTGGACACTCGTCGATCCGCGGGTCGCTCGAATACGCCGAGGCAGGCAAGCGGCGCCCGTCGATTCTCCGGCAGCAGGGGCCGCAGCTTGGGCTCCAGCAAATAGCCGGCCTCATAAGAGAAATATCCGGCAATCCATTTTCCGGCGCGGCGGGCGTTCTCGGCCGCATCCAACGCTTCGAAAAATTCTGCTGGCGTCCGTGGCGCCAATATCTCGAGAGGATCGGCAAACAGCAACTCGTGCCCGGACGGGTCGTCACGGACGAGGACGAACGGTGGAGTAAGAGCGGCCATGCTGTTCCTGAGGCGAATTTCTTCCGAGAGCTGTACCCGCTCGCGCGTCGAAAACAATGTTCAAACGCGACTGCCCACGTCAGTCCAGACCTTCCAACTCGTCTATCAGGCCGCCGATGACGCCGAGCCCGGTTTGCCAGAAGGCGGGATCGGACGCGTCAAGCCCGAACGGCGCGAGCAGTTCCGAGTGATGCTTGGTGCCGCCCGCCTTCAGCATCTCAAAATACTTCTCTTGAAACCCGTGTTCGGCGTTTTGGTAGACCCCGTAGAGCGAATTCACCAGGCAATCGCCAAAGGCATAGGCGTAGACATAGAAGGGCGAATGGATGAAGTGGGGGATGTAGGTCCAGAACGTCTCGTATCCCTCCCGCAGCTTGATCGCTGGTCCAAGGCTTTCGGCCTGGACCTCGAGCCAGAACTGGCCGAGCTTGTCGGAGGTGAGTTCGCCATTGCGGCGTTCCGTGTGCACCTTACGTTCGAACTCGTAGAAGGCGATCTGGCGTACGACAGTGTTGATCATATCCTCGACCTTTTGTGCCAGCATCGCTTTTCGCTCGCGGCGATCCGCGGTCTTGTCGAGCATAGAGCGGAACGTCAGCATTTCGCCGAACACGGAGGCAGTTTCGGCAAGGGTTAGCGGGGTCGAGGCCATCAACGCGCCCTGCGGCCCGGCGAGCACCTGATGCACACCATGACCAAGTTCATGCGCCAGCGTCATCACGTCGCGCGGTTTGCCCATGTAATTCAGCAATACGTAGGGATGCACGGACGGAACGGTCGGATGCGCGAAGGCGCCCGGCGCCTTTCCCTGCCGCACCGGCGCGTCGATCCATCGGCGGTCGAAAAAGGACCGGGCGATCTCCGCCATGTCGGGCGAGAAACGATGGTATGCCGAAAGAACGGTATTCTTGGCCTCGTCCCAGCCGATCGTCGCTTGCGGTGTTTCAGGAAGCGGCGCGTTGCGG
Source organism: Mesorhizobium sp. (assembly GCA_040512755.1). Classification (GTDB taxonomy): domain Bacteria; phylum Pseudomonadota; class Alphaproteobacteria; order Rhizobiales; family Rhizobiaceae; genus JBEVEP01. Next base: position 3,335 of record JBEVEP010000354.1, read on the forward strand.
TCCCAATGGCTCATCTGGTCCATGCCGAGCCATCTTGCCTTCATCGTGTAGTAGCGGTGCGAAAGCCGCGGATAGGCCTCGCGAATTGCGCTTGCCAAAGCGTCTACAACAGGGCGCTCGACCCGGTTCGCCAGGTGCCGCGAATCGGCGATGTCGGAGAACCCGCGCCAGCGATCTGATATCTCCTTGTCCTTGGCCAGCGTGTTGGTGATCAGCGTAAAGATGCGCAGGTTCTGCTTGAACGTTTCGGCGAGCGCTTCTGCCGCCTTGCGGCGAATGTTGCCGTCCGGATCCTGCAGCCGGTTGAGCGCCGGCTCGAGCGTCAGTTGCTCTCCGTCGATGGTGAAACGCAGGTCTGTCATCGTTTCATCGAACAGCCGGTTCCAGGCGCCGCGCCCTGTGATCGACTTTTCGTGGAACAACTGCTCGACCCGGTCTTCGAGCTGGTAGGGCTTGTCCTTGCGCAGGTCGAGCACCCACGGGCGGTAATGGCCGAACCCGGCATCGGCGTCGAGCGCGGTCAGAATCAGCGCGTCATCCACAAGATTGAGTTCGAGCGTGAAGAAAAGGAGGTGCGAACTGGCGTCCGTCATCTTCTCCTGGATATCGCCATAGAGCTTGGCGCGCTGAGGGTCCGACGTATTGCCCGCGTAGACCAGCCCGGCATAGGAAACGAGACGGCCGACAAGCTCTTCCAGCGCCTCATATTGACGCAAAGCCTTGCCCAAATTGCCGTTGGCGGGATTGGTCGCCTCGGCGGCGAGCCTTCCTTTCCATTCCGCCTCGAAGGCGATCGCTAGCTCGCCTGCTTTCTTCAGGTCGCCCATCAGCTCCGGCGCGTCCATGCCGGGGTAGAGGTCGGCCAGATCCCACTCCGGCAAGTCACCGAGCGCAGAGTTGGCCGCATGGACGGCCGAGCCCTTCGCTGCGGTTGAGAGGTTAGGCAAGAAAAGGCGATCTGACATTGGGTACATCCCTATGCGCTTTCCGAGAAAAAGACTTGTGGGCCAGCCGCAAGATTTCGTTCACTGGCTTTTTTGAGGCCTTATTTAGAACCCTGTGCCAAGTTGATCCAGCCGACTCGGCTTCCCGATCGCACCATTTCGAAAGTTTTCATGACAGGTCCCATCCTCATTGTTGACGACGACCCGGTGCAGTGCCGGCTGATCGAAAACGCGCTGACCGGGTCAGGCTATGAATCGATCGTTGTCGCCAGCGGCGAAGCGGCGCTGGAGGCGCTTGATGGGCCGCGCGCGCACGACCCGGCGGCGGTCATTCTTGACCTGATGATGCCGGGCATTGACGGCAACGGCGTGCTCAAGGAGATGCGCAGGCGCGGCATCACGGCGCCTGTGATCGTCCAAACCGCACAGACCGGCATCGACACGGTCGTCGCAGCAATGCGCAACGGCGCATTCGACTTCGTGGTCAAGCCCGCTTCACCAGAACGCCTGCTTGCCGCAGTGGCGAACGCGCTGAAGGTCGAGGCGTTGGGAAGCGGCGAAAAACTGCCAGGACGGCAGCTTACGCGCGCGCTGACCTTCAAGGACATCCTCACCGGCAGCGGCGCCATGGACCGGGTGATCCGGCTCGCCCAGAAGGCGGCTGCGTCCAGCATTCCGATCCTGATCGAAGGCGAGTCCGGCGTGGGTAAGGAACTGGTCGCCCGCGCAATCCGCGGCGGCGGGGATCGCCGTTCCAAACCGTTCGTGACCGTCAATTGTGGGGCCATCCCGGACAATCTGGTCGAAAGCATCCTGTTCGGCCACGAAAAGGGAGCGTTCACCGGCGCGACCGAAAGACACGTCGGCAAGTTCGTCGAGGCAGACACAGGCACGCTGTTCCTGGATGAAGTCGGAGATCTGCCGCCTGAATTGCAGGTCAAGCTGCTTCGCGCAGTCCAGCACGGGGAGGTCGATCCGGTAGGCGCGCGATCCACGGTCAAAGTCGACTTCCGTCTGATCTCCGCCACACATCGCGACCTTCTACAGCACGTCCGCGATGGCAGATTCCGCGAAGATTTGTTCTATCGCCTCAATGTCTTTCCGATCTTCGTGCCGCCGCTCAGGGACCGCCGCGAGGATATTCCGCTCTTGGTCCGCCATTTCATGGCGCGTGTGGGGCCGCCCGAGGCGCGCCACCGCATTACCGGGATCTCCCCTCATGCGCTCCGGATCCTCGGCGCCTATGATTGGCCAGGCAATGTCCGGCAACTCGAAAATGCGGTCTTTCGCGCCATGGTTCTTTGCGAAGGCGACACGCTGACCGCCGAAGAGTTTCCCCAGATAAGGGCCCAGATCGACGGCGTCGCATCCGCAACTTGGGCGCCGATCGTTGCGCCCGAAACGGAAGTCGTCGCAACCGGCGAGAGCCGTCACTTCGGCATTCTGGCTGGCGCTGCGAGGGCGGGCGCTGAAGGCAAACATTTCGGCCTTTTGCGCGCTCTGGACGAGCGCGGCAATATTCGCTCGCTCGCCGAACTTGAAGCGGAGATGATCAGGCTGGCGATCGAGCATTACCAGGGTCAGATGAGTGAAGTTGCTCGTTGGTTGGGAATCGGGCGTTCAACACTTTATCGCAAGCTGAAAGAATACGGCATTAATCACGAATTAGACCGCGCTCAGCGGCTATCTTTCGAGGTCAATCCACAATTTCCAGCGTAAATGTTTCATTTACCTTGATTTGATCGCTGGCATTTTCGGCCGATTCTCGCCATGGTGTGACCGCAATTCGGCTCCACTAAGCAGTGATTAACCATTGGGGACGATAGTTCGGGCGGAATTTCTAGATCCGTCCGGGTAGTCAAATCCGGGGACAAAATGGCAGCCTGCAAGGCCTTTTGATTTGATGCAGATTGAGCGACTCAATAGCGGACGGCATCTGAGCACTTCCGTCTGGTCCAGGTGGTTGGCGTTTTTGATGTTGGGCTTCGGATTTCTGGCTTTCGCCGCCTCGGCTGCCAGTGCCGATACCCGCAGCCTCAGACTTTATTTCGTTCACACCGGTGAAAAGGCCGAGATCGTCTACAAGCGGAATGGCCGTTACGATCAGGCCGGCCTTCAGAAAATCAATCGACTCCTGCGCGACTGGCGTCGCAACGAACCGACGAGGATGGATCCGCGCCTTCTTGACCTGGTGTGGGAAGCGTACCGGAGTTCGCGTTCGCGCGCGTATATCCATGTGATCTGCGGCTATCGCTCGCCCGCCACAAATTCGATGCTGCGCAGCCGTTCGAAGGGTGTCGCCAAGAAGAGCCAGCACATGCTCGGCAAGGCGATGGACTTCTACATCCCGGATGTTTCGCTCAAGACGCTGCGCAATATCGGCCTCAAGATGCAGGGCGGCGGTGTGGGCTACTATCCGCGCTCGGGCTCTCCGTTCGTGCACATGGATGTCGGCAATGTCCGTCATTGGCCGCGTATGAGCCGCCAGGAACTGGTTTCAGTGTTCCCCAATGGAAAGACGCTGCATGTGCCGAGCGACGGCAAGCCGCTGCCTGGGTTTGAGCAGGCAGTTGCTTCGTATAAGGCGCGCCAAGGCAGTGGCAATCTGGCCATTGCAAGCGCTGGAGGTTCGTCCGGCGCCAAGGGCCGCGGCTTCCTCGCTGCCTTCTTTGGTGGCGGCGCGGACGAGGAAGAAGATATCGCAAGCAGCACGGCTGTGGCGGCAGCCGCGCCGCCGCCGAAGGCAGCGGTGAAGGCGGCAGCGCAGAAGCCGGAGCAGCCTGAGCAGCCGAAGCTGGCCGAAAAGCAGCAACAGGCTGCGAAGCCCGCAATCCGCATCGTGCCGCCTGAACTGGCGCAGCCGGCGGAAATCCGGCCTGCTGCGCCGGTCGAAGAGCCCGCCGCGCAGACGCCGGAAACAATCGTCGCCGAGCTACCGAAACGTGGCGTGCCGGTACCGGGTCAAGCGCCGCGTCCGCAGGGAGTCGTTGGGCAGCAACCCGATACCGTCCCGTTCCAGGTCGCACTCGGCGCGGACGCGCCTGCCGATCAAACGGCAGAGGTTGCGCTGGGCATCCCGTTGCCGACACATCGGCCCGACTACGCGCCGCCGGTCGAAGCTGCCTCGGATGACGATGAGGTTTCAACTTTGCTTGCCATGGCGGAACCGGTCACAAGTGACGCATCGGCTGGCATCCCGATGCCGTACTCGCCGCCCGAGGATGAGGAGTTGGCCGAAGAAGGCGTTGCCGATGACTTCGTCGTGGCTGCCTTGCCGGAATCGCGTCCGAGTCTCGCTCCGGCGCCGCAGGTCGAACTGGCTGCCTATTCGCCAGACGAAGCGTCAGACTCACTGCAAGATGCGTTTGGCATCTCGCCTGCCGATGCGGTTGGCACTTCCGGGCGACTTCAGGCCAAAGGCCAACGGGTTGCCGCTGCATCGCCGCGCTCTGTCCTGGCTGCTAGAAAGCCCGGCTCCGATCCTGCGACAGCGATCGCATCTGGCGTAAAGACGACCGCAAAGTCGGCGCGCCCTGCTTCGGGCCAGGGCAAGCCACAACCCAAGCCAGTTGTCGTCGCTGCCCAGCCGCAGGCGGCTCGGTGGGCGCTGCATGCGGACTCCGTCACCCTCAACACCCAGGAAACCACAGCGCCTGCCTTGGCTTACAACGTCGTTCGTACGGCGCCGCGTGAGGTCTACACGGCCGGCTTCCAGCAGGCCTCACAAGAGGCCGATGCGAACCGGTTCTCCGGCAAGGCTGTCACTTTCCTCTCGGTCGCGCGGTTCGAAACCAACTAAGCCGTTTTTCGGAAAGCAGCCAGCGCCGCTTCCGCATGCCCTCGTCATAAAACGGTCCGGCAGGCGGATGCCCGCCGCCAGCCCGAGCAAGGGCGACACAGCGGCTTGGCCGTTAGCCCGGACGTGGAATTTCTGACGGTTGGAGAACCCGCAAACTTGTCGCGGCGCGGCTATCGCCCGAGGCGCGAAGCCTGGCGGGCCAGAGCTTCGATCTCGTCCCACTTGCCTGCTTTGACCAGATTGTCGGGCGCCACCCAGGATCCGCCGATGCAGATGACGTTAGGCAGGTCGAGATAGTCCTTCGCGTTTCCGGTTCCGATACCGCCGGTCGGGCAAAACCGGATTCCTGCGAAGGGAGATGCAAGCGACTTGAGGAACGCAGCGCCGCCAGCCTGTTCCGCGGGGAAAAACTTCAGGAAGTCGAGACCGGCCTCCTGGGCTGTCATGATCTCGCTTGGCGTGATTGCGCCGGGCAGCAAGGGCACATCGCTGTTGCCGCCAGCGGCGAGCACCTCTTTTGTCAGGCCCGGGCTCACGATGAAGCGTGAACCGGCCTTTGCTGCCTCTTCGAACTGCGCGGCCGACAGGATCGTGCCTGCGCCAACAATCGCTTCCTCGACCTCGCCGGCGGCGCGGCGGATCGCCTCGACCGCCTCCGGAGTTCGTAGTGTGATCTCAATCATCCGCAAGCCGCCTTTGGCCAAAGCCTGCGCCAATGGCACGGCATCCTCGGCGCGCTCGATCTTCAGCACCGGAATGACAGGTTGCCCGTCAAGCAGCGACAGGAGCAATTCGGACTTGTTGGACATGGTGACCTCCTGTCGTTTGAAATTTCAATCGATTTAACAAATCAGCTTTTCCGAGTCCACCCGCAAGCCGCCGACCACCTTTACGGGCGGCGAAAGAGCGCGGCAAACCAGGCTGGTACGAGGCGGATTCCATTTTCGGTGGCGGGTTTCACCTTCGTTACGGGGAGCGCAAATCCGAACCTGTGTTCCACTTTACCGGCCGATGTCGCGTTATGTCGTGCGTAGGCTGCCGCAATCTTTCGATCATAACCGTGACGTGCATAGGCCGGACCGTTATAGCCCCGCGCGAAGCCTGTCCAGTCCCGCTTTCGCAGTGATCCGAGCAGGCCAGCTTTCTCAATGTACCTGGCCATCAATCGTGCCTGGCCGCCAGCGCCTGAGCGTGCCTCCGCCACCAGCGCATCAATGCCGGCATAGCCGAGCCACGCCCAGTGCGCGCCCATCACCTGGCCGAGCCCCCAGGAAACGGATTCGTAGGCAGCCCGGCGGTTGATCGCGGCCGCGCGGTCCAGCATGCGCCAACGCGCGATCTGCGTGACCGGATTGGCGATTTTGCCAGCAACGGGAGAGGCAAGCCCTGCCTTTCGCGCGATGTCCCTTTCCGCCGGGGCAAGCCGCCGGTCGAAATAGTGGCCTTCGAAGCGGATGAGCGGCTCGTGGCGCGTTTCGACGCTGGCGAACGCCTTGCCGCCGCTTTCGACTTCGGCGACCGCAATCAGCGTGGCGGGTTCGATTCCCAACTCGTTGGCGACGGCTGCAATTTCGGCGATGGTTTTGTCGGTAAACATGGCTGGCCCTTTCCGTTTTGGCCGATTATCGGGCACTCCTTGGGTGCGTGGATGGAGTTCGAGTATTTTCCCGGCGCCCTTACGCTTGTCGCGTGCCATGAAAGGTGCACAGCCTTGAAAGAGGCCGCGTAAGCCGTTACGGCGTTCGCCATGAATTCATCCGTGCCGCCATCAGCCTTTCGCGTCGCCGCGCTCTATCGGTTCTGCCGGTTGGACGCGTTCGAAACGCTGCGTGAACCGCTGGCCCGTTTTTGCGGCGCGCGGGGTATCAAGGGCACGTTGTTGCTCGCCCGCGAGGGCATCAACGGTACAGTGGCGGGCAGCGAGGCAGCCATTGCCGCCCTCATTGCGCATCTGGAATCCATTCCCGGCCTTGCCGGCATGGAGCTCAAGTACAGCACTGCCGCCGAGATGCCTTTTCACCGGATGAAAGTGCGGCTGAAAAAAGAAATCGTGACCATGGGGGTGAGCGACTTAAACCCCGTCGCGAGCGCTGGTTCCTATGTCGAACCGGCCGAGTGGAACGCTCTGATTTCCGATCCCGGCACCGTCGTCATCGACACCCGCAACGACTACGAGGTGGCGATCGGCACGTTCCGGAACGCGGTCGATCCCAGGACTAAAAGCTTCCGGGACTTCCCCGAATGGGTCGAGCGTCACCGGGACGCACTGGAAGGCCGCAAGGTGGCGATGTTCTGCACCGGCGGCATCCGCTGCGAAAAGGCGACTGCCTATGTGCGGTCGCTCGGGCTTGAGGAGGTCTACCATCTCAAGGGTGGCATCCTGAAGTACCTCGAACAAGTGCCGTCCGATGAAAGCCTTTGGGAAGGCGAGTGCTTCGTTTTCGACGAGCGTGTTTCCGTCGGCCACGGATTGGTCGAAGGCGATGCGGAACTCTGCCGCGCCTGCCGTCATCCGCTCACCCGCGAGGATCGGCAGTCTTCGTTTTATTGCGAAGGCGTGTCCTGCCCACATTGCCACAGCACGCGAAGCGAAGAGGATCGCCAGCGCTATGCTGAACGCCATCGACAGGTGGCGCTCGCTGCTGCGCGTGGCGCGCGACGACATATCGGCAGCTAGAGCATGATCCCGAAAAGTGCGTAGCGGTTTTCGGAAAAGGTCATGCGAAAATCAAAGAGTTACAGCACGATGACGACGCCAGGAAAAATCATGGTGCTCCAGCAGCGCGTCCGTCATTGTAATGTCGCGAAGGGCTGTCTACCTCAGGCTTCACCTCGTCCGGCGCGGCGGGAATGAACGACACTTTCAAGCGTGATCCGACATTCATAGAGGTCATGATCAAGGAGGCTGGCATGTTTGATCCGAAACAGTTGCTTGACGAGTTGCTGGGTTCGAAAATTCCCGGAACTGAATCGACCGTTCGCGACAAGGCCAGCGAAGTGACGCAGCTTGCCAAGGACAACCCACTTGCCACTGGCGCGCTGGCTGCCGTCCTGCTGGGCACCGGCGCCGGCCGCGCCGTCACGGGTTCCGCGATCAAGCTGGGCGGGCTCGCGGCAATCGCCGGTCTCGCTTACAAGGCCTACCAGAACTACCAGACCGGAGACAAACCGGAGGAAGCCGCCGCCCGCGAGCCGGAACTGCTGCCGGCGCCGGAGGACACCAGCTTCCATCCTTCCCAGGCGCCTCAGGGCGAGCAGGAATTCGCGTTGACGCTGGTGCGCGCCATGATCGCGGCTGCCAAGGCGGATGGCCACATCGATGAATCCGAGCGCAAGAAGATCGCCGACAAGCTCGGCCTTTCAGGCATCGGCCCCGAGGCGCAGCAATTCCTCGTCGAGGAACTGGAGAAGCCAACCGATCTGGACGAACTCGTTGGGTCGGCAACCACGGACGCGCAGAAGATCGAGCTTTACACTGCCTCGCGTCTTACGATCGCGCCGGATTCCCGGGCCGAGCGCGGTTATCTGGATCTGCTTGCGGGCCGGCTTCAGCTGCCGGACGCGCTGGTAGAGCACGTCGAGGCGACGGTCTCCCAAGCCACGAAAGCCTGACCTTCGCCATCGAGAGCATGATCCCGAACCGAAGGTCAGCGAAGCAAAAAGTGTGTAGCGGTTTTCGGAAAAGATCATGCGGAAATCAAAGAGTTAGAGCGCGGTGACGACTCCGGGAAAAATCTTCGCGCTCTAAAGGAGGCGGGCGCTGTCCCTTGTCAAATCGCCGGAGGGCAGCGTATGGTCCGCGTGCTGCCGTCGGCGATGATGCGCTGCTGCAGCACCGGCCAGTCAAGCCGGTCTGGGCGGTAGTGGATGGCCGCCTCTGAGTGAAGGGTTTGCTGCCAACCGGGTCGCGGTTGTCTCCGTCATGCCCACCATCACATCCGGAAGTCCGTCCCGCTCATGGGAGCGGGCGTCCCCGTATGAATGGTTGGCACGAAAGGATGACATCATGAAAAGGCGCCTGTTTCTGGCACTCGCCCTGTTTCTCGGATTTGCGCCCCTTGCAGCGCATGCGCAGGAGACGATCACCGTCTTTGCTGCGGCAAGTATGAAGGATGCACTGGAGGAAGCTTCGAAAGCCTACGAAGCCGAAAGTGGCGCGAAGGTTGTGCTTTCGCTGGCTGCAAGCTCGGTGCTTGCCAAACAGATCGAAGCCGGCGCACCGGCCGATGCTTTTGTCTCGGCAGACCTCGCGTGGATGGACTGGCTCGCTGAACGCAATCTGATAAAGCCCGACACGCGGCGCGAGCTCGCTGGCAATACGCTGATCATTGCCGGAAAGCCCGGCTCGAGCGCGGTTACTGATCCGGCCACGGTTTTGTCCGCCGGGCGTTTTGCGATGGGTGATCCCGAGCATGTGCCGGCGGGCAAATACGCCAAGTCCGCACTCGAGAAGCTGGGAATCTGGGAGAAGGTCCAGCCCAATGCGGTTCTTGCCGAGAATGTGCGCGTGGCGCTTGAATTTGTCCGCAAGGGGGAAGTCGGCGCGGCAATCGTCTATGGCTCCGACCGCAACGCTGCGCCGGAACTGGCGAGCGTCTTTACGTTTCCAGACGACAGCCACCCGCCGATCATCTATCCGGCTGCTGTGACGGTGAAGGGCAAGCCCTCGGCAGCGGGCTTCCTCGACTATCTGACAGGCGAGAAGGGGCAGGCGATCTTCGCAAAGCTGGGTTTCAAGCCAGTCGAGCCGTAAGGCAAGCCGGGTGAGCGAAAGCGATATCGCCATCGTCCTGCTTTCGGCCAAGGTCGCCTCGGTCGCGATCATCGCCGCGCTCGCGCCGGCCTTTGCGGTGGCATGGGTGCTGGCGCGGGGCGCTTTTCCAGGCAAAGGCGTACTGCAGGCTGTCGTGACGCTGCCACTGGTCCTGCCACCCGTCGCGACCGGATACACGCTGCTCTCCCTCTTCGGCTCGAATGGCCCGCTTGGCCGCTTCTTCGAGACGGTCTTCGGCCTCACATTCGCCTTCCGGTGGACGGGTGCGGCCCTTGCCGCCGGCGTGATGGCCTTCCCCTTGCTCGTGCGCCCGATCCGCCTGTCGATCGAGGCTGTGGACCAGGGGCTCGAGGAGGCGGCGCGAACGCTTGGGGCATCGCGAATCATGACCTTTCTTACGGTTACCCTGCCGCTGGTCGTGCCCGGCGTTATCGCCGGTGCGGTGCTCGGCTTTGCCAAGGCCCTTGGCGAGTTCGGCGCCACAATCACATTCGTGTCCAACATTCCCGGCGAAACGCAAACGCTGTCGCTCGCGATCTACTCCTTCATGCAAAGTCCGACGGGTGATGCGGCGGCCAGGCGGCTCATCGTCATCTCAGTCGCCATCGCCTTTGCCGCCATCCTGGCTTCCGAATGGATCGCTATGTGGTTCAGGCGGAGGAAATCGTGACGAACGTCCTCAGCGTGTCCGTCAGCGGCGAGGCCGGTAGCTTCCCCGTGGAGGCACATTTCGAGGCAGGCCGCGGCATCACGGCGTTGTTCGGGGCCTCAGGGGCCGGCAAGACGACTGTCCTGAAAATGATCGCCGGCACGAACAGGCCGCACACGGGCCGCATCGTGGCCGGCGGGCGCGTGCTCTTCGACCGGGCGGCCGGTGTCGACCTGGCGCCCTCAAAGCGGCAGGTCGGGTTCGTGTTCCAGGACGGGAGGCTCTTCCCGCATCTGTCCGTGCGGCGCAATCTGGACTATGCGCGCTGGGCGGGCCGCCGCGCCGCGGTCAGGCCATTCGCGGAGGTGGTGGCGCTCCTGGGGCTCGAACACCATCTGGACCGCAGTCCGGACACGCTTTCTGGCGGAGAACGCCAACGGGTGGCGATCGGCCGCGCGCTTCTGTCCGATCCCGCCATATTGATCCTGGACGAGCCGCTTTCCTCGCTCGACCACGCGCGGCGAGGGGAGATCATGCCCTACCTCGAGGCGATCCGTGAGGAAACGAGCATTCCGATCCTCTATGTCAGCCACGAGATCGACGAGATCGCACGGCTGGCCGATACGCTTGTCGTAATGACTGGTGGCAAGACGATCGCCGCAGGTCCGGCGCCCCAGGTTTTTGGCAATCCGAATGTTTTGCCGATCCTGGGACGGGAAAGGGCAGGTTCGCTGATCGAGGGAATCGTCACTGCGATCGATGCTGGATTCGGTCTGGCCAATGTCGACGCGGAAGGCGCGGCGCTTGAGATTCCGGCCGACGGGCTTCGCGTGGGCCAGCATGTGCGGTTGAGGATACAGGCGAACGACGTGGCGGTCGCGGCAACCAGACCGGAAGACCTCTCCGTGCGAAACATCATCCGATGCCAGATCGACACTATCTCCTCCGATGCTGGCAGTCCGCACTGTTCGATCGGGCTTGCGATCGGGAGCCAGCGGCTCCAGGCAAGGATCACCCGGAAATCCCTGGTGGAACTTGGTCTTGGCGTGGGCGGTACAGTCCACGCCCTGCTCAAGGCTGTGTCGGTCGAACGCCATGCCATGCCGCTTCTACCGATCCCTCAAGTAGGAGACGGAACAGTAGGGCCGCGGGTGCGATAGAGTGCACAAAGGACGGAACGCACCGAATGTGCTACAATAGTGTGCAGGTAATCTCGCAGCGTTAAGGGTCCTTTAACCTCGCAGGCGCATCATTTTTTCTGGTCGGATCAGCCTATCTTCCTCCCAGGCCGGGTCCGAATCAGGGGGCGGTCTTCCATTGACCGCCCTTTTTGTGGTCCTTGCCACCGCGCCTTCCATCTGCAATTCCGGAGAAGACAGGCCGCTTGACCTTTGTCAGGCTGCCGTGCCCAAGAGATTGCTAAAGATCAAACCGTTCGCAGACCGGGAGGGAAAGCACCATGACAACAGGCAGAACCGCCATCGTCACCGGAGCCGGAACAGGAATTGGAAAATCTGTCGCCACGGCGCTGCTGAGAAATGGCTGGAACACAGTTTTTTGCGGACGCCGGCAGGCCGTGCTCGAAGAGGCGATCAGCGCGGCCGGACCGGCTGAAACCAAAGCGCTCGCGCTAGCCTGCGATGTGACGAAGCCGGATGACGTGGATCGCTTGTTCGATAGCGCCACGAAAGAGTTCGGGCGCGTCGATCTCCTCTTCAACAATGCCGGCAGAGGCTACAAATCGACTTTGATCGACGAAATTCCGATCGATGTTTGGAATGAGATCGTCGGCGTCAATCTGACCGGTTCGTTCCTCTGCGCGCGCAAGGCCTTCGGCGTGATGCGCCGGCAGTCGCCGATGGGTGGGCGTATCATCAACAACGGATCTGTCTCGGCCTATGCGCCGCGTCCCGGCTCGGTGCCTTACACGGCCACCAAGCATGCGATCACCGGACTTACCCGGACGCTTGCCCTTGACGGCCGCCCATTCGACATCGCCTGTGGCCAGATCGACATCGGGAATGCGCTGACCGAAATGGTCGCGCCGACGACGGTCGGAGTGCCGCAGGCCGATGGCAGCATCGCTCCGGAAGCCGTGATGGACGTTCAGCGCGTCGCCGATGCGGTGGTCCACATGGCCAGTCTGCCGCTCGACGCGAACGTCCTCTTCATGACGGTCATGGCGACGAAAATGCCTTATGTCGGCAGGGGATGACGCCGGTGCCGGGGAGCGAAGCGCCAGGCTGGAGCACCCCTCATCCGCCTTCGCTGCGCTCAGGCACCTTCTCCCACACGGGGAGAAGGGGGCACCGCTTCGCTGCGGCCGGCAATCTCCACGGTCCGAGATTAACCGAAGCGCTGCTATCGCGCCTCTCCTTCTCCCCCCTGTGGGAGAAGGTGGCCGAGCCGAAGCGAAGCGCAGGCGAGGTCGGATGAGGGGTGCTGGACGGAGCGCAGCGCTCCAAGCTGGAACACCCCCTATCCGTCTCGGCTCCCAGCACCAGGATGAAGAAAACGAAAATTCTTTATCCACGCCCTTTCCGCTGCTTCCATAATCGGCCCATCGCCTTCACGGGAACCTGGTGCGCACCGGGTATCAGGGAGGGCGGCGGTGCCGGGCCGGTCGCGTGGCGGAAACGCGGCTGGAAATTTTCATCCGAGGCCCGGGCCCGTTTCGCG
>JBEVEP010000371.1:0-9430 GCA_040512755.1 Mesorhizobium sp.
GAACCGAAAGGACAAGCCCGGCGACGACTGGGCCCAGCGCCATGGTGAGCGCTGAGGATGCGGCCCAGATGCCGATCGCCCTGCCCCGCTCGCTCCGCGGGTAGGCTTTTGCGATGATCGCCAGGCTGCCGGGGACCATGATGGCAGCGCCAATCCCCTGGACTCCGCGCGCGGCGATCAGGATAGCCGGGGTAGGCGAAAGTGCGCAGGCGATGGACGCCGCGACGAACAACCCGATTCCCGCGATGAACGTCCGCCGCAGTCCGAAATTGTCGCCGGCCGCACCGCCCGCGAGTATCAGCGCGGACAGCGTGAGCGCATAGGCGTTCGAAATCCATTGCGCATCAGAGAGAGTAGCGCCGATGTCCGCGCGAATCGCCGGAATGGCGATCGGAACGATCGAGCCGTCGATGAATCCAACCGCCGAAGCGAGGATCGCGGCGACGAGAACAAAGACGCGCCTGGATTCGGGACAAAATGTTGTTGAAGCGAGCTCGTGATTCGCATCAGCAATCTGATCGAGGGTCGAACGTGACGACATGGTGGACTTAATCGGCTGAAGCGGCAGATAGGGCAATGACCCAGCCTCGTCAGCGCATGAGCACAAAGCCAACCGGTTGAATTGCACTTATGCGCAGATTGGGAGCGGGCTCAACTTCGGCAGCCGTCGCGGGTCATCGCTACGGGATAGCCGTCACCGCTATTCAACAAAAGCTACGGAAACGCCTTCCGTTACATTCTTTGCGAGCTCTTCGGCATCCCAATTGGTCAGGCGCACGCAACCATGGCTTTCGGTCTTGCCAATCTTCGACGGATCGGGGGTTCCGTGGATACCGTATGTCGGCTCGGAAAGTGCAATCCAGACGCTTCCGACCGGACCATTCGGTCCAGGCGGAATTTTCAGGATGCCGTGATTATCACCCTGTTTGAAGTTGATCCTGGGATTGTACGTGTAGTCTGGATTGAGCGCGACGCGGGAGACCGTGTGCGTTCCTGTTGGCGAGGGCGTATCCCCGGACCCGATCGTCGCGGGATAGGCGGCGACCAGCTTGCCGTCCGAATCGTAGGCGCGGACCTGCTTCTCTCCCTTGTCGGCGACGATACGCGTGACTGGACGCTTCACCGGCGTGCCGACATTCGCGACGCGAATCACCGTACCCGGCCGGCCGAAATTCGCATCCGGGTTGAGGGCCTTCAGATATTTCTCATCCATATGGAAGCGCTCCGCGAGCATTTCCGATACGGACGTGTAGCTGAGACGTTCAAGTTTGGCCTTGTCGCCATAGTCCGCCGGAACTGCGGCTACGAACGGGCCTGCCGCATCGTTCGGGGTGATCGTGTAGTCAATGAACGCGTCACCGCCGCTGTCAGCCAGCGCTTTCTTGATTGCCACAGCATCCGTTGATCGCAGCACCTGCCCGGTCACTTCGAGATAGGCCGCCAGCGCCTTGTCGACATTGCCGCCGAAATGTCCATCGATCACGCCAGGCGAGACAGCCATGCGATCAAGCAGGACCTGGAGTTCCGCTACCTCCTTGCGGGCTGCCGAAGTGACCGGCGGTTCGATCGTAGCGCCTGGATTGTTGGGCTCGACGATGATTTCCGACGGCTGTTCGGGATAAGGAAGAATCTCGCCTCTGGCAGTGCGCTCCTCCGGGTAGGCCTCACGGCCATCCCCATCGCCCGGAAAAACCGGAAACGAGTCGCGGGGATAGACCTGGTATTCGTCCCCATAGTCCTCGATCGGCGGGGCAGGACGGCGATCGTATTCCTCCATCTGGTCACGCTGGAGGCGTTCCATATCCTGCGGATCGTCCAGATAATAGCGCTCGGGATGGGGATTGCGCCGCAGGGCGCGGCGGACCTGTCCGCGCGGCTGAATTGCCAGAATTTCACCAGTATAGGCATCCACAATGACCTGGCGGCCCCTGCCGTCGTAGTAAATCTCGACGTCGCCGGCCTGAGCCAGTTTAAGACCGGACGGAGACAATGTTTCGCGCGAATCGCGTTCGGCCGGACGAGAGGCATGAGCGTCGAGAGGGCCTCCCGCCAAGAGGGCTAAAGCACCGATCATCATCCACTTGCTCACAATGGTCCTCCGGACGCGAATTTTCGCGAAGAGATCGGCATGTCACGGATGCTGCCGATCAAAGCCGACCATTCAATAGGAACCGGGCATGAAAATGGCCGGGAAGTGCGGCCATTTTCAAAGTCGTGAACCTGCCGAGGCGCGTTATGCCGCCTCAACGGTTTCGCCGGCAAAAGGTTTCGCTCGGAAATTCAGCCGGTCGGAACCAGCCGTGATCTTGACGGTCGAACCGTCGAGGATTTCCCCAAGCAGAATTTTTTCGGCGAGCGGGTCCTGAAGTTCCTTCTGGATGACCCGCTTCAGAGGCCGTGCTCCATAGGCGGGGTCATAGCCCTTGTTCGCAAGCCAATCGATCGCCTCCGGATCGATGTCGAGCCGGATCTTGCGGTCGGAAAGAAGCTTCTCGAGCCCCTGGAGCTGGATTTCCACGATCTTGCCCATGTCCTGCCGGCGCAGCCGGTGGAACAGGATCACCTCGTCGACGCGGTTGAGGAATTCCGGCCGGAAGGAGGCCCGAACAACCGCCATCACTTCATCGCGGACCTTGTCGACATCCTCGCCCTCGCCGAGATTCACCAGGAATTCCCCGCCTAGATTGGATGTCATCACGATCAGCGTGTTGCGGAAGTCCACGGTGCGGCCCTGTCCGTCGGTCAGGCGGCCGTCATCCAGAACCTGCAGCAGGACGTTGAAGACGTCGGGATGGGCCTTTTCGATCTCGTCGAACAGAACTACCTGATACGGTCGCCGGCGAACCGCTTCTGTCAGCGCCCCACCCTCTTCATAACCCACATAGCCCGGAGGCGCACCGATGAGGCGAGCGACGGAGTGTTTCTCCATGAACTCCGACATGTCGACACGCACCATCGCGTGCTCGTCGTCGAACAGGAAGCTGGCAAGCGCCTTGGTGAGTTCCGTCTTGCCGACGCCGGTCGGGCCAAGGAACATGAACGAACCGATCGGACGGTTCGGATCCTGGAGACCCGCCCTTGCGCGGCGCACCGCCTTGGACACGGCCTGAACGGCCTCACCCTGGCCGACGACCCGCTGGGCGAGTTCGTCTTCCATGCGCAGCAGCTTTTCGCGCTCGCCTTCCAGCATCTTGTCGACGGGAATTCCCGTCCAACGCGAGACGATGTGCGCAACATGGTCCGGCGTCACGGTCTCCTCAACCATGCCGCCCTTGCCGTCCTGCGTCTCGGCTTCTTTCAGCCGCTTCTCGAGTTCGGGTATCTTCCCATAGGCAAGTTCACCCGCGCGCTGAAACTCGCCCTTGCGCTGCGCAATCGCGAGTTCGTTGCGGGTCTCGTCGAGCTGCTTCTTCAGGTCTGCAGCAAGGCCGAGCTTTGCCTTTTCGGCCGCCCATGCAGCCGTCATCCGCGTCGATTCCTCTTCGAGGTTCGCCAATTCCTTCTCAAGCCGCGAAAGCCGATCCTTGGAAGCATCGTCCTTCTCAACCTTCAGCGCCTCACGCTCGATCTTGAGCTGCATGATGCGGCGATCGATCTCATCGAGGGCTTCTGGCTTGGAATCCACCTGCATCCTGAGCCGGGACGCGGCTTCGTCCATAAGGTCTATCGCCTTGTCCGGCAGGAAGCGGTCGGTGATGTAGCGATTCGACAAGGTAGCGGCCGCGACCAGCGCCGAATCGGAGATGCGCACCTTGTGGTGCTGCTCGTACTTCTCCTTTAGGCCGCGAAGGATCGAAACTGTATCCTCGACGGTCGGTTCCTCCACGAAGACCGGCTGGAAACGGCGGGCGAGCGCAGCGTCCTTTTCGACATGCTTGCGATACTCGTCTAGCGTCGTGGCGCCCACGCAATGCAGCTCGCCCCTCGCGAGCGCAGGCTTCAAAAGGTTCGATGCATCCATCGCCCCGTCGGCCTTGCCGGCGCCGACCAGAGTATGCATCTCGTCGATGAAGAGGATGATATTGCCGTCGGCCGCCGTGACTTCCGATAGAACGGCCTTGAGGCGCTCCTCGAACTCGCCACGGTATTTTGCACCGGCGATGAGCGCGCCCATGTCGAGCGCCATCAACTGTTTGTCCTTCAGCGATTCCGGCACGTCGCCATTGACGATGCGCAGCGCCAGACCTTCGGCGATCGCCGTCTTGCCGACGCCGGGCTCGCCGATCAGCACGGGATTGTTCTTCGTCCGGCGCGAAAGCACCTGGATTGTGCGGCGAATCTCGTCGTCACGTCCAATGACAGGATCAAGTCTGCCCGCGCGGGCATCAGCCGTGAGGTCGCGAGCATACTTCTTCAGCGCATCGTACCCTTGTTCCGCGCTCGCGGAATCCGCGGTCCGCCCCTTGCGGATGTCGTTGATGGCCTGATTCAGGGACTGCGCCGTGACGCCAGCCTTCGTAAGAATCTCTGCGCTTTTGGCGGATTTCTCGACGGCGAGCGCCGTCAACAGCCGCTCCACGGTGACAAAGCTGTCGCCGGCCTTCTTGGCAAGGTCCTCCGCGGTGGAGAACACCTTCGCCAGAGGCTGGGCAAGGTAAAGCTGTCCATTGCCGCCTTCGACGCGCGGCATCGCCTCAAGCGCAGTATCGACGCCGAGCCGCGCGTCCCGCGGCCGGCCGCCCGCCCGCTCGATCAGAGCGGCTGCGAGCCCCTCGTCATCGTCAATAAGGACTTTCAGAATATGCTCAGGCGTAAATTGCTGATGGTTTCTCGAGAGCGCGAGGGTCTGTGCCGACTGTATGAACCCCCGGACACGCTCGGAGTATTTCTCTAGATTCATATCCGTCTCCTTCGATCACCGGCCCGCTTTGCGGCGCCGGATCAGCTTGCGGTGACGGGCCCGCTCGAAAGCCGGGCCCAGTTGAACGAGATATGGGTGCCTGGTGAGGGATCCTCAAGGCAGAATACCGCAACAAAAAGGCGGGAACCCATAGGTCCCCGCCTCACACGAAAGCCTGGAATTATCCGGCCGATCAGCTCTCGACGTCGGCAAGAGCAGTGTCGCCGCCGGTGGCCTCAGCTTCAGTCTCTGGTAAAGCGTCGGCGTCTGCGGCTGCCTGCCGGCTGTCGGCATTGTCCTGATCTGGACGTCGGCCACGGCGCGGGCGCCGTTGGCGGCGCGGTTGGGCTTCCTCGCCTACCTCGCCATGCGCCGCCGGCGCGCCGCCGGCTTCAGCGTCGCGGCGTTCGTTACCTTGGTTGACAGCCTCCGGATTAAGCGCCACTTCCGCCGGCGTGCCTTCGATGACAGGCTGCGGACCGGAGCCGTTGCTCACCGGCGCGGGCGTCTCCACGGCGTTGCCTGCCGTTTCGAGTTCGTCATCGGCATCGTCGTCAGCATCTTCGCGCGAATCACGGGCATGCTGGATCGGCATCTGCGCCAGTGCGGCCGCTATGATGCGATTGTAATGCTCGGCGTGCTGCAGATAGTTCTCCGCCATCACCCGATCGCCAGAGCTTTGAGCATCGCGCGCAAGTGTGGTGTATTTTTCCGCAATCTGCTGGGCGGAGCCACGGATTTTGACATCCGGACCATTGCTCTCGTAGTTGCGCGTGAGGGGATTGGGGCCTCTACGGTTGTTGTTATTGTTGTTGTTGCGACCCCGCATCCGCCGGTTTTGCTGTTGTGGCCTCATTCGATTCTCTTCGTGTTGAAAAATTGTCCGCGGACGGCGCACCTGTCAGCCGTTCTGTTTATTCTGCCGGTTTTCGCCCGCATCAATCGCGCTGGCGCCGCGTGCCATCCTGCTCCGGTCCATGTCAATCCGGACGATCCCCGCACGAAGCTAAGGCGTCATTTACGCAAGAAGGCAGCTTGTTTCTACGGGAACCGAATTGATAACAGCACTGCCTGCTTCGTCTCATCCGGTTACCCGACCCTATCTACATTCCCGTCTGTTGCCAAGCGTTTTTTCTCTTGCGGAATCTCGTCCTGCCGTTGGAATACAAGGGCGCGCGGATGTTTCGCGAGGTCCTTCGCTACGGCAATCAGCCCATAACCTGCCTGGCCGAATATCTGCTCCACATCCGCCCGCTGGTTGTAGCCGATCTCGACAGAGATCCGCGCCCCGGGCTCAAGATGGCCGCCTGCGCCATTGGCGATAATGCGATAACAATCGAGACCATCTTCGCCTCCGTCCAACGCACGGACGGGATCGAACTTTCGCACTTCTGGCTGCAGGGTTTCTGTCTCTTTCCGGGCTATATAGGGCGGATTCGAGAGAATCAAATGGTAGCGACCTTCGGTCGCGGAATACCAGTCGGACTGAATTGCTGTGAATCGCGGGCCAAGCCCAACCTCTTCAGCATTGCGGACTGCGGTCGCCAGGGCATCCGCCGAGACATCCGTTCCAGTGGCGATAGCTCCCGGCACTTCCTTCAGGATCGCGAGCGCAATCGCGCCCGTGCCAGTGCCAAGATCGAGCAAGCGGCAGGAGCCCAGTCGGGCCGCAGTTTCCCGCACGAATGGCAGAACCGCGTCGACAAGCGATTCGGTATCGGGACGTGGCTCCAGCGTCTCGGAGGAGAGGCGGAGCCGCAGCCCATGGAACTCCCGGAAGCCCATGATGCGGTGGACCGATTCGCCAGCAACGCGCCGTTCCAGCGCCGCCGATATGGCCGCGGCAGTCTGGCCATCCAATAATAGGCCTGGCGATGTGATCGCATCGGCGCGGCTCGTTGCGGAGAAATGCTCCACCAGCAGCCGAGCATCGAGGGCGGGATTGTCAACGCCAGCCTCCGCCAGAAGCGAGCGGGCAATGCGGAGCATCTGGCCGAGCGACAGGGGCTCCGTCTGTTCAGCCATTGGTCCCGAGATCGGCTAAGAGCTTCGACTGATGGTCGGCGATGAGAGCGGAGATGATCTCGTCGAGTTCCCCTTCCATCACGCGGTCGAGCTTGTAGAGCGTAAGGTTGATGCGGTGGTCGGTCACCCGGCCTTGCGGGAAGTTATAGGTGCGGATGCGTTCGGAACGGTCGCCCGAGCCGACCTGGAGGCGGCGCGATTCGGAGCGTTCCTCGGCGGCTTTCGAGCGCTCCAGATCAAACAGTCGTGCACGCAATATCTGCATGGCACGGGCGCGGTTCTGATGCTGCGACTTCTCCGCTTGCACGACGATGATGCCGGTCGGCAGGTGCGTGATCCGGACAGCAGAATCCGTGGTGTTGACGTGCTGGCCGCCAGCGCCCGACGCGCGCATCGTGTCGATCCGGATATCCTCGGCGCGAATGTCGATGTCCACTTCCTCCGCCTCGGGCAGAACCGCCACGGTAGCGGCGGACGTGTGGATTCGGCCTCCGGCTTCGGTTTCAGGGACACGCTGCACGCGGTGAACCCCGGATTCGAATTTGAGCTTGGCGAAAACGCCCTTGCCGGAAACAGTGGCAATGATCTCCTTGAAGCCACCCACTTCGCCATCGCTGGCTGAAGCAACCTCGAAGCGCCAGCCCTGGGCAGCCGCATAGCGTTCATACATGCGGAAGAGATCGCCCGCGAAAAGCGCAGCCTCGTCGCCGCCCGTTCCAGCGCGGATCTCGAGAATCGCATTCTTACTGTCGGCGGCATCCCTCGGCAGGAGCAGAATCTGAATGTCGCTCTGAAGCTCCTCGATGCGCTGCTGAACGGTCGGCCTGTCCGCTTCGGCAAGGGCTTTCATCTCGGCATCAGTCGACTTGTCGGCAAGCATGGCATCGAGGTCGTCGAGTTCCTGCTCGGCGGCGCGCAAGGCACGAATCTTGGCCGCCATTTCCTGAATCTCAGAATATTCGGAAGCCATCCTTACATAGGCGTCCGGATCAGGCCCGGCAGCCATCAACGCTTCGAGCATGTCGAAACGCTTCACGACCTGATCCATGCGTTCGCGGGGCAGATTGATCATGTTCAGTGCTTACAGTGGAATGCCGTGCTGGTCGGCAAAGGAATGAAGGTCCTTGCGGACGTTGCGGACAGCATTGGGCTTGGCCAACGCATCATCGAGGAGCGACACGAGTGCTTCCAGCGGCAGCTCGGTGAGCATCGCCTTGACCGGGCCTATTGCCGCCGGCGACATCGATATCGACCGGTAACCGAGGCCTATCAGCGCCATGGCCGAGATAGGACGGCCTGCAAGCTCTCCACACAGCGTAACCGGCGTCCCGACGCGATGGCTGGCGTCGGCGATCTGCTTGAGAACGCGCAGGAAGGGTACTGATAGCGGATCGAATCGGTCGGAGAGCTGCGTATTGCCGCGATCGGTCGCCATCACAAACTGGAAAAGATCATTCGAGCCGACCGAGACGAAATCGACCGTCCGCATCAGCTCGTCCAATTGCCACAATAGCGACGGCACCTCGATCATGGCGCCGAGCTTGAGCAGCATCGGCAGATCATGTGCGAATCGCGACAGGTGACGGACCTCGCGGTCGATGATCTCCCGCGCCTGCATGATTTCGCCGATCTCCGTGACCATCGGAAGCATCAGCCGCAGTTCACGCCCTCCGGCGGCCTTCAACAGCGCGCGTATCTGAGTCCGGAGCAGGCCAGGCCGATCAAGTGTAAGCCGGATCGCCCGCCAGCCGAGAGCGGGGTTTTCCTCGTGGGTCACACTCTTGAAGTATGGGAGCACCTTGTCGCCACCAATATCTATGGTTCGGAAGGTAACCGGCTTGTCGCCGGCGGCATCCAGCACGTCGCGATAGAGCCGCTCCTGTGCCTCGGCGCGCGGAAAAGTGGCGGCGACCATGAACTGCAGTTCGGTGCGAAAAAGCCCGATTCCGGCAGCGCCCGACTCGGCCAGTTGAGGCAAGTCGACCGCCAGCCCCGCATTCATCAGGAGGTCGACGCGGACGCCGTCCTTGGTGGTCGACGGCTTCTTGCGCAATTCACGGTAAAGTTCCTGCCGGCGCGCCCTGAAACGCACCTTTTCGGCATAGGCCGCCTCCACGTCGGCCTGCGGACGCAAATGGATGCGGCCCTCGTCGCCGTCGACGATGATCGCATCGCCGTTTTCGGACATCGACACGGCGCCCTTCACCTGACCAGCAACGGGAATCCCCATGGCGCGTGCGACGATCACGACATGGCTTGTGATCGCTCCTTCCTCCAGGACGAGGCCGCGCATCCGGTCACGAGGGTAGTCCAGCAGCTCGGCCGCCCCCATGGAGCGCGCAACGATGATGGCGTCCTTCGGCAAGGTTGCCGCCAGAACTTCCGGCCCATGCCCCATGAGTTGGCGCAGTAGCCGGTTGGCGAGATCATCGAAATCGCTCATCCGCTCCCGCAAGTAGGGATCGGTCATGTGCAGCATGCGCGCGCGCATGTCGCTCTGCACCTTCTCCACCGCCGCCTCGGCGGTCAGGCCGTTGCGCACCGCTTCCTCGAGCCGGCGCACCC
>JBEVEP010000382.1:0-3886 GCA_040512755.1 Mesorhizobium sp.
ACGGCAGTGCCCGAGACCCCGGAAACAACGAGCCAGAGTGCTTCGGAAGAGACCGGCCCAATTACGTCCACGGTCCACATCAACATCGACAAAGCCAGTCAGAAAATGACCGTTTCGTTGGATGGGGTGCAACAATATGAGTGGCCTGTTTCAACAGGTCTTCGGGGTTACACAACGCCATCGGGAACTTACACCGCCAGATCGATGAACAAGATCTGACAATGCGCCCATGCCCCACGCTGTGTTCTTCACCCGAGACGGCCACGCTATTCATGGCACCCTGGAGGTGAAACGGCTCGGCAAGCCCGCCTCGCATGGCTGTGTGCGGCTCTCACCCAAGAATGCAGCCACCCTCTACGCGCTGGTCGAGAAAACCGGCTTGAAGAACACGCAGGTGGTATTAGCCGGCGGCACTCCGGGGGGTGAAGGAAAAGTGGCAAATAAAACCAGAGCCAAATCGCGGTACGAAAATTACTACGCGGACTCATTTCCTGAACAGCGAAGACGAGGCGGACTTTTCAGACGTCTATTTGGTGGATAAATCGGCGCTCGGCGGTCCGCGTGTCTCTTATGTCGGATTGCTAGATACTTGCTGTTGCCAGACCGAGAACGGTGCTGTTCATGACAATCTCCTTGGATTTTGCTGAAGGATGAACGTTCGTCCCCAGCGGCTGTTCCTTTAGGAACGATTCCGTCTGCAGCTACCAAGGCGTCGCGTGTTTCAGACGTGCCCATCCTGGCGATTGCGCCCAGCAGACAGCGCAGGGACGGGTCATCTCACCCGGTGCGTCACGATGGAGCGCATTCAACGGACTGGGCCATCGACGATTTGGCCTTCGGTGGGGCAATGTTTTCATGAGGAATCTCGATTCTTATCGACAGGCCGCTCGGCTTCCATTCATTGAAGTACCGACCGCGGAACTGGTTTTCGACGATTTTGCGCGCGAGGCTCCCGCCGAATCCTTCCCGGTCCGGAGGACCGCTGACAGGCGGTCCCCCACGCTCCTCCCAAATGAGCGCAAGCCAGTTTTCCTTCGAAGAGCAGTCTATGTGAACCACGCCCGCCGACGCCGACAGGGCGCCGTATTTGGTGGCATTGGTCGCGAGTTCATGCAGCAGAAGGGCGGCGCTCGTGACCGCTCGATCGTCGATTTCTTCGTCGCATCCGGTGACGATGATGCGTTCAGGCCCTTTCGCACCGGCAGCCGCGTAAGGCGCGAAGATCGCGGTGATGAGGCCCTTCAGCGTGGCAGACTCTCTGATTGCAAATTCGTTCGCGATAAGACCGGGGCGCGTGAGCTGCTGAGCACGCGACAAGGCCGCCAGTCTTTCCTTGATTGCCGTTTCCATTTCCTTTGGCGTTTTCGACGAGCGCGCACTGAGCGTCACCAGCGAATTGGTCACAGCGAAAAGGTTATTGATGCGGTGACGCATCTCACCGAGAAGGAGCGTCTGCATCTCTTGCGCGTGCCGCCTCATGGTGATGTCCCGAGCGATTTTCGCGGCGCCGACGATCTTGCCCGTGTCGTCCGCAAGTGGAGATACGCTGAGGGAAATGTCGATGAGCTCACCGCTTTTGCGCCGCCTCACGGTTTCGTAGTGTTCGATCCTTTCTCCCCGTCTGAGCCGCTGCAGAATTGAAGGCTCCTCATCGGGCCGGTCTGCCGGTATGAGCAAGCTCACGGGCTTCCCGACCATCTCGTCGGCGGTGTAGCCGAATATTCGTTCCGCGCCGTTGTTCCAACTAGTGATGACGCCATTGAGATCCTTGGTGATGATGGCGTCGTCCGAACTATCAACCAACAAACCGAGTTGTCCAACAGCAAGATGCGCCCTTCGTCGCTGATCGATTTCAACAAGCAGAAGATCGACGGCAGCCTTCAGCGCGGTGACGACCGCTACCAGCAGCAGGCAGACGAGAATGAAGATGACAATTGCCGTGATCTGTGATTCGTCGAGTGTGAGGCCAAAAACGGGCGGCATAAATATCCACCACGCCACGACTGCCGAGACGATGGCCGTAAGCGTTCCCAGCCAAAAACCCCCGAGCAACGTCGCCACCACGATCGCCGGGTAGTAGGTGGTAAACGGGTTGCGGTCATCGACGAGCCCGCTGATGGCCCATCGGGCAAGCGTGGCGAGAAGCACGGCGCCAACAATGACGCTCCCGACAACCAAAGGTCGTTTTTGCAGGCGGTGAAGCTGCGTAGCCCAGCGATGGACTCGATCGGAATCAGACATAGCTTACCGACCCAACCGTTCGTTGGAG
The DNA here is from genome assembly GCA_040512755.1 of Mesorhizobium sp. Classification (GTDB taxonomy): domain Bacteria; phylum Pseudomonadota; class Alphaproteobacteria; order Rhizobiales; family Rhizobiaceae; genus JBEVEP01. Next base: position 2,270 of record JBEVEP010000382.1, read on the forward strand.
AGAGACTCGCCCTCGCCGAACGACCCTGGAACCAGGAATTGGCACGTGGGTTTGTCCTAAGTGGCTCAAATCAATCAATGAGATGTCGCCCAATCTTGCCATCCATGTCTTGGTTGTTGAAGACGATTTTTTGAGCCGATCGCCCGCCGTGAACATTGTCGAAGACGCCGGCTTCACGGCGATCGAAGCATCGAACGCCGATGAAGCAATCGCGATCCTGGAACGGCGCAAAGACATACGCATTGTGTTTACCGACATCGACATGCCGGGCTCAATGGATGGCCTCAGACTGGCTCATGCCATCCGCAAACGCTGGCCGCCGATCGAACTTATTGTCACTTCCGGGTATTTCAATCCTCGTGACGCCGACATGCCTGAGCGGGCGAGATTTTTCCCGAAGCCCTATTCCGATCAAGAAGTCGTTTCGACACTACAGCATTTTGCCGCTTAGGGGCGTCCTTGCGCCCCGGTGACAAGATGGCCTCAGGTCTAGGCGCTTTTTTGGTGGAAATTCCACCATAACAAGGGTCTAGTGACCCCCAAGCCGCGCCTGCGATCGCAGGCCCGGAAGCGGGAACTCGTCTCTTCCGGCCCGACCCCGCTCCCGCGGAATCCGCGGCCCTCCCGCTTGACGTTGGAACACGGCGAAACGGACAGGCCATGCAGGATGAAGCGGGCGACGTCGATTTGCGCGACGAGGAGGGCGAAATCCGTCCCGAGTTCCTCCACGCCGTCGTTGCCGCGCTCGATACGGGCGAGGCGGCGAAACTGCGCGACCTCGCCCTTCCTCTGCACGAGGCCGATCTTGCCGATCTCATCGAGCTGCTCCGGCCCGAGCAGCGCACCATGCTCATCGCGACGCTCGGTGAGGATTTCGACGCCGCGACGCTGCCCGAACTCGACGAGGCCGTGCGCGATCAGGTGCTCGAGACCATGCCGAGCGAGCAGGTGGCCGAGGCGCTGCAACAGCTCGATTCCGACGACGCCGTCTACGTCATCGAGGACCTCGACAAGGAAGAGCAGACCGACATCCTCGCCAAGCTTCCGCATTTCGAGCGGCTCGCGCTCGAGCGCAGCCGGGCATACAAGGAGGATTCGGCCGGCCGCATCATGCAAACCGATCTTATCGCCGTGCCGCCGTTCTGGTCGGTGGGGCAGACGATCGACTACATGCGCGAGGCGGAAGACCTGCCCGACCGCTTCTATGAACTCTTCGTGGTCGATCCCGCGTACCACCTGCTCGGCTCGGTCGCGCTCAACAGTCTGCTCCGCGCCAAGCGGCCGACCTCGATCGATGCGGTCACCGAACGGGACATTCACCCGATCCCGGTCGAGGCCGACCAGGAGGCAGTGGCGCGCCAGTTCGAGCGCTACAACCTCACCTCCGCCCCCGTGGTCGACGGCGGCGGCAGGCTGGTCGGGGTGATTACCGCCGACGACATCGTCGAGGTGGTGCAGGAAGAAGCCTCGGAAGATATCTTGCGCATGGGCGGCGTCGCGGGCGAGCGGGTCTCCGATTCGGTGTGGCGGACCGCGAGCCACCGCTTTACCTGGCTCTTCGCCAATCTCCTCACCGCCATCCTCGCCTCCTTCGTCATCAGCCTGTTCGAGGCGAAG
>JBEVEP010000404.1:0-14033 GCA_040512755.1 Mesorhizobium sp.
TTCTTGGCATCGCGATCCCGAATTTCATGCTGGCGCTGATCCTGATGTATTTCGCCAACATCTGGTTCGGAACCTCCATCGGACACTTGATGGACCAGAAATTCCTCGGCGAACCGATGAGTTGGGCCAAAGCCAAATCGATACTCGAACATTTGTGGATTCCGGTCTTCATCATCGGGACCGCAGGCACTGCGAGCATGATCCGTCGCCTGCGCGCCAATCTGCTGGACGAACTTCAGAAACAGTACGTCATGACGGCTCGCGCCAAGGGCCTCCATCCGTTCCGCACGCTGGTGAAGTATCCACTTCGCATGGCTCTCAACTTTTTCATTTCCGACATCGGCTCGATCCTGCCTGCCATCATCTCGGGGGCCGAAATCACCGCCATCGTCCTTTCGCTCGAAACGACAGGCCCGATGCTGATCAAGGCGCTGCAGAGTCAGGACATGTATCTGGCAGGATCGTTCCTGATGTTCCTGGCATTTCTGACTGTCATCGGTGTCCTGATTTCGGACTTGGCGCTGGCGCTTCTCGACCCACGTATCCGGCTGCAGGGCGGTAGTACGAAATGAACACCCCGCTCCCCCTGCCCGGCGCACCTTTGGAGCATTACGTCTCGACGGCGCCGTTTGATCCGCAATCCGTCGAGGTGATGACCGAGGAGCAATCGCGGGTCTATCAGGCGTCGCAGCTGCGCCTGATGTGGTGGAAGTTCAAACGCCACAGACTGGCTTACGCTTCCGGCATATTCCTGGCGCTTTGCTACTGCTCTATCCTGATCAGCGAGTTCCTTGCACCTTACAACCTGCACACAAGGAACATGGATTTCATCTTTTCGCCGCCGCAGCGCGTGCGTCTCTTCCATGAAGGACAATTTGTCGGGCCTTTTGTCTATGGCCGCACGATGAAGCTCGACATGGATACGCTCAAACGGGAATATTCCAACGACCGTACCGACGTGCAGCAGATCCGCTTTTTCTGCCGGGGCGATGGCTACAAATTCTGGGGGATCGTGCCAGGCAATCTGCATCTGATGTGTCCGGCCGTCGGAGGCCAGATGTTCCTTCTTGGCACCGACCGGCTCGGTCGAGACGTCCTGTCCCGCATCACCTATGGCGCCCGTATCTCGCTGACCATCGGACTGGTCGGTGTCGGCGTCAGCTTCTTGCTGGGCATCATCATCGGCGGGCTCGCCGGCTACCATGGCGGTGTGTTCGATCTGATCGTGCAGCGCGTGATCGAAGTTCTCCAATCCATTCCAAGCATCCCGCTGTGGATGGCGCTGGCTGCAATCATGCCGGTGACGTGGAGCCCGATACTGATCTACTTCGGGATCACGATCATTCTCGGATTGCTTGACTGGACCGGCCTGGCGCGCGCCGTGCGGTCGAAGCTTCTTGCGCTTCGAGAGGAAGATTATGTACTGGCGGCGCAGCTTATGGGCGCCAGAAGCAGCCGCATCATTGGCCGGCATCTGATTCCAGGCTTTATGTCGCATCTCATCGCCAGTGCGACGATCTCGATACCCGGAATGATCCTTGGCGAAACCGCGCTCAGCTTCCTGGGCCTTGGCCTCAGGCCACCGATCACAAGTTGGGGTATCCTGCTGACCGAAGCACGCAGCGTCAGCGTGATCGCGTTCTATCCCTGGCTGCTGTTTCCGATGCTCCCGGTCATCCTCGTCATTCTGGCGTTCAACTTCCTGGGCGATGGATTGCGCGACGCCGCTGACCCCTACAAATGAGCAAATGCACGCTTCTCCGTTGCCACGCCCCTTTTCCGGTCTGGCCATTGTCAAAGAACTCTCCCTGTCGGGAGCAGTCGGGAAGCGGGGCGCACCAGGTTCCCGTGAAGGCGATGCCGGAGATTATGTGAGAGGCTGAAAGGGGGTGGATAAAAAAATTTTCGGGTTTCCTCATCCCAGTGCTGGGAGGGGGTGTTCCAGCTAGGGCGGCCACTCCGTCCAGAGGGAGGAGGATTAACAACCGAGCCGGCAGTTACCCTGGATTCACCGCCGTGTCTAAGGCGACGGTGCACTTGACACATCTCCCTCCCGTGCCGCACACGCTGCTTGACAGAATTGGGGCCTGGAGGAGTTGAAAATGTCGATTGCATTCACCTTTCCAGGGCAGGGCAGCCAATCCGTCGGGATGGGAAGGGATTTGGCCGAAACCTTTCCCGAAGCGCGCGCCGTATTTGACGAGGTCGACGAGGCGCTCGGGCAGAAACTTTCGGCGTTGATGTGGGAAGGCCCGGAAGAGACGCTGACCCTCACAGCAAACGCGCAGCCGGCGCTGATGGCCATGTCGCTCGCGGTGCTGCGGGCGATGGAAGCGCGTGGTTTCTCGCTGAAGGACAAGGTGGCGTATGTCGCCGGCCATTCGCTCGGCGAATATTCCGCTCTCGCCGCAGCCGGCACATTCTCCATAGCTGACGCCGCGCGTCTGCTGCGCATTCGCGGCAATGCGATGCAGGCTGCGGTTCCGGTTGGCGAAGGCGCGATGGCCGCGATCATCGGGCTGGGTCAGGCGGAAGTCGAGGCCGCCTGCACCGAGGCCGCCGCGAACTCCGTCTGCCAGATCGCAAACGATAATGGCGGTGGCCAGTTGGTCATCTCCGGCGCCAAGGCGGGGGTTGAACTGGCCGCACGGCTCTGCACCGACAAGGGCGCCAAACGGGCGATCATGCTGCCCGTCTCGGCGCCGTTCCATTCCGCCCTGATGGCTCCCGCCGCCGAGATCATGCGCGAGGCATTGGCAGGTGTCACAAAGCACGCGCCGGCAGTTCCCGTCGTTGCGAACGTCACCGCCAGGCCGTTGGCCGATGTCGGGGAAATCACTGCGAGGTTGGTGGAGCAGGTGACAGGCCGAGTGCGCTGGCGCGAGACGGTGGAGTGGTTTGGCCGGAACGGCGTTTCGACGCTTTATGAAGTCGGCGCCGGGAAGGTTCTGTCGGGCCTTGCGCGCCGCATAGATAAAGAGATCTCCCCAAGCGCCATCAATACGCCGGCCGATATTGAAACGGCGCTTCAGGCGTTGACATGATCCGACGCTGTGAACTTGTGAGCGTGTTTTTCTGGAACGGAGTGAAGAAATGTTCGATCTGACCGGCCGAAAGGCGCTTGTCACCGGGGCCTCGGGGGGCATCGGCGAGGAGATTGCGCGCGCGCTTCATGCCCAGGGGGCGGTCGTCGGCCTGCACGGCACCCGGGTGGAGAAACTCGAGACGATTGCCGGTGAACTTGGTGACCGGGTCAAACTGTTCCCGGCCGATCTTTCGAATCGCGACCAGGTGAAGTCGCTCGGGCAGAAGGCCGAAGCCGAGCTCGAGGGCGTCGATATCCTGGTCAACAATGCGGGCATCACGAAGGATGGCCTTTTTGTGCGGATGTCGGATCAGGACTGGGATTCCGTTATTGAAATCAATCTCACGGCGGTGTTTCGCCTCACGCGCGAGCTGACCCATCCGATGATGCGCCGCCGTTTCGGGCGCATCATTAACATAACATCCGTTGTCGGCGTGACCGGCAATCCGGGGCAGGCGAACTACTGCGCATCGAAGGCGGGCATGATCGGCTTCTCGAAATCGCTGGCACAGGAGATCGCCTCCCGCAACGTCACGGTCAATTGCGTGGCGCCCGGCTTCATCGAATCGGCCATGACCGAGAAGCTGAACGACAAGCAGAAAGAGGCGATCATGGGGGCCATCCCGATGAGACGGATGGGCACCGGCGCGGAAGTCGCGTCGTCGGTCGCCTGGCTCGCTTCGAATGAGGCCGGCTATGTGACGGGCCAGACGATCCACGTGAACGGGGGCATGGCAATGATCTGAATCCGTCGGAAAAGGCGGCTTTTCGCCTTGGACCTGTGCGGATTTTCGTGTAATGCGGCCGTTAAATCGGTGTTTCGGGGCCGAATGCTTCGCTGCGCCAGTTCCGTGTTTGCGGACAATCTTTCAACTTGATAAGCGGCAATCGGGCCGTTAACGAAGACATACTAACAGAAGACGAGGGTTTCCCCATGAGCGACACCGCAGAACGCGTCAAGAAAATCGTTGTAGAGCATCTTGGCGTGGAAGCCGACAAGGTTACGGAGGCGGCCAGCTTCATCGACGACCTCGGCGCAGACAGCCTTGACACGGTTGAGCTCGTGATGGCGTTCGAAGAGGAATTCGGCGTCGAGATCCCGGACGATGCGGCCGAGACGATCCTCACGGTCGGCGATGCCGTGAAGTACATCGACAAGGCTTCCGCCTGACGTCTTTCCCAATCCGATTGGCACCCGAGGACCTGCGATGAGGCGCGTTGTCGTCACCGGCATGGGTCTGCTCTCGCCATTCGGCGTGGGTGTCGAGCATGGATGGAAGCATCTTCTGTCGGGCAGGAGCGCTGCCCGGCGGATCACCGAATTCGAGGTCGAAGACCTGCCCTGCAAGATCGCGCATGTGATTCCGCGCGGTGACGGCAGCGACGGTACTTTCAATCCCGAAGCGTTCCTTGAGCCGAAGGAACTGCGCAAAATCGGCGATTTCATTCTGTATGGAATTGCGGCGGCCGATGAAGCGCTCAGCGATTCCGGTTGGAAGCCTGAGACCGACGAGGACCGTAACGCCACGGGTGTGATGATCGGCTCCGGCATCGGCGGTATCGAAGGCATTGCCGAAAACGCCCTCATCCTGAAAGAGCGAGGGCCGCGCCGCATCAGTCCTTTCTTCATCCCCGGCAACATCATCAATCTGGTGTCGGGACAGGTTTCGATCCGGCACGGGCTGAAGGGTCCGAACCATGCGGTCGTCACAGCCTGCTCGACTGGCGCGCACGCGATCGGCGATGCCGCGCGGCTGATCATGTTCGGCGATGCGGATGTGATGGTCGCCGGTGGAGCGGAATCGCCGGTAACGCGGCTCTCGCTGGCCGGTTTTGCAGCGTGCAAGGCATTGTCGACAGATCGCAACGATACACCGGAAAAGGCGTCGCGGCCCTACGATCGCGATCGCGATGGCTTCGTGATGGGCGAAGGGGCCGGCGTCGTCGTCGTCGAGGAGCTCGAACACGCCAAGGCTCGCGGAGCGAAAATCTATGCCGAGGTGACCGGATATGGGCTGACTGGCGACGCCTACCACATCACCGCTCCGGCGGAAGACGGCGACGGCGCCTACCGGTGCATGTCCGCGGCGCTGAAGCGAGCAAAGCTGGCGCCGGCGGATGTCGACTACATCAATGCTCACGGCACCTCGACCATGGCCGATACGATCGAGCTTGGCGCCGTCGAGCGGCTTGTGGGCAACGCAGCCTCGAAAATATCCATGTCCTCGACCAAGTCGGCGATCGGGCATTTGCTGGGCGCCGCGGGCGCGGCGGAGGCGATCTTTTCGATCCTCGCCATTCGCGACAATGTCGCGCCGCCGACGATCAACCTCGACAATCCTGCGGTCGAAACCGCGATCGATCTCGTGCCCCACGAGCCGCGTCAACGGCAGATCGACGTCGTACTCTCCAACTCGTTCGGCTTCGGCGGCACCAACGCGTCCCTGGTCTTCCAACGCTACAACGGGTGACTGTCCCGCACGGCGCTCTGCCGCCAATTTTGCCATATTCAGCATTAGTCTCCGCGCGGGGGAATCAAACAGGCGGTACTGAAAAATGACTACGAATCCGGCGAACCAGACTGAGTTGGGGCAGCAGACGCCGCCGGCCAGGCCAATCGTCCCGAAGTCGGCCAGCGAAGCACTACGGCCAGAGGCCGGCACGCCGCCTCCGCCCGCCTCAAAGCGGTCGCGCCAGTCGCGAAACCAGTTCGTCGTGTTCCTCAATTTCCTGATGTCGGCAATTGTCCTGGTGACGCTTGCCGCGCTGGTCCTGGTGTACGTTGGAAAGCGTGCCTTTGAAGAGCCGGGGACGAGGCAGACCGCGATGACCTTCCTGGTTAAACCCAACACCGGAATGTCGGAAATTGCCGACCAATTGGAACGCCGCGGATTGATCAGCGACGCACGCATGTTCCAGCTCGCCGTGAAAGCCTACGGTAATGACAGTTCGCTGAAGGCCGGCGAATATGAGATCACGCCGGACGCATCCATGCACGACATCATGGATATCCTGACCAGCGGCAAGTCGATACTCTATTCGCTGACTGTGCCCGAAGGGCTGACCGTGGCGCAAGCATGGCAGCGGATCGCTGAAAACGAGGCCCTGAGTGGAGACATGCCGGCGACGATGCCTGCGGAAGGCTCGCTAGCGGCTGACACACAACGCTTTACCCGGGGGACCTCCCGCCAGCAGGTGATCAACAAGATGCTGGCCGACCAGAAGGGACTGGTCGAGAGTATTTGGGAACGCCGTGCCAACGGGCTGCCGCTCACTAGTGTCGATGAGTTTGTGACGCTCGCCTCGATCGTGGAGAAAGAAACCGGGCGTGGTGATGAAAGGTCGCGCGTTGCGGCCGTCTTCCTAAACCGGCTGAACAAAGGGATGCGTTTGCAGTCTGATCCAACCATCATCTACGGTCTGTTTGGCGGCAAGGGCAAACCCTCTGATCGCCCGATCCTGCAGTCGGACATCACCAAGCCGACGCCGTACAACACGTACGTCATCAATGGTCTGCCTCCGACGCCGATCGCAAATCCGGGACGCGCTGCGCTGGAAGCCGTAGCCAATCCATCGAAGACTGAAGATCTCTATTTCGTCGCCGACGGGACCGGTGGGCACGTGTTTGCGGTGACGCTGGAAGAGCACAATGCAAACGTGGCTCGATACCGCGCCTTCGAGAAGAAGCAGGCTGATGAAGCTACCAAGGCCGGCGCGGCCGGTGGTACAGACAATAGTGCGGAGCCGGCGGCCGCCCAGTGACGGGCAGCGCGGATGATCGGGGCAGGGAAAGATGGCACTGCAGAGCATGACGGGCTTTGCGCGTTCGGTCGCGGATTGCAATGGCGCCGCGATCGTGTGGGAAGTCAAATCGGTCAACGGCAAGAGCCTTGACGCCCGCCTTCGCCTGCCGCCAGGCTTCGAGAGGATCGAGGCGCCAGCGCGACAAGCAATCCAGAAGCGGTTCTCTCGTGGCAATATCCAGGCTGGACTTTCGGTAACCAGGTTCGGCCTGCAGGTACAGCCTGTCGTGAACGAAGCTTTTCTCAGAGACCTTGCCGGGTTGGCCAGGCGGCTGGAAGAGCAGTTTGGCATCAGCCCGGCTACGGCCGATGGCCTCCTCGCCTTACGCGGTGTGCTCGAAGTGCCGGAAATGGCAGAGGACGACGAAGCGCGCGCCGATACGGACGCCGCGATCCTGCTTGCGCTGAATGAGGCGCTCGATGGCCTCGAACAGGCGCGCAGCGCGGAAGGAGCCGCGCTCGGGGCGCTGCTCTTGGCTCATCTCGACGTGATCGAACAGTTGACCGGCCGGGCCGAGGCAGACCCATCGCGCGAACCAGCGATGATCCGTGGGCGCATTGCCGAGCAGGTAAAGCTGCTGATGGACGCGACATCGAATCTCGACGAGCAGCGGCTGCATATGGAGGCCGCGTTCCTCGCCACAAAAGCCGACATCCGCGAAGAGATCGACCGGTTGAAAACGCATGTCGCTTCCGCCCGCAGTCTTATCGCCGGCGGCGGACCAATTGGCCGCAAGCTCGATTTTCTGGCGCAGGAATTCAACCGCGAATCGAATACACTGTGCTCCAAGTCGAATGCCGCCGCCGTGACGGCGATCGGATTGGAGCTAAAGGCTGTCGTCGACCAGTTTCGCGAACAGGTCCAGAATCTGGAGTAGGACATGACAGCCCAGAATGTATCCGCCGCCATTCGCCGCCGCGGCCTGATGCTGGTCCTGTCGTCTCCATCAGGCGCCGGCAAATCAACGATCGCGCGCACGCTCCTTGAGAACGATCCGGCTCTCAGTCTTTCGGTCAGCGTCACGACACGCCCACGGCGCGGCAGCGAGATCGAAGGCGTGCACTACCGTTTCGTTTCCGAGCGTGAATTCGAGCGCTTGCGGGATTCCGACGCGCTGCTCGAATGGGCGGAGGTACACGGCAATTTCTACGCCACGCCGCGTGAACCTGCGGAACGGGCCATGGCTGAGGGGCGGGACATGTTGTTCGACATCGATTGGCAGGGCGCCCTGCAACTCAAGGACAAGATGAGGGCGGATATTGTTTCGATCTTCATCCTGCCGCCGTCGATGAAGGAATTGAAATGCCGGCTGAAGCGGCGCGCGGAAGACCAGGAGGCGGTCATCGAGACGCGCCTAGCCAACGCCAAAGTCGAAATCGAGCATTGGCGCGACTATGATTTTATCGTCATCAACCAGGATTTGGATCAGGCCTACAACGAGGTCCGCGCAATCGTGACGGCCGAACGGCTACGCCGCGACCGCCGACCCGGTCTGTTCGACTTCGTGTCTGGTTTGCTTGACGAGAAGGTGGCGTAGGTGGCGCGCGCCGCATGCGAATGCGGCGCTCGTGACGCTCCTTTTTTCGACGGTCACGCGCCGCGGGCGACGCGTTCGATCTCCTCGCGAACAAGCCGTTCAACGAGCAGCGGCAGATTGTTGTCCAGCCAATCCTGCAACATGGGCCTCATCATTTCTTCGGCCATTTCATCGAAGCTCTTCTTGCGGCTAGCCGCAAAGGCATCCGACAGTTCACCGAATGCGGCAGCCACCTGACGGCCAGGCTCCTCGGACATTATAGGTGTCTTCGGCGACTGGGCCTCCAGAGGTGAATAGGATGTGGCCTGTTGCAATTCGATCGTGTCCACGTTCGGTGCAGGATCGATCGCAGGCATTGTTGTCACCAGAGCCTCCGCCTCGAGATCGACTTCCGCCTCGATTTCGACTTCGGTGTCGAGATCGTCGGCAAGCTCGGCCTCCTTCTCCGGAAGTTCGTTGAAGGCGACTGCCTCGGCGGGAATATCTTCGATAGCTTCGAAAGCCGGTTCTGGTGGGCTCTCCAACTCAGCATCGACTGATTGGTTTGGGAGCGGGGGCTCCACCGTCTCCTTCCTGTCAAGACCAAAGTCACCCAGTTCCGGATGAAAAGACTCAACCTCGACCACTGAAACCGTGGATCGCTCCGTGTCGAGCGTCGTCTGGTGCTCCGGCTCCGCGTGTGCCGACTGCGCCTCGACCGCGCTGCGGTGTGTATCGCTGTCTTCGATTATTCGCCGTATCGATGCGAGGATTTCCTCCATCGATGGTTCGCGTTGTACGCTGCTTGCCTGTGCCATTGTCACATCCGCCGCCCTTGTGACGAGTTAGCCGGAACCGCTCGCCTGGAAATTTGGTTCCGAATCAATGGCAAGCGTAGACGACAGCAGGAGTCTAGAGAATCCCCCTTCGTGACCCGCCAGAGCTTTCACACAGGATATAGCGATGGAATGCCCGCCGGGCACATCTTCTGGATCAGCGGCCGTCCGGGGTTCTCAGCCCGAACCATTTGTCCTTGACGGCGTTGTAGTGCTCTTTCGGATTGTATTCGGCGACACTCAGGGAAAGCCGCGTGACCGAAAGCGCGCCCGTCGCAGACAGGATCGCATAACTTGCGACGACCGCATCGCGTTCTGAACTCGCGAGATTGATCTGCGCGTCGATCACGTCGGCCTGCTGATTAAGCACGTCTAGCGTGGTGCGCTGACCGACATTGCGCTCTTCGATCACACCGTCGAGGGCGAGCTGCGCCGCGGCTACCACATCGCGGTTGGCAGCCACGCTCTGGAGAGCAGCAATGTACTGCGTCCAGGCTGATGTAACCGCCGCACGCACCTGATCCCGGCTGACGTCGACCTCAATTCGCGCCTGACCCAGCGATTCTTTGGACTGGCGGACAACGGCCGAGGCTCGTCCGGCTTGATAAATAGGAACGGTGAGCGACAGGCCCACACCGGCCACCCGCGTATTTCCGTTGAGCGCGTTAATGTCCGGCGAAACCTCACGAATGGTTTCAGAAGCGCCGGCCGTAGCGGAGAGCTGAGGCAACAGAGCGCCTTCTGCCGATTTGACCGAGAAAGCCGCGGCATCGACCAGATGTTCTGTCGCCAGAATGGCAGGGTGCTGCGCGGCAGCCTGATCTAGCGCCTGATTAAGGCTCTTCGGCAGGAGTTTGGCAAGTGCGGCTGCCGGGCTCAATGAACCGGGTTGTTCGCCCACCACCCGCGTGTAGATCGCTTCGCTTGACGTTACTTGCGCGCGCGCCGAAGCGAGCTGTGCTACCGCGGACGACCGGCTGGCCTCTGCCTGGGCGACGTCTGTACGCGTGCCTTCACCGACTTCGAATCGTGAGTTCGCTGCCCGCACCTGTTCGACCAGGAACGCCAGATTCCGCTCGCGGAGCACGGCGACCTGCCGGTCGCGGATAACGTCCATATAGGAAGTTGCCCCATCGAAGAGGACGTTCTGCTCCGTGTTGCGGAGGCTCTCGTCGGATGCTCTCACCTGCGCTTCGGCGGCGCGGACATTATTCCTGGTCTGAAACCCGTCGAAGATGGTCTGCCGGATCTCGACCCCGAACGATCCGACAACGAGATCGGTGGCTGTGTTTCCAAGCCCCAGTCCGAGCGGTGCATTGGTATGGGAATAGTCAAAGCTGGCCGAGGCCGTGACTGTTGGCCGGTAGCCCGATTTTGCAATCGCCACGCCCTCGTCGGTGACCCTTACGCTTGCGCGGGCCGAGTTCAACTGCGAATTAAGCTGATAAGCCTTCGCCAGAGCGCCACTGATCGTCTCGGCAAAGACCACTGTCGGGGTCAAAGAGAGCGCGGACAACACAACAGCCGCAAATACCTTCTTACGTACAGGCGACACGACATTCCCCTCTTATCGGCGGAGCCTACTTGCAACACCGCTACCGCTCTGGTTCGCCCGGGCCGACACAGATTCAGCCTGGTCTGCAAGAGAATCGCCCCAAGACGGTTAAATTCTCGTGCAGCATATGCTTTTACAACGCAAGTTTAACAATCGCGATCAGAATTCGAAGGTGTAAGGCTTTTCGAAGCCGGGTAGTTGCGGAATTGCCGCATTAAAGGCCCTTCGACCGGTGACATTGCTGTGATCTTTCAAATAAACGCGTGCAACGCCGGCGTTGCCACGCCCTTCTACGGTAACCAGGCGGCCACCTTCCTTCAATTGCTCAAAAAGGCTCTGGGGCAGTTCATCGACTGCGCCGCCGACAAAGATGACATCATAAGGCGCGTTGGCGGGATGGCCGCCGGGCAGTGGGCCAGTGACAATAGCGATATCGTCGTAGCCGAGCTCCACCAGCGTCGCGGTGGCGCGCTCAGCGAGTGCAGGATCGCATTCGAGCGCGGTGACCGAGGCGGCGAGCTTCGAGATAACCGCCGCGGAATAGCCGGTGCCGCAGCCAATATCGAGGACCGCATCGCCAGGCTGAATTTCGGCGAGTTGCAGGAGCTTAGCAAAGGGCGAAGGCTCGAGCAGGAAGCGGGCAGGCCTTCCAGCCCCTGCTGGCGATATTTCGAGGTCCTCGTCGATATAAGCAAGCTGGCGAAGCCGGGCGTCGACGAAAGCTTCGCGTGGAACGGACCCCATCGCCAGGAGCACTGCCGGATTGGTCACGTCGGTGGTGCGGATCTGGCCGTCCACCATTTTCGTACGAAGTTCGGAATATTCGGCGTTCATCGTCCCAGTCGGCCCGTCTCCGCGCGAAATGCGCTTTCCTCCGGTAGAACCGCACCGAACAGACGCTGGCCATCAGCGTCAGCGCGAAAATGGAGGCCTCGCCCGGAATCGAACCGGGGTGCAAGGATTTGCAGTCCTCTGCTAGGTTTTGTTTTCATTGCGTTTTTTGCCACCATGTCGCGTCATTGTCGCGTTCAACCCAAAAGCGCAGTCGCTGCTTCTTCGAGTTCTTTACTATCGTCACCACGCGGGAACAAGTGGCCGTAGACGTCCATGGTCATAACGATCGACGCATGGCCGAGCCGCTCCTGTACCACGTTCGGCGGCAGCCCCAACCCGCCGTCCTCCTTCCGGTTTATGCACCAGGACGCGAAGAAATGGCGCAGTGAATGCAGGCCGGTATATTTCGCATTTCCGTCTGCGTCGACAACACCGGCCTTCAGCATGGCAGGGATTAGTCCCTTGATGATGATGTTGGTATGCGAGCGAGGATTGCCGTCAGGATTGGCAAAAACAAGATCGTGATTCGTCCTGACGCGCCATTCCCGAAGCGTATTGATTACCAGCGGCGGCACCGGAATCGTCCTTTCTCCCGCTTCGGACTTCGGCGGCCCGATCTCACCGAACTGGTCGGCCCGCTAGCGAACGTGGATCTCGCTTGCCCGGAAGTCGACATCGGGCCATCTGAGGCCGCGCAGCTCGGACGAGCGCATGCCGGTGAACACGGCTGTCATCATCAGGGCGCGCCAGTGCCCCTCCAGCACGCTGATCAGCGCCTGCACCTCTGTGCGCGCCGGAATATCGACGCCGACCCTGAGCTTGCCCTTCTTGCGCTTCTCGGCCTGGCGCTCCTTGCCCTTGCGGCGGGTTCCGCGCATGTCCTTGACCGGGTTGCGGACGGTCAGCCCGCGTTCCTGCGCATCGAACAGGATCGATCCCAGCGAGCCGAGCACCTTGCGCACCATCGCCGACGACCGGCCGTTCTCCCGCAGCATGTCCTGGAAGGCGCGCACCGCCGGAACGGTCAGCTTCGAGAGAAGTGCGCCGCCGACGAACGGCTCGATGTGGTATTTCAGGTGTCTCCGGTACTGGTCGAGGGTAGAACGCTCCAGGCCGGCGCTCTCGCCGGACGTGATCCAGAGTTCCGCTGCTTCGCTCACGCTGACGCTGTCGGAATCGGCGATGTGGACGCCGTCCCGGATCTCCACCGTCGCGTTTGCCTCGAAGAGGTCTGCCTCCTTCCTGCGCGCGAAGGTTTTGAGCCGCCGGACGCCCTCGCGTCCGTGTAGTTGACGATCCAGGCGGTTTAGATCCCGCTCTCTTGCGACAAGAAAGGGGGTGGCCAAACAGATGACGCCACTAATCTTTTCTTCCAAGCCGAAGTCTGCCAGCGCCCGCAGCCCTACGTAGCCGCCGTGACTGTGACAGATAAGATAGTGGCGTGCCGAAGTGTATTCTTCCAGCCGCTGCTGAAGCTCAACTCCAAGCTTCTCTGAGGCTTTTCGTCGTGGCGTTGGCGAGTTTCTTCCCGTCCAATTGAAGGGAAACACCTTGGCCCGCTGCCCGAAACACTTGTTCAGCGCATCCGATATGGCCGAACCGGGTCGGATCCAAGCCGCATTTTTCGCCCACGTCCCGTGTACCAATGTGACTACGAACTGTACGTCTTCCCTGAGGTCTTGAGCTTGAATCATTGTCCCCCCGCCATTCTTCTTTTCGTGAGGGAAGTGTTGCTAAGGTGAAGAGCCAACCAGCACCGTTTTGTTCACGAGAAACATGATTTTAACACGGGCTGAGCCTTTGCCTGAATGAGCTTCTTCACATTTTGATTCAAGGGTATGAACCTTCCCCCCGGCTTCATCGGCAGGCGGGGTGGGGGTGGCAATGAGGGCCCCACCTGACGAAATGAATTTACAGCCACATTCGGCGCATGCGTCCCTTCAGGTCGACGCGAACATCTGGCTGCGCCACACGACCACGCTGCTCTGCCGGCGCAGGCCACGAGACTCGCTCGAAGCTACCGAGCATGTAATCCGGGATGAAGCGGCTGCGCGAGGCGTAGACGTGCCGATCGCCATGTTTGGCCTGCCCGTGCGTGTAGAAGCGCTGCGGCGTGATCAGGTGAAGCGAATCCTTCGCGCGTGTCATCGCGACATAAAGCAGCCGGCGCTCCTCCTCGATCTCCTCGCGCTCGCCGACGGCGAGGTCGCTCGGGATGCAGCCGTCGACTACATTGAGCACGAATACGTTTCGCCATTCCTGACCCTTGGCTGAATGGATGGTGGAAAGGATCAGATAGTCCTCGTCAAGATGCGGCGGCCCGGCCAGGTCGCTTGTCGCGCCGGGCGGGTCGAGCGTCAACTCGGTCAAGAAGTGTCGTCGCGAAGCGTAGCCGGAAGCGAT
>JBEVEP010000405.1:0-12245 GCA_040512755.1 Mesorhizobium sp.
AAAAGGGCGAGGATTTCATCGTTCTCAGCAATCTCAATGATCTCGTCGAGGGGATGAATGGTCTTACGGGCGAGCGTCTGATCGACCATGATCATCTGCTCGCGCAAATCACCGCCCGGGATCGGGAGATCGACAACCCGTTCAGCAAGGACGCTCAGGTCACCGCGATCAACGGCGCACGGAACTACCTCGGCGACAGGCTGATCCGGACCGCGAAACCGCACAAGATTCTCGATCCGGCGAACGGGCCACTGATCGCGGTGAAGCTGCACGTCCTCACACGCAAGACGTTGGGCGGCATTCATACCAATCTCGACAGCCAGGTGCTCGATGAAGGTGGGGAGCCGATACCCGGCCTCTATGCGGCTGGCGAGGTCGCGGGCTTTGGCGGTGGCGGTTATCACGGCTACAATGCGCTCGAAGGGACGTTTCTTGGCGGATGCATCTTCTCAGGAAGATGCGCCGGAAGGCACGCCGCAAGCGTGCTCTGATCACACCTCACCGGCCGCTACAGGCAGCACGTAGATCAGCCGCTACAGGCAGCACGTAGATCAGACGAGCGATCTGCGGATGGCACACAGGTGACCGGGCTGCGCCTTCAGATTTGATTGCGCCGCATGTGATATGCGTCGTGACAGGCGGGAATGGATCTATTCGGAAACCTCGGTTTGCGGCCGGTCGTCGCCTTTGGCGACTTCACCGTGCCATTCGCCATCGGCATCCTCGTATTCGATACCTTGCGTCTCTCCGGCGACCTGCTGTTCCGCAGCAGCTGACTTTGCTGCCTGGACTGCCTCGTCCCTCGTGCTGAAGGTCTCCGAAAAGGTACCGCCGACCTTGTAGGCCCAGCCGCCATCATGCTCGACTACGTCATAGATCACATGCGCCATGTCTGCCTCCACACTGTGCGGCTACAACGGTCCTCCGCCAGTTCGGGTTCCAGTGATTACGCATCGACTTTCATATCGAATTTCTGTGCGTCGACCGGTTTGAGATTACGCAGATCCGCCTGCTGCTCGGTGAGTTCGCCAAACACGATGCGGGCGGCCATGCCGATATTGTGGATGATATCGTCTGTGTCTTCACGGCTGTGGAGAGGATGCATCGCGACCATCACCGTCCGGTTCAGAATATCGAGGGAGCGGGCACACATGTCCTTGGCGTAGGTCGTGCGGCACTTGGCATTGGCTGGCATGGTGTAGGGGTTCATGGCCGGATGAGCCGCGCCCGCGCCCTGCAGGACCTGGTCCCATTCGGTGAAGGTGTGACGGCCCGTTCTTCCAGCAATCACGCTCGGGAAAATCTTGACGAAGCGGTCCGCTGTTTCCGCCGACGGAAAGGTGAACATCACTTGGGTGGCACAATCATGCTCCGGGCTGTTCATCGGCGTCGGGCGAAGGCCGAGGTTGCCGAGCGGCGCCACGCCCTCGAGGATCGCTTTCTTCTGCGCGCGCATAGCACCGATCATGCCATCGAGCCTGTCCAGTTGGACGTTGAGCATCGCCCCCATGATCTCGGAAGCGCGCGCCCCGTTTCCGGCAAAGGGCTGGGAAACGTCGCTGCGCCCATGCCAATAGAAGTGGCAGGGATCGATCGCGCATCGCACGCGTTCCACCACGGCATCGTCGTTCACCGCGACGCCTCCACCCTCGCCGCAGGTCATATTCTTGTAGTAGTTGAAGCTGAACGCGCCGATGTGGCCGATCGAGCCGAACTTCCGGCCTTCATAGGAGCCGCCGACCCCCTGGCAGGAATCTTCGATGACGATCAGATTGTGCCGCTCGGCAATCTTCATGATCGCGTCCATGTTGCAGGCGGCGCCCCACATATGAACCGGCACGACGGCCTTGGTCTTCGGACCGATCGCAGCTTCGACCGCCGCCGGATCGATGGTGATGGTTTCGTCGACATCCACGATCACCGGGATCGCCCCGACGGTCAGAACGGAGGTCGCCGTGGCCATATAGGTGTGCGCCGGAATGATCACCTCATCTCCCGGGCCAAGGCCGACGCCGATCATCGCAGCCGCCAGCGCATTGCTTCCGCTCGCAGCCAGGGCGAAGTGCTTGCAGCCAAGATAGCGGGCATAACGCTCCTCAAAGCGATCACATTCGCCACCGACGCCATAGCGGAACAGCGCGCCCGAGCGAATGACCCTGGCGATTGCGTCGATTTCTTCCTGGCCGGCCACATACATGACGTACCTCCCTGATCGATGATCGGACTACTGGCGTGCGCCGATCTCGCGCGCCTTTGAAGCGTTCCCCAAGGCGGCGATCTCGCGCTCGAGATTGATCAATTCGCGGCCCCCTGCCATCTGCGCGAGCAGATCATCGCGGCTCACCTGGCCCTTTTCATAGGTCCCCGTGGTGCGGCCCCGATTGAGCAGCGTGAACCGGTCGCCGATCACATAGGCGTGGTGGACATTGTGTGAGATGAAGACCACGCCGATGCCGCGCGCCCGCGCTTCGGCGATGAGCTTGAGCACGACTGATGCCTGGTGCACGCCGAGGGCCGACGCCGGTTCGTCCAGAATGAGGATCCGGGCGCCAAAGAAGACAGCACGTGCAATCGCCACACATTGGCGCTCTCCGCCTGACAGCGTTCCGACAGGCTGCTCGACATCGCGAAGATGGATTCCCATGTCGGCCATGGCGGCCATCGTCGTGCGGCTCATGCGTCCCAGGTCGAGCGTGCGGAATGGCGCAACGCCCTTTTCCGGTTCGCGCCCGAGAAAGAAGTTCCGGGCAATGCTCATGAGGGGCACCAGCGACAGATCCTGGTACACGGTGGCGATGCCCAGATCGAGCGCTTGCTTTGGTGAGCGGAAAGCCACGGGCTTGCCGTCAATGTGGATTTCGCCCCGGCTCGGGGCGTAAACGCCCGAAAGGATCTTGATGAGCGTCGACTTGCCGGCGCCATTGTCGCCGAGCAGGCAATGGACTTCGCCGGGGCCTACAGTGAATGACACGCCCCTGAGTGCGACTACCTTGCCGAAATATTTGTCGATCTCGATCAGTTCGACCATTGGCGCGGACATCAGCGGCTCTCCGTTGCGCGCCTCAGCACGTAGTTGTTGAACAACACGGCGATGACCATCATCAGGCCCATGAAAAGCTTGAACCAGTCGGTGTCGACGCCGGTGTAGAAGATACCCGTCTGCACCAGTCCGAATATGAGGGCGCCGAACATGGCCCCGACCGCTGAACCGTAGCCGCCCGTGAGCAGCGTGCCACCGATAACGGCGGCGATGATGGCTTCGAATTCCTTCTGCGTGCCCCTGAGCGTGTCGGCCGACCCGGCCGTCAGCACCTGGATTGCCGCGAACAGTGTGGCAGCGCATGCCGTACAGATGAACAGGATGATCTTGGTTCGCGCGACCGGCACCCCTAGATTGCGCGCGGCATTGGCGTCGCCGCCGCATGCGAATGTCCAGTTGCCGAACTTGGTTCGCGACAGCACATAGGCTGCAACGATCGTCAGGCCGATCCACCACAGAATGCTGACGGGAATCCCCTGAATGCTCGGCTGTCCATCGGCACGAAGGCCGATCACGCCGATACTCGCCAGCCACGCCACCACGTCCTTTCCAATGAGCGTGGAAAAAAAGGGCGCCAGCCAATCGCCGGCCGACAGATCGTGAAGGCCGGAAACTTGCGTCCGGCTGGTGATGAGGCGGGTGAGACCCAGGGTCAGCCCACGTAGAACGAAGAGGCTGCCCAGGGTGACGATAAAGGAGGGCAGCTTTGTCCGCGTCACGACAAGGCCGTTGAGGTAGCCCACTGCCACAGCCGTCGCGAAGGCGAGCAGGATGGTCGACCAGACTGGCCAGCCCCACATGACTGCGGGAATTGCGATGACAATACCGGCAAAGCCGATCATCGATCCGACCGAAAGGTCAAACTCGCCGCCGACCATGAGCAGCGTCACCGCAACCGCGAGGATGCCAAGTTGCGCGGAGACTTCCAGGAAATTCACAATGCCCTTGGCGCTGAACAGTCCGGTGTTGCCCGCCGTGACGATAAAGAAGGCCAGGACGAGCACTGTGCCAGCTACTGCACCAAGTTCCGGCCGCGCCAGAAGGCGGCGCAGCCAGTGCACTTCGCGCAGCCGCTCATCGCTTGCGGGAGAGTTCGCAGTCACGATTTTTCCTCGAGCAGGTCCGGGACGGCAATTGCTGCCGTCCCGAACTTGTTACCGCCTGCCCTGCTTGGAGAGGTCGATGACCGATGCAGCTTCCGCCTTGGTCACGAAGCCGGGCCCTGTCGGATAGTCGGCAATCGGCGCAAGCTTGTATTTGGTTTTCAGGTCAAGCATGACAACCGGGATATAGCCCATCAGATATTGTTGGGCGTCGATGCCCCACTCCACATTGCCGTCCAGGATCGCCTGAAGGATGTTGGGCGACAGGTCGAACGTGCCGAGCTTGACCTTGCCCTTGAGGCCGAGTTCATCGAGCGCGGCGAGCGCCGGTTCGGTTGCCGTCGGGCCGCAACCCAAAAGGAATTCGACGTCGGGATTGGCATTGAGATAGCCAAGCACACGGCTTTTCATTTCAGTCGGGTCGATGACGCCCTGCACGACCGGCACCTCGGCGCCCAGACCTTTGGCAAATCCGGCGCAACGGTCGTCGAGGCTGGAGTTGCCCACCTCCTGGTTGAGACATGCGGCTTTCTTCACACCGAGCTTGGCGACGCGTTCGCCGGCGGTGACCCCGGCTTCATATTCGGATTGGCCGAGATAGAGCAGACCGCCAAGTTCCTTGGTGAGCTTGGAACCGCCGGAATCGATGACGATCACCGGAATGCCGGCTGCGACTGCCTCCTTGACGGGACCGCCGAGTGCGGCGGCGTCCGGAATGGACACCACGAGACCGTCCGGCTTCGAGGCTGTGGCGGTGTCAATCAGTTGCGCCATTTTGACCATGTCGAACGTTTCAGGCGAGAGATATTCGGCCTTCACGCCGAGTGCCTTGGCTGCATCGTCCATGCCGTTTTTCACTACCGACCAGTAGGGGTCGCCGCTCTGGCCGTGCGTGACGAACACGATCCGCGATTGCGCCAACGCCGCAGTGGCAAGCCCGAACAGAACTGCTATGCCCAAAACCAGTTTTGCTGCAAAACGCATCTACTCCTCCCATTTCGGCCGTTATTTGCGACAGTCGGAGTGCCGACGGGAAAGCGAAAGGCCGGCGGGAGAACTGCCGTTCGTATGCGGGGCCGATGGGGCGAAGATAGCACAGCGAAGGCTTCTGCAATATCAGCCGATTATCATATTATCTGATTATATTGCCTTGCATCGACCGAGTCTGTGAGCCGCCAGTGAGCGGAACCTGATACCTGCCATCGCCGTTGTCACGACGTACTGCTGGAGACCCTGCCATGCCATCGCAAGCAGCGCCAAGAGCCAGGCGCACGCCGGGCCGTTCCGAGGATCCGGCCGTACTGGAGGAACAGCTCGAACTGGGACTTGAAGGCTCGTTTCCCGGAAGCGACGCGATATCGGTGATTTCGACCGTGATAGCTGGCCGTCCGAAGCCAAAGCTGCTGGGTACGGATGGGCACCTGCGAAACCGCCGCAAAGGTGTGAGCTGAGGATTCCGCATCGGGATAAGAGAATCGCGTCTTTGCAGACAGATACTTCAGGCGGCTGCCGTCTCATGCCATGCCGAGCGAAGAACGCGGAACCAGTTTTCGCGGCAAATCATAGCGAGGTCCGCTTCTCCATAGCCAGCATCCCGGAGTGCACCCACGAAGTTCTGGAGTCCCGCGGCCGATCCGATCGCATGCGGTATCAACGCCCCGTCGAAATCCGATCCGATCGCAACGCCTTCGATGCCCAGTTTCTCAACCAGATGATCGACGTGCCGGATGATGTCGCTCATCGGTGTATCGGCTTTGTCGCGACCGTCGGGGCGCAGCATGGTCACGGCGAAATTCAGCCCGACAAGTCCCTTCCGTTCACGGATCGCGTCGAGCTGCCGGTCAGTGAGATTGCGCGCAACAGGAGTGATCGCATGGGCGTTGGAATGGCTGGCGATCAGCGGTTGATCGCTGATCTCGGCGACGTCCCAAAACCCTTTTTCAGTCATATGCGAAAGGTCGATCAGGATGCCCAACGTGTTGCATGCCTTGACGAGCGCACGGCCGGCATCGGTCAATCCCGGACCCGTGTCAGGGCTCTCCGGATAGGCGAAAGGCACGCCGTGGCCGAAGATATTGTTGCGGCTCCAGACCGGGCCGAGCGAGCGGAGACCGGCGGCGTAAAACACATCGAGCTCATCGAGGCTGGCGCTAATCGCCTCGCATCCCTCCATGTGCATAACGGCGGCGAACTTTCCCTCTGCGATAGCAGACGAGATGTCCGCGCTCGTACGGCATAGGCTCCAGGCCCCCGCCCGTTCGAGCTTCAGTGCGATGGCCGCTATCTGAAGCGCCGTGTCGAGAGATGCGGGGCGATCGAGCGGCTGTGCAAGGGGGGTGGCATAGTGACCGTTAGCGTCGGGTTCCCTGAGAACCAGGTCGCCGGAAGGAACGTAGATTGCGCAAAGACCCCCCACCAGACCGCCCGCGCGGGCGCGCGGAAGGTCGATATGACCTTTTCGATTGCCCTTCACGAAGTGTTCGATCGGGTCGGATCCGGTACGGGCATTTTTCCAGAGGCGAAGCAAAACGTCGTTGTGCCCGTCGAATACCGCTTGCATGCTTAACTCCTGTTCCATCGTGCCGGTGTTTACGCGGCTGAAAGGCAGGATAGCAATGCGCCGATAGGACAACTCTGTCTCCCAAACGAGCATCTGCCTACGTGTCGGCGAAGGATTTGCGCATGATTGCCTAAAAGGAGCCGATGGCGTTAGGCTTTCTATCTATCGATCCAAACCCCGCGGATGAACCCTACCGGCACCGCAGGATGCGGGCTCGATGGGCGCCTGATAGCTTTCGCGGCATTTGCTTACATCCTGCGTTACGACGGAAAGGGCAAACCAATGTCAGTCGACTACACGCCGAGATTTGACCTGAGCGATCGGATCGTCCTCGTCACAGGGGCCACGCGAGGGATCGGGCGAGCCTGCGCCCTGGCCTGTGCGGGCGCCGGCGCGGACGTGATTGTCGGCGTTCGCAACCTGGACGACGGGGCGGCATTGGTCGAGGAGTTCGAGCGGCAGGGACGACGGGGCCTGGCCGTGAAAATGGATCTCCAGAATCTTCCGGAGATGAGGGAGGCGGTGGCGAAGGCCCATGCAACGTTTGGCCGCATCGACGTTCTCGTCAACAATGTCGGGATCGGTCCGGAAAACCTGGCCGAGAACGTAACTGAAGAAGATTTTGACTATACGCTCGATGTCAATCTCAAAGGCACTTTCTTCACGTCTCAAGCCGTCGGCAAGGTGATGATCGCGCAAAAATCCGGCCGCATCATCAACATCAGTTCGCAGGCCGGCAGCGTGGTCCTGAAAGGTGAGGCGATCTATTGCATGACGAAAGCTGCGATCAATCACCTGACTCGATGCCTCGCCGTCGAATGGGCGCCCTACAACATCGGCGTCAATAGCGTGGCTCCAACTTTCATCTGGACAGACGGCACACGGCCCAGTTTGAGCGATCCGGAGTTTCACGCACATGTGCTCGGGCACATTCCGCTGGGACGAATCGGCGATCCGATCGACGTAGCTGGGACGGTCGTTTTCCTGGCTTCGCCGGCAGCATCCCTCATCACCGGCGCAAATATCCTTGTCGATGGCGGTTGGTCGGTGGCCTAGACCGGGAGAGTTCTCTCTCCCTCAAAGAGAGGGTCAGTGTTTGATTCTGTTTACTGTTTACCGGTGGATCACTTGCCCTTCAGATTTAAATATTTCATATTAGCTACTACTCAGATGTACGTGGGCCTCGCCTGAGGCAGTTCATCCGGCCTGGGTTTTGTAAGCGCGCGACCGCTGTCGCGCGTACCAGGGGGCTGTAGTATGCGAAGTGCCAGGTTTAGGCGTTGGACCCAATCAGACATTGCGGAACTCAGGGAAATGGCGATGCAGCATCTGCGCGTTACCGCGATTGCGCGCCGGCTGGACCGCACCGTATCCTCGGTGAGGCACAAGGCGTTTCTCGAAGGCATCAGCCTGATAGAAGTGCCCGGCAGCATCTTCGACTAACACCCCTATCAAGTCGGCTTTTTACCTGTCGCCCGGCTCCGGCTCTTGAGGCTTGTGGCTAGATGGCTTTTTGCCGCCGTAAATCAATGTTCCGTGATGCTGAGTTCGTGTTAGCGTAGCAGCGGTGCAGATTCTTTGTTGCGATCCTTGCGGGTGTGAGACGTCAGGGCGGGCCGGTGAGCGCGCTGCCTGCCCGATCCGCTTTGTCACTCGCCTCCAGAGCGCCGGGCGCGAAATATTTCCGACGCCGAACCGCATAGCGAAGCCCTGGAGGACCCGCACGACATTGCGAACCGCGATCTCGGGCAGACGATGGGCAGCATCCGTTCTGGCATGTTTGGTGGCGCTTGCTCTCTGTGGGGTTCAAGCCTTCAGCACTGAGCGCACGGGACGGCTTCGGCCACTCCCCGTCGGCCAGGAGCCGCTGTTGTTTTCCAGATCGGAGATCGGGCTCGGCACGCTCTATCCCCGCCATCTGGACGTCATGCAGGACTACGTTTCTGCGATGACGCTCTATCGCCTTTCGCCGTCTGAGGGCGGCCTGAAAGAGAGGGTGCTCGTGCTCGACTGGGTTGGAACGGACGGCTTGCCGGATCCATTTCGCCTGGTCTGGAAGGCCTCGAACGGCAACCTGGTGGCGCGGATAGGCAAGGGCCTTTTCCGGATCTCGCTTGGCAACTACCGGGCCAATTGGTTCCACGACCTCGACTGCCGCCTCCTGAACTGGTCGGGCGGCGAAATGGATGCTGCCGTGTCGTGTTCGGATGGCCAGGACCGCCGCATGACCGTCCCCGGTTCCGGCCTTCTGATGATCGACGACGATCGGTACCAGCGAGTCTTCCCGATGGTCGCAAGTCCGGAGGACGTCTATGTGGGGGAAGAACCCGCAGGAGCAGAAGGCGTGGACCCGAACGCTGCCGAGGGCGGCGAGACTATTCAATAACCGTCTGATGTCGCTTCGCCTGGGTCAATCAGCCGACTACTGATGCGTGCCTGTTTAGGGAAATGGAGCAGCGTCGTGAGGGTGCCGCCAACAAGTTGTTGAGCCACGTACCTCCGACGTACGATTGGTGCTGATTAGTCCAGCCGATATGATCGCAGTGCTCCTTTGCTTAGGCTTGGGGCAACGGTAGGGGGAGCCTCACTTCGAACGCGATCCCCGGTTCGTCGGTCCCCAGAGGCTCCCCCTATCAACGCCGGTTGGTTCTTGAACGGCACGATCGTCCTCAGACCCCTATCAGAGGTTGTGTGATGAGGTGTGTAGGTCCGGGAAATGGCTTCACTATCAATAAGAGGTAACCTCACCCCCTCCAAAGGGCGTAGGCAGCAAGGAAGACGCATCTTTAGGAGGTAATTATCTACCTCTTCAACCTTCTGGATATGAACCGGCGAGGGGGCGTACTCTAGGGTGCTGCACCGGTTCGAATATCGGTCTGTCTACAATGACAGGACGGGAGGTTGTCTTCGACGCCCCCTCGACCCGCCTCCTCTCGTTGCAGCGCATTTTTCTGGGGTTGAGAGTTCATATAGAAAGATAGAGTTGTAGGAAGCTTATCGGCGAGGTTGACGTCGAATATTTCATGTTGGGTATGAATATCTGTCAATCACGCCCCAAATCGTCTTGTTTATAACCTGGATTTCTTCAATACAAGACTTGACCTTATCGATCTCCTCGTCATCGAGCGCCTCGACCTTTCCGTACCTTATTTCTTCCTTGGCGTCGAATATCCTCATGAGCTGCGTGCTTCCGGACATGCCTGACGGGTCGAATGAATAGATGCAATGGCTGTATTTGTTGCGCAGCTTGGCCTGTCTGGTGAGCTGTTCAGTGACTGCAAGGATTTCATTCCTGCTCTCGGGCGGAGTTTTGCGAAGTTTGGCCAGCCGCTCGACGAGTTCGATCCGGGCTCTGGTCGTATTGAGAGTCAGGAAGATGACGATCGCAGTCTCCTTGTCCACCTGCGCCAGGCCGGCGATCAGGTAAATAAGAAGGCTTTCCGTATTGGTCCATGTGTAATTAAGCTGCCCTATGAGCAGCAATATGTCGTGAAAGCGGGGCACCGTTTTTGCTCACTTGCCGGATAGCGTCAGGACGGCACGACTTTGCTGTCCTCCATCGCTCCGGTCGCGTTCGAGAAACATTGCGGCTGCCGCGGTACGATTACGGGTGCCGAGTTTCTTGATTATATTGTGCAAATGCACCTTAATTGTGTGCTCAGACAGGTTGAATTTCGCCGCTATCAGCTTGTTTTGACAGCCGTGGGAAACCATTTCCAGCACCTGGATTTCCCTTTCCGTCAAATAATTCAGCATCCGTATGTCGCCCTCTACGGAGCGGGTCTCTTTCGCTGCGCGAGGAGTGGAAGTCTCATTCACCGGCTGAATATCGACCAGCCGCCTCTTACGGAAGAAAGAGGATGGAAAATACTCGCCGCCCCGCAGCATGAGCCGAATCACTGAAAGCCATATGTCCAGTCTGAGGTTCATCGGCAGCACGCTGCGCACCGCTTTCGACGCAAGAATCTCATCGACAGTGTCGGCGTGATCGGGGCAATCATCGTACATGACTGCGATGATCGCATTGGGATGCCAATCGTTCATGACGTCACAGAACGCGTTCAGCGTGTCCAGAAACGCTGAATCGACGAGTATAAGAGAGACCGGGTAAGCGAATTTGCTGCAGGCGGCTTCCACCGTATCGACCTGCTCGATGAAGATCCAGGGGAATTCCCGCTCAACAGCTGGAAGAAAGCATTCCGATACACTCCCCGGAGGGGCAACAATCACCAAAACTCTTCTGAAGGATGCAGCGATCTTTTCCCCGGATTGAAAGGTCTTCTCCGCAGCTTCGAGCATTTTAACACTCTCACTATTCAAAGAACTCCTCCCGCGGAGAAGTTCCAGCGCATTTTTCCTATATAGTCCCTATGGGTCCCTCTGTGTCCCTGTGTTAACGGATCATATACCAAACGAGTAGGCGTCGAAATAGCTCGGAGGATGTACGTTCAGTTTCTATTTTTCTTTTCAGTTGAACAATTACAGGTTGAAATCCGATCCAAACAATACTGTATGTTATGAAAGAGAACAGACTTAATTTGCTGACATCCGTTCAGTTTTGCTGAAATCGGCCATCTTCACTTTAGCGCATTTTTCTGTCGATAGGGGGTCGGCAATTGGGCGGCTTATTCGACCGTCTTTTTATCTTGTTGCCCATCAAAAGAAGTAGCTCGAATTGGTATCTGGTCTTTCAGACCGTCGAGTCACACACTTCACGCTCCTGGTCGGGGGCTGAGCGAAGCGCGGCGCCAATTGTGAGACCCGCGTAGCCGCTCAGGGCGGAGGCGTTCGGCGCCGTATGTCATAGCGCGTTGGGTGGGACCGACCGTCTCCGCCATCGACCGGAAGAAGGGAGGAACCGTACTCAGCAACACGCCGAGGAGCGCAAAATTCCTCGGTGACTCAGCGGCCTTTCACATCAATGTAACCGGGCAGCGAGCAGCGCAAAACCTCCGTGAGAGATGAATGGTGGTGATGCTGTCCGCGGTCCAAACCGAAAGGACACCCCCATGTCTAAGCACAACCAGTATCTGTTCCCCTGGCAGGATCCCGACCAATCACAGGAGCAGGACCAGGACCAGGATCAGAAGCAGGACCAGGATCAGCTGCAGAAGGAACTTCAGGCGCAAGCACAGCTTGAAGCTCAGCTGCAGGGTCAGGGTCAGGCCCAGTGGCAGTCGTCAGAAAACGACAATACGAACACAAACACAAACAGAAACAGCAGCAGTAGCGAAAGCGACAGCAAGAGCGACGCCGAGAGCAAGAGTGATAGCGACAGCAAAAGCGAAGCCAAAGCAACCGCTGATGTAGACGTCAAAATCGACCTGGATCTGTCAAAGCTCGAGCCAAGCTTTGCCGACATCAAGCTTGATCACTCTGACGGCAATAATGTGTTCGTCGCCAAAGATAGCACGATCAACTACAATCCCGGCGATGACCTGAGCTTCAACGATATTACGTTGAACGGCGAAGGCAACGACGTGGCGACCGTCAACTATCAGAACGGCAACCTCAGCGACGACGACACGCTCCAAGAAGCCAT
>JBEVEP010000021.1:0-16916 GCA_040512755.1 Mesorhizobium sp.
ATTTCGCGGCTTCGGGTGAACCGGCGTTCTTCTCGCTGATAGCCGGCGCAATCGCTCTTGCCGTTTTCTCTGTCTTGGCGCGCTCGCGACAGCGGACACAACTGGTCCTCCTGGCTGCGATGACCGTTGTGCTCGGCGTTCTGGCAGCCAAGATCGAGACCTGGCGCTCCGGCACCAAGGTGCTTGGTTCCGAAATCTCGACCCGGCTCACGGGACGGATCGTCCAAATGGAGCATCAGGCCAATGGCCGCGTGCGGTTGACCATTGACGTGCTTGCGACAGAGAGGCCCAAGCTGCGATACGCTCCCGACCGCGTGCGCGTGTCCGCACGGAAAGTCCCGGCTGGCATGGTGTCTGGTTCGGTCGTTGCGGGCATCGTGCGTTTGATGCCGCCAACTGGGCCTGTGCGCCCTGGCAGCTACGATTTCTCCTTTGAAAGCTATTTTGATGGGATTGGCGCGAGCGGCTTCTTCCTCAGCGGCCCAGACCCCGCCTCGACGCCAACCGGATCGACCTTCGCGGTTCGCTTGACCTCCGCGGTTGAGAATGCCCGCGCAACTCTTGCAGAGCGCATACGGAGCCGCATCGGCGGCGCGGAGGGTGAAATCGCGGCTGCACTTATCGTCGGTGTCCGCGCCGGTATTCCCGAACCCGTGAATGAAGCCATGCGGCGTACGGGACTTGCGCACGTTCTGTCGATATCCGGGCTCCATATGGCCCTGGTCGCGGCGATCATCATGGCCGCCTTGCGTGGAGGCTTGGCCTTGTTCCCGGATTTCTCGTCCCGCCGACCCGTGAAGAAATACGCCGCGCTGGTCTCGCTATCGGCGATCGCAGCCTATCTGTCCATTTCCGGCTCTGAGGTTGCTGCGGAACGAAGCTTCATCATGCTGGCTGTCATGCTGACGGCTGTCGTCTTCGATCGTGCGGCGCTCTCGATGCGCAATCTTGCCATAGCCGCGATCCTCATCATCGCGTGGTCGCCACATGAGGTTGTCGGCCCGAGCTTCCAGATGTCGTTTGCTGCGACGGCTGCACTGATCGGCGCCTATTCCGCCTGGGCGGACCGCAAGGACAGGCACCGCGCCTTTGCATTGGGCCCGTCGGCTTTCGGCGTGGCGCGAAAGGGCCTTTATTATTTAGCCGGGCTTGCCGCGACGTCGCTGATCGCCGGAGCGGCGACATCGCTTTACGGCGCCTACCATTTCCAGCGCATTTCCGTGCTCGGCCTGGGTGCAAACCTTGTTGCCATGCCGGTAGTATCCGCCCTCGTCATGCCGTTTGGTGTGATGGGGATGATCGCAATGCCGTTCGGTCTTGACGGGCCTTTCTTCGAGGTCATGGGTATGGGGATCACGGCCATGATCGCCATAGCCGACTGGTTTTCAGACCGGTCGCCGCTGGACGCGGTAGGCATCGTTCCCACGGCAGCGATTGCGATCTTCACCGTCGCGTTGATAGCCGCGACGCTCTTCACGACCTGGCTGCGCCTTCTGGCGCTTCCGCTGTTTGCATTGGGCCTGCTCCTGGCTTCCGGTCGCGGGACACCAGACGCGTTGATTTCCGAAGACGGCAGGCTTGTTGCGCTGCGCCTGGACGATGACCGCGTCGCCATCAACAGGACCAGACCGAATTCATTCACGATGGAAAACTGGCAGCGGTCGCTTCAGTCCGAGGCGATCGTCCAGCCTCTTGACGAATCCTTTTCCGTTGTGGAAGCGTCAGCCGCCGACGCGCCCTTTTATTGTGCCGACGGTTTGTGCCTTGCCATCAACAACAACGGCATTGCCTTGGCTCACGCCGAAAGTGCCGCCGATGCAAGAGACGCATGCGGGATCGCAAGTATCATCGTCATCAATGAGGCAACGGCGCGCAATCCTTGTGGCCGCAAGCGACATGTCACGGTCATCACCAGGCGCGACCTCGCGCGCCATGGCAGCGCTGAAGTGTTTTTCGGAGACGTCGATAACGACACGATCGTCAATTTTTCTGTGCTGGGACCTTATCGTCCATGGCACATGCAACGGCAGTTCTCACGCGAGGCGAGGGGCTTGCCACCCTACGTTTCCGGGCAGGACAGATGAAAGGAGCGGGACGAGACTGACACTGCGCTGCTGAGGCTGCATCGCCTGCAGGCTTGCCGACGCGCCTGCCTGTGAGGCGGATAATACCGCACCATTCCACAAAGCACATTTGTGCAAGGTTCGCCTTCCAACGGCGACCTTAATAACGCCGGATCAATCCAACCAGCCTCCCTTGCACCTTGACCCGGTCCGGACCAAAAATCCGCGTCTCGTATGCCGGATTGGCCGCCTCCAACGCTATGGATGCGCCCTTTCTACGGAAACGCTTCAAGGTCGCTTCCTCGTCATCCACCAGCGCGACAATGATCTCTCCCGGATTGGCCATGGAGGCATTGCGGATAATAACCGTGTCGCCATCGAAGATGCCGGCATCGATCATCGAATCCCCCTTGACCTCGAGCGCATAGTGTTCGCCGCCCGCGATCATTTCCGGCGGAACCAGGATCGAGTGGGTCTTGTGCTGAATGGCGTCGATCGGAACACCGGCAGCGATTCGGCCCATAACCGGAACTGAAACTGCCGCTCCGGCATCGTCATCGTTGCTCGCGGCCGGCTTGCGAACCGGTTCCGCCGCCCTTTTGCCGAGGCTCCCTTCGATCACGCTCGGAGCGAATTTCCTGGAGGGCGCAAGCCCGGGAGCAATCGACTCAGGCAACCGCAGCACTTCAAGCGCCCGTGCGCGATTGGGGAGCCGCCGGATGAATCCGCGTTCCTCTAGCGCCGTGATGAGGCGGTGGATGCCCGATTTCGACGCGAGGTCCAAGGCCTCTTTCATCTCATCGAAAGACGGAGGGATGCCAGCTTCCTTCAAGCGTTCATGGATGAACATCAATAGTTCATGTTGTTTGCGCGTCAGCATCGCAACCCCTGGAATCAGATATAAAACAAAACCAGAACAAACACTATCTGTTCCATTTGTGTTCTGCAACTGCTTAAATTTCAATGAAAGCTACAAGGAAACCCAAATCGGTTGTCGTCATGGTCCATAACCAAGCGCTGATATGCGTCGATCGGCCTCGTGCTGACTGTTGAACCCGCAACCAAGACCGTCACGCGTCGATCGTTGTCAGGGAGTTCTCATATTCGGAGCTTGAACACGGAATCTTCCGAGTGCACTTGCCGGGCTACGCAAATGTGCAACCAAAAAGCAGTAGCGTCCGGCACGCGAACAGACGTCAAGCGATACGATATTGATTTGTAGTTTTTGCGTTAGCTATGAACTTCAGCAGTTTCAATCTGATGGCCATTTGGCCCAACGCTGGCAAATAGGGAACACGAGTAGCTCAACAATGGAACGGCAGGACTTCATGGGCGAGGAAACTGAAACATTCCGTGGCTCGCCCCACGCCATCCTCGCCCGAAACCTCGTTTCGACGACAACTTCCATCCGCCGGGGCGAAACGTGGGTTCATGTCTGGGCCGGCACGTCTTATGCCGGCGGCGGGGAGGTGACAGTGGCAGTTCCACTCGGCCAGCCGGCAGTCTTTTACCGCTCGTCCTCGGGTTTCGCAGACCTCTTTGCCGAACTCACGTCTTTCTAGTGCCGGACGTTTCGACTCTTGCCGTTCTGCTCCTGCTTGCTGCACTCGGAGCCTACATGCAGACATTGACCGGTTTTGCGCTCGGCCTGGTGGTGATGGGCGGGATAGGACTGACCGACTTGATGCCGCTGCCCGATGCCGCAGTGCTGGTTTCCGTATTCACGTTGGTCAACGCCATCCAAGTTTTGAGAAAGGGTTGGCGCGACGTGGCATGGAACGAGTTCCGAGCCATCATCGCGGCAAGTCTCGTCGCCTTGGTCGTCGGCTACTGGCTGCTTGGCGTTCTGGTTAAGGCTTCGCTTGACTGGCTGAAACTCATTCTTGGGTTCGCCATTGTTCTGTCGAGCCTGCAACTGGCCATGAGACCGGCGCCGCTCGCCAAACGATCGCCCATTGGTTCCTTTGCCTTTTTTGGTGTCGTGGCGGGCCTGATGGGCGGCCTTTTCTCCACGTCTGGACCACCTCTGGTCTATCACCTCTACCGCCAGCCCCTAAGGCTCGTCACGATACGGGAGACCCTGGTCGCTGTTTTCGCCGTCAACGCCGCTACCCGTCTGGCTGTGGTGACCGCCAGCGGGGCACTCCCTGGCGCAGGTTTCTGGTGGACTCTGGTTGTCGCGCCCGCGGTGATCGTCTTCACCTTTGCCGCTCGGCGGTGGCCCCCACCGCTCTCCCCGCTAGCTATGCGCCGGATCGCGTTCTTTCTGCTGCTCGCCTCCGGGTTGTCGCTAGCCGTTCCCGCGCTCCATGCGGTTCTACGGGGCATTGTTTGATGCAAACGCAAGCATAACGCTGGGCGTAGACAGGCAAGCGTCATCAATTCTGATCAAACTTGTGAAGAATGAAACTGGCGGCGGAGTCGACCGCGGATCGGGCGAACGGAGCGTTGAGCCATGGATACGGCGAGGAGATATCTGAGCTGGCAGTCGGCGGTGACGGTTGCCCCTTAAGGAATGACCGTCACCGCCGCCGGCCAGCAAGGATGGTTCCTTGCAGACCGAGCCCGAAGGGGCGGCAGCACCCCCGTTGCCCGCTGCCGCCCATGGTCAAATCAGGTTTTTGCCCACCCGTCTGACCGAACTGATCTTGATTGGCCCGCTATTAGCCGGCTTGAACTTGCCCGGCTAACCCGCCCGAAGAACCGTGAGAGTCATTTAGGGAAGATCCCGTGCGGGTTCTTGTGCCAATACGCCAATGTCTTGGCTTTTGCTGACACATCGGCTCAGAAGAATCTTGGTAATGGCCAGGATGGAGTGTCCGCGCAAGCGGCGGAAACACCCTACGATGAAGTCTTGATACATCAGAGGCTAGCTTTCACTAATCAGCTTCTTGCATCCAAGGCGTCGATGCCAATCTTCAACGCGGCCAGGACAGTCTGGCGGCGGATGTAGTCACGGCCCTCGTTCTCGAACAGGCGCCGCTCCGCAATCACAGGAAAGCCGGTTTGGGCCAGGCCGAACCAGACCAGGCCGACCGGCTTTTCTTCCGAGCCTCCATCGGGGCCTGCAATTCCGGTCACCGAAATGGCTATGCCTGCATGTGATCGGGCCAGCGCGCCTGCGGCCATTTCGATCGCAGTTTCGCGTGATACCGCCCCGTGGGCGTCGAGCGTGACGGGTGATACGCCGAGCATTTCGATCTTTGCGTCGTTGGAGTAGGTCACGAACCCTCGATCGACCATGGAGGAAGACCCGGGAATATCTGTCAGAGTGGATATGATCATTCCGCCCGTACAGGATTCCGCCGTCGCAGCAAGTATCTTCCGTCTGACGCATGCCTTCAGGAAATTGTCCGCCAATTCTCCAAGCTCGCTCATTCGGGGACCTCTCCAGGATAGACAACGCTTGCCGTTGCGATCGCGGCGATACCTTCCTCCCGTCCGATAAAGCCCAACTTCTCGTTCGTCGTCGCCTTGACCGAGATGCGTTCCGGAGCGATCCCGAGCATGTCGGATAGTGCCTCGGTCATCGCCGAACGGTGCGGTCCGATGCGCGGCGCCTCGCAAATAAGAGTGATGTCGACATTGGCAATCCGTCCACCCTTCGAACGCACGATCGAGGCCGCGTGTTCCATAAATATGCGGGAGGCGGCGCCTTTCCATTTGGGGTCCGAAGGCGGGAAATGCGTGCCGATATCGCCGGCGCCGCAAGTTGCCAACAAGGCGTCGGTCAGCGCGTGAAGCCCGACATCCGCATCGGAATGTCCGGCAAGGCGCTTCCCATGCGGGATCGCGACCCCGCAAAGTGTTACGTGGTCGCCAGGTTCGAAGGAATGGACGTCATAGCCATTGCCCGTCCGAACGTCCGGAAATGCTTTCAATCCGGAAAGCCGCTCATGCGCCATTGCGAGATCCTTCGGCCAGGTGATTTTCAGATTGTCCGGCGAGCCGGGCACGATCCTCACCGGAAGACCGGCCCACTCGGCGATCGCCGCATCGTCAGTGAAGTCGGACAGGCCAGCTGAAGCAGCCTTCCGATGCGCGGCAAGGATTGCTATGAACGGAAATCCCTGGGGTGTTTGCGCTGCATGAAGACCAGCGCGCGACACTGTTTCCAGGATCGTGCCATCAGCGGCTTCGCGCTTCAGCGTGTCCGAAACTGGCAGCGCGGGCAGGGCGCCGTGATTGCCGTCGACGGCGGCGATCACCCTGTCGATCAGCGCCGCGTCGACAAACGGGCGCACACCGTCGTGGATCAATGCGGCGTCCGGGTTTTCGCCTTGCAGCGCCTCCAGGGCGAGCTGGGTGGACTCCTGCCGTGTCGCGCCGCCGGTTACGACGGTGACTTTGTCGGCGAACTCTCCTGCGGCTTCCTGAAACAACGCACGATCGTCTGGATGGATCGAGACGATCACTCTCGCAATCGCGGGATGATTGCCAAAAGCCTCGATTGTCCGGTAAAGCACGGCCCGCCCGCCGATCTGGCGATACTGTTTAGGCCCTTTGTCGGGCCGTCCGGCACGTTCGCCGCGTCCCGCCGCCACGATGACAGCTGCAACTGTTTCAATCTTCTTGTCCATGTCGGAGACGCATAATCGCGAGCGGCCTGCAAGGCCAGTGCAAAGCGGGAAAACTCTCTCGACCCCTGTCTTCTTCGCAGTTGCACAAACAGGCAAAACTGGCTAGGCAATAAGCAATCGGACGAAATGCTCGGTTTTTGTGCATGATACCACTGTCCCAGCTTGGCACGCCGCTGCGCATCGGCGACGTCGAAGTTCGCAACCGCGTGTTTCTTGCGCCGATGTCAGGCGTCACCGATGAGCCGTTCCGCTCGCGCGCTTATGCTCATGGGGCAGGCCTTGTCGTGTCCGAGATGGTTGCGAGCGGCGAACTGTCGAAAGGACGCATGGAGTCCGAGCGCCGCATACGCCGATCGACAATTCCCGTCCACATGGTTCAATTGGCAGGACGAGAGCCACATCATATGGCCGAGGCTGCCCGGATCGCGGTTGGCGAAGGCGCCGACATCATCGACATCAACATGGGTTGCCCTGCCAAAAAAGTGACCGGCGGCTATGCCGGGTCCGCGTTGATGCGTGAACCGGATCATGCGTTGTCTCTGATTGAAGCCGTGATAGGCGCTGTCGATGTTCCGGTTACGGTCAAGATGCGCCTGGGATGGGACGAAACCGCTCTGAATGCGCCATTGCTGGCGCGGCGGGCAGAACACGCGGGCGTCCAGATGGTGACCGTGCATGGCCGCACGCGCTGCCAATTCTATCAGGGCAAGGCCGACTGGCGAGCAATTGCCAGGGTCAAGGAGTCCGTGTCCATTCCGGTTGTCGCCAATGGCGACATCGAAAGTGCGACCTGCGCTGCAGAGGTCCTGCTGCAGTCGGGCGCCGATGCCGTCATGGTGGGCCGCGCGAGTTATGGCGCACCGTGGACGGCTGCCGGGATCGTCCAAGCGGCAAGCGGGGAACCCATCAAAGATGCGCCGCACACGTCTGAACTGATCGCCGACTATGTCGTGTCTCACTATGAAGCAATGCTCTCCCTTTACGGGAGGGAAAGCGGCCTTCGCCAGGCGCGAAAGCACCTCGGCTGGTATCTTGGCCGCCATGCCTTCAACCTGCCGCTACCAGAACGCTCCGCGATCATGACGTCGTGCGATCCGGCGGTCGTCATCGCCAACCTACGCGAGGCGTTTTTGGCAAGTGAGGATCGAGCATTGGCAAGGCACGTCGCATGAATGTCAGCGCTACCCAGATTCCAACCCCTGCGGAAGCAGCGCAGATCGTCCTGAACACGATCCGCCATCCGGTGATAATGGTCGGATCGGACGGCGCGATTACATTCGCCAACGCCGATGCCGAGGACTTTTTCCGCGCAAGCGCTGCAATGCTTGGCCGCAGCACATTGGCTAAATTCGTTCCTTTCGGCAGCCCGTTGCTCACACTTGTGGATCAGGTGCGGGAGCGATTGGCGCCGGTCAATGAATACCGTGTCGATATTTCATCGCCCCGGCTTGGCGCAGAAAAAATAGTCGACATCTATGTTGCCCCGGTGCCGGAGTTGCCCGGCTCCGTCGTAGTAATGTTTCAAGAACGCTCGATGGCGGACAAGATCGACCGCCAGATGACTCATCGCGGTGCGGCGCGCTCAGTCACCGGGCTGGCGGCGATGCTGGCGCACGAGATCAAGAACCCTCTTTCGGGCATTCGCGGCGCGGCACAACTTCTGGAAACCGCTGTCTCCGACGAGGACCGTACCCTGACGCGGCTCATCACGGAAGAGACCGACCGGATTGTGTCGCTTGTCGACCGGATGGAGGTGTTTTCCGACGAGCGGCCGATCGATCGCTATCCAGTCAACATCCATGTGGTCCTTGACCATGTGAAGGCGATCGCCAAGAATGGTTTTGCAAAACGAATCAAGATCATAGAGGACTATGATCCATCGTTACCTCCGGTCTATGCCAACCGTGATCAACTGATTCAGGTTTTCCTGAATCTGGTCAAGAACGCTGCCGAAGCGATCGGCGCGGACCCGCTTGGCGAAATTGCGCTGTCGACAGCGTTTCGGCCCGGCATGCGCGTCTCTGTTCCGGGAACGGCAGACCGTGTGTCGCTGCCACTGGAGTTCTGCGTCCATGACAACGGTCCTGGCGTTCCGGAGGACATCGTACCGATCCTTTTTGATCCCTTCATTACCACCAAGCCGAACGGGTCAGGGTTGGGTCTTGCGCTGGTTGCCAAAATCGTCGGCGAACATGGCGGCGTGATCGAATGCGACTCCTCATTGCGGGGCGCATCATTCAGGATTCTTTTACCCGCCTGGAAGGAAGCGTCGTCAGCTGACCATGTGGATAGGAACTTCGTCCGATGAGCGCGCGCGGAAACATACTTGTTGCTGACGACGATGCGGCGATCCGTACAGTGCTCAATCAGGCATTGTCGCGCTCGGGGCATGAGGTCAGGGTCACATCAAATGCCGCCACGCTTTGGCGCTGGATAGCATCGGGCGAAGGCGACCTGGTGATCACCGACGTCGTGATGCCCGATGAAAATGCCTTCGACATGCTACCGCGCATCAAGAAGGCGAGGCCGGAGCTACCCGTCATCGTGATGAGTGCGCAGAACACTTTCATGACGGCCATACGCGCTTCCGAAACCGGCGCGTACGAATACCTGCCTAAACCATTTGACCTCACCGAACTTCTCAACGTCGTTGGCCGGGCACTAGCGGAACCGAAGCGACCCATCGCGGAACCACGGGCCGATGACCAACCTGAGTCGATGCCCCTGGTCGGCCGCTCGGGCGCAATGCAGGATATCTACCGAATGCTCGCCCGCATGATGCAGACCGATCTTACGGTCATGATCACCGGCGAATCCGGAACCGGGAAGGAACTCGTCGCGCGTGCCCTGCACGAGTACGGCCGGCGGCGGCACGGCCCCTTCGTGGCGATCAATATGGCCGCGATTCCTCGGGACCTGATCGAATCGGAACTTTTTGGACACGAGAAGGGTGCCTTCACTGGCGCGCAGAACCGTTCGACAGGCCGTTTCGAGCAGGCTGACGGCGGAACGCTCTTCCTGGATGAGATCGGCGACATGCCAATGGAGGCGCAAACCCGGCTCCTTCGCGTCCTTCAACAGGGCGAGTACACGACGGTGGGCGGGCGCACGCCGATCAAGACTGACGTTCGGATCGTGGCCGCCACCAACAAGGATCTACGGACTCTGATCAATCAGGGTCTTTTCCGCGAGGACCTGTTTTATCGCCTGAACGTGGTTCCGCTGCGGCTTCCGCCCCTGCGGGAACGATCGGAAGACATTCCGGACCTCATTCGCCATTTCTTCAAGCAGGCTGCCGAAGAGGGACTTCAAATCAAGCGAATCTCCCCAGGCGGCGTCGAGCTCATGAAGCGCTATCCTTGGCCTGGCAATGTGCGCGAACTGGAGAATCTGATTCGCCGGCTCGCTGCCCTCTATCCCCAGGACGAAATATCCGCCGAGATCATCAGCGCCGAATTGCGAGCCGGTGAATCGTCGCCGCAAACCGATAGCGGCGTTCTGCCGGAGGACTTGTCCATCGAGCAGGCGGTAGAGCACTGCCTCCAGCGCTATTTCGCGCTGTTCAAAGGTGAACTGCCACCGCCTGGCCTGTATCAGCGCGTCCTCGCAGAGGTTGAATATCCTTTGATATTGGCCTCCATGACCGCAACGAGAGGCAACCAGATCAAGGCAGCTGATCTGCTCGGCGTTAATCGCAACACGTTGCGCAAGAAAATCCGAGACCTGGGCGTCAACTTCTATCGCGGCACCAAGGCGTCCCAATAAAGTTTTGGGCTGCCCCGAGTTTGTTGCATAATCGCCACAATGCGTTGCATACATGCAACGCACCCAGTGGCGTTTTAAAGTTCAATGACATCCCAGATTCAAGCAGCGGCGCGACCGTTGTTTCCGAAATCGAATCCGCTTGAAGGGCGGCGCCTGCTGGCGCTGCCGGGCGTGATTGCAGTCGTCGCAGCGATGCTGACGGCGGCGGTGTCGTTCGTCATTCTGCTGGGCGGCGCGGAGCCGTATATCGCACCGGATAACAGTACGACCTTGGCGCTGATCGCTATCAACGCGCTTTTCGTTCTCGTGCTTCTCGCGCTGATCGGCCGGGAAGTGCATCGAACCTACACAGGGTGGCGTCGCGGCAAGGCGGCGTCGCGGCTGCACGTCCGCATCGTGACGATGTTCTCGTTGGTGGCCGCAATTCCAGCGATCCTCGTGGCCGTCGTGGCGTCGATCACGCTCGATATTGGTCTGGATCGGTGGTTCGAGATCAGAACCAAGGCGATCATCAATTCGTCGCTGTCGATCGCCGAAGCCTATGTCCGGGAAAACGGCCGCAATCTTCAAGGCACGACGCTTTCCATGGCCTATACGCTCGATCAGGCGCGTTCGCTCTACAATCTCGACCGGACAGGTTTCCGCGAACTGGTCACGCAGCAGGCCAAGGGACGCGCGCTGGCCCATGCGGCTCTCGTCAGGAGCGACGGTTCGCTCATTGTGGCCGCTGCGACGGACGCGGATTTCGACCTGCCGACAATACCAGACGAATGGATTCAGTCGGCCACCGAAGGCGAGCCTGTATTGATTGAGCCCAGGCGCCGCAACATAGTAGGCGCGATCGTCAAGCTGCGCGAGATCCCCGATGCTTATCTTTACACGATCCGGCTGGTCGATCCGGAAGTCATCAGGGCGCGCCAGATCGTTCGCGCGAACACCGACGAGTATCGCGGCCTGGAGGCGACGCGAACAACGACGCAGATTGCCTTCGCACTGCTCTATCTCGGATTGACGTTGATCGTGGTGCTTGCCGCGATCTGGACCGGCATTGCAGTGGCGGATCGGCTTGTCCGGCCGATTCGACAGCTGATCGGAGCAGCAGGCGAGGTGTCGACCGGAAATCTCGAAGTATCGGTGCCTGTCAGGTCGTCCGACGGCGACGTCGGCTCGCTCGCCGACACGTTCAACAAGATGATCCTGCAGCTCAAATCCCAGCGCAACGAACTTCTTCATGCAAAGGACGTCATCGATGACCGCCGACGTTTTTCGGAAGCGGTTCTTGCTGGCGTAACGGCGGGCGTCATAGGCGTGGATTCCGAAGGCATCATTACAATCGTCAACCGCTCGGCCGAAACTATGCTCGCAATTTCGGCGAGAGCTGCGGTCGGTCGCCAGCTTTCAACCATCCTCCCGCATGTCGGTCGCGTGCTTGAGATTGGGCGCAAATCAGGGCGCCCCGTTCATCGCGAGCAGGTCACATTCTATCGGGGAGGGACGGAACGAACCTTCAACGTTCAGATGACGGTTGAGGATGAGACCGAAACCGAGGACAAGTCCTACGTCGTTACGGTCGACGATATCACGGACCTCGTGCAGGCTCAGCGCTCATCGGCATGGGCGGACGTGGCGCGCCGCATCGCTCATGAAATCAAGAATCCGCTGACCCCGATCCAGCTCTCCGCCGAGCGCATTCGCCGACGCTACGGAAAGGTGATCACAGAGGATCGCGAGGTCTTCGACCAGTGCACCGACACGATCATCCGCCAGGTCGAGGACATCGGCCGCATGGTGGACGAGTTTTCCGCTTTCGCACGTATGCCGAAACCGGACATGCAGACCCTCGATCTGCGCGTCCCCTTGCGAGAAGCATCGTTCCTCATCGAGGTCAGCCGTTCCGATATTGCCTTCGAGCGCGACTTTGGCTCGGAACCACTCATGGGCACGTTTGACAGCCGCCTGATGGCGCAGGCGTTCGGCAATGTCGTGAAAAATGCGGCTGAAGCGATTGAGGCGGCGGAACGCGAGGACCGCCGACCGGGCGCGGTGCGTATTCAGGCGGTACGACAGGGCGACACGATTCGCGTCGACGTTGTGGACAACGGCAAGGGCCTCCCACGGGACAACAGGCAGCGCCTTCTCGAGCCGTATATGACAACACGCGAAAAGGGCACGGGGCTTGGATTGGCGATCGTCAAGAAGATCGTGGAGGACCATGGCGGGACCCTTGAACTTCACGACGCGCCGTCAGACTTCCATGAAGGTCGAGGCGCGATGATCACAATCATACTTCCGGCGGCCACTGCGCCGGCACGTGCCGGAACACAGCCAACAAGCGAACAAGAAACTGAAAAGGTCAGCAATGGCTTCTGACATCCTCATCGTCGATGACGAAGAAGACATCCGGGAACTCGTTGCAGGTATCCTGAGCGACGAGGGCCATGAGACCCGGACTGCGTATGATAGCGACAGCGCGCTCGCGGCGATCGCCGATCGCGCGCCGCGCCTAGTATTTCTCGACATTTGGCTCCAGGGGTCGCGGCTCGACGGGCTCGCGCTTCTGGACCGTATCAAGGTCGTGCACCCCGATCTGCCAATCGTCATGATTTCAGGCCACGGCACCATAGAAACGGCAGTATCGGCGATCCGTCGCGGAGCCTACGACTTCATCGAGAAACCGTTCAAGGCGGATCGTTTGATTCTCATTGCCGAACGCGCGCTCGAAACGTCGAAGCTCAAGCGCGAAGTCTCGGACCTCAAGCTCCGCAGCAGCGACAGTTTCGACCTGATTGGCATGTCGGCGGCCATGACCCATCTGCGCCAGACGATAGAACGAGTGGCGCCGACCAACAGTCGCGTCATGATCATAGGACCGTCAGGGTCGGGCAAGGAACTTGTCGCCCGCGCCATTCATGCCCATTCCGCACGCAGTTCCGGTCCGTTTGTGTCGCTGAATGCCGCCACGATTACGCCCGAGCGCATGGAGATTGAACTGTTCGGTACGGAATCGAACGGTGGAGAGCGCAAGGTCGGCGCCCTGGAGGAAGCTCATCGCGGCATTCTGTACCTGGATGAGGTGGGAGACATGCCGCGCGAGACGCAGGGCAAGATCCTGCGCGTGCTTGTCGACCAGCAATTTGAGCGGGTGGGGGGTACAAAGAGGGTCAAGGTCGATGTTCGGATCATTTCATCGA
The DNA here is from genome assembly GCA_040512755.1 of Mesorhizobium sp. Classification (GTDB taxonomy): domain Bacteria; phylum Pseudomonadota; class Alphaproteobacteria; order Rhizobiales; family Rhizobiaceae; genus JBEVEP01. The sequence goes on from JBEVEP010000021.1 coordinate 13,600, forward strand.
CCGCCCAGAATCTTGAAGCGATGATCGCGGAGGGGCGATTCCGCGAAGACCTCTTTCATAGGCTTGCAGTGGTTCCCGTCATGGTGCCAGGCTTGGCCGAGCGGCGGGAGGATATTCCCTTCCTGGTCGATCATTTCATGCATCAGGTCGCCCGCCAGGCCGGCATCAAGCCCCGGCGGATCGGCGATGACGCGCTCGCCGTGCTCCAGGCGCACAACTGGCCGGGCAATGTTCGCCAGCTTCGCAACAACATCGAGCGTCTGATGATCCTGGTACGGGGCGAAGATGTGGAGGCGCCGATCAGTGCCGACCTTCTTCCCGCGGAAATTGGCGATGTTATGCCGAGGACGCCGAGCCAGTCCGATCAGCATATCATGGCCTTGCCCTTACGTGAGGCGCGGGAGATGTTCGAGAAAGAGTATCTGCTGGCGCAGATTAACCGCTTCGGCGGTAATATTTCGCGAACGGCGGAATTCATCGGCATGGAGCGTTCGGCTCTCCACCGAAAGCTGAAATCCCTCGGCGTGTAGGGCAACGAAGCCTCAACGGTCCGTTGGTGACCTCGAAACGTGGTCGTCTGCGCCATTGCGGGCCCTCGAACAGACATGCATTGACAAATTGCGGGCGCAATTCTTTTGGGCTTCGCTATCGCAGCAGCGACTTGTATTTGAGCGCCGAACGCCGAATGTCGAAACTAGGCCGAATCGCTTGATCGGGGACAGAAATGCCACGCATTGCCTATGTGAATGGACGCTACATGCCGCATAGTGACGCCGCGGTGCATATTGAGGACCGTGGCTACCAGTTCGCGGACGGCGTCTATGAGGTTTGCGAGGTCGCGCGCGGCTTTATCATGGACATGCCGCGCCATCTTGACCGGTTGGGCCGATCGCTTGCTGAACTCGACATGGGCTGGCCGATGACGCGAAAGGCGCTGGAGTTGGTTTTGCGCGAGGTTGTCCGCCGCAACCTCGTTACCAACGGACTTGTCTATCTGCAGGTCACCCGCGGTGTTGCACCCCGGGACCATGTGTTTCCGGCCGCCGAAACAAGCCCGTCGGTCGTCGTGACGGCCAAGCGTACCGATCCCGCGGCTGCGGCAAAAAAGGCTGCAATTGGCCTGAAGGTTATCACCGTACCAGAGAATCGTTGGGACAGGGTGGACATCAAAACGATCGGGCTATTGCCCAATGTGCTGGCGCGCCAGAAGGCCAAGGAGGCGGGCGCTCAGGAAGCTTGGTTCGTCGATCCCGACGGGACAGTTAAGGAGGGCGCAGCTACCAACGCCTGGATCGTTACTGGCGACGGCATGCTCGTGACTCGTCCGGCTGAATCGGGCATATTGCGTGGAATTACCCGCACCACCATGTTCGATGTCGCTCGCAAACTCGGGCTTCAGATCGAGGAGCGCGGCTTCTCAGTTGCCGAGGCAAAAGCGGCTCGTGAAGCGTTCATCACAGCCGCGACAACCGTTGTAATGCCAGTAGTGGAAATTGACGGCCAACCGGTAGCAAATGGACACCCCGGATCGATTGCACTTTCGGTTAGGCAGGCATTTTTTGACGTTGCGGAAAAAACCCAAGCCTGATAACGGCTTGGCGCGAATAGACATTCGTTAGCAAGTCCTTGCCCGTCGCTGTACAACTTCGGGGACATGGTTTGTGTGCTTGACATCGACCTGATATTTTGGCGCAGTGGCTGCATTGCGCAGGGGATCGCGAAAGAAAACAAAAATGGCGGAACGATCGCAAAACCTTCAGGACCTGTTCCTAAACTCCGTTCGCAAGAGCAAGAACCCACTTACAATTTTTCTTATCAACGGCGTGAAACTGACAGGCGTAGTTACCTCGTTCGACAATTTCTGCGTCCTGTTGCGCCGCGACGGGCATTCGCAGCTTGTCTACAAGCACGCCATTTCCACCATCATGCCGAGCCAGCCGGTTCAGATGTTTGATGGCGAGGAAAACAGCCGGGACGCCTGATTGGCCAAGCAAAAAATCGCCGACCATCGGCAACGCACAACGACGGCCGACGCTATAGGGGCAAATACAGGCCGCGCAGTTGTCATCGTCCCGATCCTTACCCAATCCCGCCCGGATGGCGAGGCGCCTTCCGGCAGACCAAGGCTTTCGCGGTCGCCAAAAGCGCGTCATGACGAGGCGGTCGGACTCACTCGTGCAATCGATCTTGAACCGGTCCACACGGCGGTCGTCACCGTAGCGGACCCGCGACCGGCTACGCTGATCGGATCCGGCAAGGTTGAAGAGTTCGCCAAGATTGTCCAGCAAGAACAGGCGGAGCTGGTCATCGTCGACCATCCCCTGACGCCCGTGCAGCAACGCAATCTCGAGACGGCGCTGAATGCGAAGGTGCTCGATCGAACCGGCCTTATTCTTGAGATATTCGGCGAGCGAGCGCGAACCAAGGAAGGCACGTTGCAGGTCGATCTGGCGCACCTCAACTACCAGAAGGGACGCCTGGTCCGAAGCTGGACGCACCTTGAGCGGCAGCGCGGCGGTGCGGGGTTCCTCGGTGGTCCGGGCGAAACCCAGATCGAAGCGGACCGGCGGATCCTGCAGGACAAGATCGTCAAGCTAAAGCGCGAATTGGAAACCGTGCGCCGCACGCGTGATCTGCATCGCGCCAAGCGCAAGAAAGTACCGTTTCCGGTCGTCGCAATCGTCGGTTACACGAACGCCGGCAAGTCGACGCTGTTCAATCGGCTAACTGGGGCAGGGGTTCTTGCCGAGGACATGCTGTTTGCCACGCTCGACCCAACTTTGCGGCGGGTGCGGCTGCCCCATGGCACGCTTATCATCCTGTCCGATACGGTCGGCTTCATCTCGGATCTTCCAACACATCTCGTTGCGGCCTTTCGCGCCACGCTGGAAGAGGTTGTCGAAGCCGACCTTATCATTCACCTGCGCGACATTTCGGATCCCGATACAGCGGCGCAGGCTGAGGACGTCGAACGCATTCTGACCGACCTTGGTATCGACGGGTCGGATTCGGACCGTGTGATCGAGATTTGGAACAAAGTCGACCAGCTGGATGATGCCAGCCGGGAAAGGCTGCTCCGCGACGCTGAGGGTGGCCGTTCCGGGCCACCAATCGCGGTCTCGGCAATGACCGGCGAGGGGATCAAAGCGCTTGCCGCGTTGATCGAAACGCGCGTGTCTGGAGAACTGGAACGGGTCAGCGTCACTCTTGAGCCTCGACAACTTGCAGAGGTGGACTGGCTCTATCGCAACGGCGACGTCATCAAACGGACAGACAATGAAGATGGGGGCGTAACCGTCACTCTGAGAGCCACGGCA
>JBEVEP010000042.1:0-30079 GCA_040512755.1 Mesorhizobium sp.
ATGGTTGCGGGTGCGGCCGGCCGATGCTGTTCCGGTAGGCTGCCTATGGGCACGCTCCGCCACTGGCAAAACCATGCCTCTCAACCGCGACAGCTTCTTGACTATAAAACTTGACACCGCTTCACGTTTTATATGAAATTCCAACGATTCTGTGACAAGTTGGACTAGGAAGCATCTGTTGCCAGCCACGAGCAAGAGATATGTCGACAAGGCCTTCGGTCGACGACTTACTGAAGCCTCTGACAACAGCCGGGATATACCCGAATTCAACAAAGGTCGCTACGTTTGGATACGAGATCAGATGGGCCGACTCGGGCAACCGGTCACGGTCGAGTCAATTCGTAAATGGTATTCCGGCGAGGCCAGGCCAAGACCTGAAAAAATGAAAGCTCTGGCTCGGGTTATCCGAGTCGACGAGGGTTGGCTGTCACTCGGCCTCACACCGCTAATGACGCCAGAGCAGAAAGCGACGCGGAATATATTCGCCGAAGGTTCGATCAATCTAGTCGCCGGAATGATGCAGATCAGTGGCGCGAATATCGCCTTCGTCGACCCCAAGGCGCCGGAAGCGGCATTTGCCGATTTCCACGTCATCATGCGTGGCCGCGCCTACCTGATCAAAATCGCGGTCGGTGTGCTATCGGAAGGCAAATTCAAGTTCGCTCTTCCGAACGAGTTTGAACGGGTTCAGGTCATCGGCGTCGTGAAGCTGTCGGCTGGCAACTTTCAGATACTCAGAATCCCGACCGCCGTTATTCGCAAGCACGCCAGGGACCGCGGCGCTTACAAGGAAATCATCGCGGTGAACAACGGCGGAGAACTGACTGTAGGAAAGGACGTCCTGCCGTGGATTCCGGACTTCGAAACCTTGGATTTGGCCGCCTGATGTAAGAAATCTCGCTGAACCAAAATTAGTCAAAAAAAACAAGAGGATAGAAATCTGCGGGTATTAAAATGGGGTATCATGCCACTGCGATAAGAAATAAGGTAACGATTTCAGGTCGATACGCAACTAGTGTGGAGAACGCTACCCGCTCCACCATAACATGTTGAAATCATTGCTGTTATACGATCAAGTGTAGCTTGCCGTGTCACTCTGTTCGCGCGACCGCGCAATCGGCGGGCTTCTCGATAGCCATACGCAACACAGAACGCAGCTAGCGGATGACCCATGCTCGTCCCCGTCGGAGCGACGTCATGGTAAGCTTTGGACGAAGGCTCGCACCCTGCACCAGGCATGGTGAAGGAGGAGGATTCCATGGGATCAGTTCGTGAGGAACCGTTGTCAGAACGGCTGCTGGAAGACATTCCCACGCACCCTGAGGAAATAAAGACGGTCTTCAACCTGAGAGTTGGAAAGAGCATTTCTCTTCAAGGGAGCGCTCGCATAACGCCAGCCGGTGTCGTCACGGCCGCAATTGCAGCGTGCTCCATTCTCCTGGTCGCGGCACTGTCTACGAGAATGATGCGTGGCGAACGAAAGCGATAAGGCATGACGCGGTGCCCGCGCCGTTGCCGGACCTCAATGTGGCGGGGGAAGATGATAGTAGGGCGGCTTGAAACCTCCTGTCCGTTTTTGGAAGGTTCGTCACACTCTGGGTGCCGCACGCAGGCGTAGTTGGCCGACCCAATCACCAGAAATACAGCGGGGGACCGCCGCCTGCCTTGAGGACAGTACTGACCCGTCCTACGATCTGGAGAAGTGCATCGCTGGAACGGAGGGGACAATGTCGGAATACGATTCGAACCCGACGCTGTTTGTGCCGAGAACGGGTCAAACCCAATGGTGGACCGGGGATCCACAGCAGTTTCCGCTGATAACGCCCGGCGACGACCATTCCTCCATCGTTTCGCGCCGCAACACGCTGTCGACCGGGCAGTGCAAGTCCCTCATCGATTGTTTCGACCGGCACCGGGACGCTTTCGCGGCGCATACCGGCTCCACCTATTGGGACGGCCGCTATATCTGGCAAAACAATATTCCCTCGAGCGAAGTCGAGGCGCTAAGGATCATGCAACAGGCGCGGCTCGTCGCGCATGTCACGATCATGCAGGAGTTTCAGCCGTCACAGCCAGTCTATTCCGATACGGCGCAGATGGTGCTTTGGACCGAGGGCATCGAGCTTACGCCGCACGCCGACAATCTGGAGCCGGACGGCAGGCCGAACGCGACCGCGCACCGCTCCTTCTCCTCTATTATCTATCTGAACGACGGCTATGAGGGGGGTGAAACCTATTTCCCTGGCTTCGGGATGCGCATCAAGCCCGAACCGGGGTTGATGGTGCTATTTGGCTCCGGACCCGAATATGTGCACGGGGTGACGAAAATGCGCAGTGGCCGACGCTACACCTACGCTGGCTGGTTCACGTTCGACCCGTCGCGTGAGGATAGCCAGGCCCGGTTGATCTTCTGACGCGTCGTCCCCGCGCCGACCGCAAACCCTTATGTGTCAAGGGTTTTTAGGGATATCAATGGCTTGGCATGGTGGGCGATGAGAGACTCGAACTCCCGACATCTTCGGTGTAAACGAAGCGCTCTACCAACTGAGCTAATCGCCCGACCCGGGCGGGTGTTTAAGCATTTCAAACCGCCAGCGCAAGGAAAAACGCGCTTACCACTGAGCGGCTTGCAGAGCTTTCTGGCGCTTCCGCAAATCTGCGGCGCGGTACCGTGAAAGTGGTTCAAGGCCGCTTGACACCCGGCAACGAACCACTTAATCCACCGCGCAACGACGTAGCGCGCTTCGGTGGTGCGCGTCAAAGCGCGGGTGTAGCTCAGTCGGTTAGAGTGCCGGCCTGTCACGCCGGAGGTCGCGGGTTCGAGCCCCGTCACTCGCGCCATTTGTTCCATGGGCTTGGGCGCTGCCGCCATATCGAGCTTCAACTTTTCCATTGGCCCAGTTTCAATTGAGCCGTCTTTTTCGGCTCAGCGCGACAAGCGCAAATTGGCTGTAGCTTTAGGCCACGGTCTTTGCTTGGTGGTCGGCTGCGACTTGATCGACATGGTTGGCCCCGTTACTGTTCGGTTCACCTGACGTATTGCGACGAAACCGGTAGTGTCGGCTGCGTTCATTGTGTGTTACCAGTCGGCATGTAGCAACGCACAAATTCATAGGCGCTGCACCCGGCCCCTAAGAAACCGCAGCCTGCCTTCGCGAGACGTGCACTATTGAGGTTGAATAGAATGCTGATGGGCCAGACGGCGGCCGGTCCTATAGTGACTCTTATTACGCCGACATTTAACCAGGCCGCCTACCTGCCTCTCACAATAGACAGCGTTCTCGCTCAGGATTACGCCTGGCTTGACTACGTGGTCGTGGACGACGGATCGACCGATGAAACCCCGGAAGTCCTGGAACGCTACCGGGGAAGGATCAGAGTGCGACGTCACGCCAACATTGGGCAGGCGCGCACTCTCAACAGAGGTTGGGAAGCTGCCGGCGGAAAATATCTTGCCTATCTCAGCTCGGACGATCTTCTTCATCCCTCATGCATCAGCGCGATGGTTTCCGCGCTCGAAGCAGATCCGCAACTTGTTTGTGCGTTTCCGAATTCTAACGTGATCGACGAGAGCGGACGGGTCGTCAAAAGGAGCGTTGGACGTCCATTCTCTCTCACCGATCTTATCGTACTCCAAGAATGCTATATTGGCCCCGGCGCTGTTTTCCGGCGGGATGCGTTCGAAGCCGTGGGCGGATGGCGCCCGGATCTTAACCTCGCTCCGGATCGCGAATTCTGGATCAGATTGGCCAGTCGAGGATCATTCCATTTCGATCCTCGGCCCTTGGCCCAATACCGTCTCCACCCCCGATCAATCAGCTTCCTTGAGACATCCGATGAAGTCAGCCGTGAGTTCCTGCGCGTCCTCGACATGTACTATGCTGGTAATCCGACTCCCGAGTGCGTAAATCGAAAAGATGAAGCTTACGGACGTGCAAATATCGTTCTGGCCAGAAATGCCTTCCGTTCGGCCGAGTTCGCGCGAGGCATGAACTATTATCGCGAAGCCTGCCGGTTACATCCGCCTTCGGCTTCACTGAAAACGAAGCTGTCCCTGTTCCGCAATGTGGTCAGCAAGCCTTTGCGAGTGGCAGCGAGCAAGCTCCGCAGCTTCCGCTTCCGCACATCAGGTTGATCCTGTGACACGATCCAGCTTCACCTCGTGGCTCTGGCCGATTGTTTTCTTCGAACTTTATCTCGCCGGGGTCGCCCTGCTTTTTTTCTATGGGCCATGGCCCTGGATCATTAGGGACCGCTACGCCCTCATGGGCTACCTTATAGCCGCTAGCGCCGCGATTGCAGTGGGCTATGGCTTCTCCTGGCCGCAGGTTCGATCCACCGCGGTCACCGCTCAAGTGCAGAGGACCGCACGAGGCCTATGTTGGCTCAAATGGGCCGCCATAGTTTCCCTGGTGCTGGCGATTCCCACCAGCCTCGCGCGTACGGGCCAGCTTTTGCCGGATGTCTGGTCCGGTTTGACGGATACTGGCCGTGTATACCTCGACTCGCTAAATCGGCTCTCCAACGGCAACCCGTATGTCGTATTCGAGTATCTGCGCTTTCTCGCCTCGCCGTTGCTTGTTGCCCTCTTGCCGTTGACTATTGTCTTCTGGCGACGGGCCGGATGGGCACTTCGGTGCGCCAGTGCGGGGGCCATCCTGTTCTACCTCGCCATCTTCCTGGCACGGGGGCAGAACAAGGGTGTCGCCGATACGTTGGCCTTGGTTCCTTTCTTCGCGTTTGTAGCAAGGCCTGCGCACGTCTCGCGGCTCAGCATTCGTGACGCACTCTCGATATCAGCGGGATTTGTCGTGGCAATGCTCGCAGTGTTGGTCTTCTTTGGCCGCACTCAAGTGATGCGCGTCGGAGGGGCAACAGCGCAGGGATACCATTTCGGCTATCTCCACCTGTCTCCCGATAGCGAACACTGGCTGTCCGCGCATCTGCCGGAGGTCGCGCGGCTGACCTTCGAGTCGCTCGCGCGCTATCTAGGGCAGGGGTATCAGGCCGTCGCCCTGACATTTTACATGCCGCACGAAAGCACCTGGGGTGCTGGCGGATCCATGTTCTTGGCGCGGAACGCAGACAAGTTGATGCATACCGACTTTTTCACAAGCGCATCCCTTCCCGCTCTTCTGGAACAGAATTGGGGATGGCCGATGTACGGATTATGGCATTCGATCTATCCGTGGGTCGCCTCGGACGTAGGCTATATCGGCGCCCTGGGTGTGATTGCCGGGTTTGGCTATCTTCTAGGCCTCAGTTGGGGGAAATCCCTGCGCACCTCCGACCCTCTCTGGCTTGGGCTCCTCGCACTGATGCTCATCCTATTTTTCTATATCCCTGCCAACAATCAGGTTTTTCAGTCCGGCGAGACGACCGCGGCATTCCTTCTTCTCCTGGCGGCAATCTCGTTGCGTGGTGCATGGCAGATGGCTCAGCGAAGCCAGCATCCGGCGCTTCGGGAAGGGACAAGCCAACATCCCGCCTAAAGCAATCGCAATTAGGGTCTGTTGATATTCACTCCATGACGGCCTGCAAATGGCGGTTTCTGCGCTTCCGTTGCTCACGTACCAGAACGTACGCTGCGCTACGGTTCTCGAAATCCACCATTTTCGGCTCGCCATGACATGAAATCTCAACAGACCCTAAAGCGTCATGCCAGTGCTGCGCCATGTTATCTGTGGGGAATGTCGCTTGGAGCGTATCGGAAGTCGGGCGACGCGAAGCGGTGCCGCAGTAAATAAGGAAATATCCGTACGGAAAATACGGAAATATCCGTAGCGATCCGATACCATGGACAGGTATCCCCTGGAGCTTCGACGCGTGTTCCTTTCAGTTTTCGACCTTTTCAAGATCGGCATCGGCCCGTCGAGTTCGCATACGATGGGGCCGATGACGGCCGCGGCGCGCTTTCTGAGCGAGATCGCGGGCAACGATTGGCCGCGCCCTGCCGGCGCCAAAGTGGCCAGACTGGGCGCCAGCCTGCATGGCTCGCTTGCCTATACCGGCATCGGCCACGGCACCGATCGTGCCGTGATTCTCGGTCTTACGGGTGAAACGCCTCTGACTGTCGATCCCGACACGGCGGACGGCCTTGTTGAGAAGGTGAAAGCCGAAAAACATGTGTCGCCGCCAGGGCATCCGGACTACCGCTTCGATCCTGCCGTCGACCTCGTTCTCGACAAGAAGACGCCGCTGCTCGGCCATGCCAACGGGATGGCTTTTTATGCCTATGATGCGGCAGGCCAGCTTCTGCTGAAACGTATCTATTATTCGATCGGCGGCGGCTTTGTGGTCTCGGACGAGGAATTGCAGCGCCTGAAGTCCCGCGGTCCGGCAGCCTCCGAGAAGCCGGTCCCCTATCCGTTCGCCAGGGCGGCCGAAATGCTCAAAATGGCTGCGAAAAGCGGGCTTTCCATCGCCGAGATGAAGCGGGCGAATGAAGAAATCCATCTGCCGCGAGCGGATGTCGATGCGGGCCTGGACGCGATCTGGAGCGCCATGCGTCGCTGTATCGAGCGAGGCCTGTCGCAGGAGGGCATCATGCCGGGCGGTCTGAAAGTTCGCCGCCGCGCTCGGCAGCTGCACGACAAATTGCAGGAACAATGGCAGCAGAACCGGCCGAACCCGCTGCTCGCCAATGACTGGCTGTCGATCTATGCCATGGCGGTTAACGAGGAGAATGCGGCAGGCGGCCGGGTAGTCACCGCGCCGACCAATGGCGCCGCCGGTGTCATTCCGGCGGTCATGCGCTATTGGCTGCACTTCCATCCCGAAGCGGACCATGAGAGCATCCGCGACTTTTTGCTCACCGCTGCGGCCGTCGGCGGCATCATCAAGACAAATGCGTCGATTTCGGGTGCCGAAGTGGGGTGTCAGGGGGAGGTGGGCTCGGCGTCCGCCATGGCAGCCGCCGGACTTTGCGCGGTGATGGGCGGGTCTCCCGAGCAGGTGGAAAACGCAGCGGAAATCGCGCTGGAGCATCATCTGGGAATGACCTGTGATCCGGTGGGAGGCCTGGTGCAGGTCCCCTGCATCGAACGCAATGCGCTGGGCGCGGTGAAGGCGGTTACGGCCGCGTCACTCGCCATCAAAGGCGACGGCAAGCATTTTGTACCGCTGGATGCAGCGATCGAAACCATGCGCCAGACCGGGCTCGATATGAGCGAGAAATACAAGGAGACCAGTCAGGGCGGTCTCGCGGTCAATGTTGTCGAATGCTGATCTCGCTTGAGCTTTGCGTCGCGCTACGCGATGACCCTGTGGAGAAACCAGCCTGCGGTTGACGCCCGCGCCGCTCTCGCTAAAGCTCTCCCCATGGCCCTAAACCTTGTAAAGCTCTGCGTCGGCTGCGACAGCGTCGAGGATCTGGAGGAGTGGATCGCATTCCGCCTCGATGAGCGGCGGCGCGCCAATGAGCCGGTGGAACAGTGGCACACGACGAGAATGGTTCCGACGCGCAGCGCTGAACTGACCGACGGTGGCTCGCTCTACTGGGTGATCAAGGGCAATGTTCAGTGCCGGCAGCGGCTTCTCGAAATCCGGCCATTTACGGATGACGAGGGAATTTCTCGCTGCCACCTGGTGCTTGACCCAAGTGTGGTGCGTACGGGATGGCAGCCCCGACGAGCCTTCCAGGGTTGGCGCTATCTGAAGGCTGGTGACGCACCAGCCGACCTCGGCAGCCGGTCAGGCTTGGCCGAAATGCCACCGAAACTGCGCAAGGAACTGGCGGAACTCGGGCTCCTGTGAGCGGCTGCGCCGTGGTTGCGCTGGAGTCGCGACCGAACTGGTTTCAAATGTGGTGCGTTCGAACGTTGGTAGATGGCGACTGAGCTATGCCGGCCCACATCGTTCGCAACTCGGACGGGCTTGCAAGGACCGTCACGACGCCACATGTTGTTTGCGATGAGCGAAAAATCACCGCCCGCACCGTTGGGGAGCAAGAACGCACCGGCAAAGCCGAAATCCGGTGCGACAGAGATTGATGCGTTCATACGTCAGGCCCGCGCGATGGCGCCCCAAGGCGGCAAGGGTTCGGGCCGTCTGATCCTCGCGCTTGACGCCACGATGAGCCGCCAGCCCACCTGGGACCTTGCATGCAAGCTGCAGGCCGAGATGTTCGATGCGGTTGGCAAGTCTGGATCGCTCAATGTCCAACTGGTCTATTTTCGCGGCTTCGGTGAATGCCGCGCGTCCAAATTCGTCAGCAATACGAGCGCGCTGAAGGACCTGATGGTCCGCATAGACTGCCGCGGGGGAAATACGCAGATCGGAAAGGTGTTCTCTCATGCTCTGAAGGAGACGGCGAGGGAGAAGGTGAATGCCGTCGTCTTCATTGGCGACGCGATGGAGGAACAGATCGACGACCTGGCCGAGAAGGCAGGAAATCTCGGACTGCATGGTGTGCCACTGTTTATTTTCCAGGAAGGAAAGAGCGGTCCTGTCGAAACGGCGTTCAAGGAATTTGCGCGTTTGTCGAGCGGCGCGTGGTTCCGGTTTGACCACAGTGCGGCCGCAACCCTTGCGCGGCTTCTCTCTGCCGTGGCCGTTTTCGCCACCGGGGGGCTGCCGGCCCTGGAGGCGCGCGGCCGTCCCGAAGACCTGACGATGATCGAACACCTCAGGAGCGGCAAGACCGGATGACGGTAGTATTCTACATTCTTGTCGGTCTGCTGGTCGTCTTCATCGTCGTCACAGCCTTTCTCAGGACGAACCCGGCAAGGCTGGCGGAGACTGTGCGTGTCGCCGGCCCCCTCATTCTTGCGATCCTGGGATTGGGGCTTGCCGTTACGGGCAGGGCAGGACTGGGCGGAATGCTGCTATCCGGTGCGCTTGCCTGGTATTCATCGAACAGAATATACCGCGGTTCCCGAAAGACGCCCGGCAAGCGTTCGACGGTGAGGACCGCTGCGCTGGAAATGGAACTCGATCACGACAGCGGCGCGCTGGAGGGGCTGGTTCTTGCAGGCCGCTATGAAGGCCGGACGCTTGGCACGATGGCGCAGCAGGAGTTGCTGGGTCTCCTCGCGGAGCTTTCGACCGACTCCGAGAGCCGTCAGTTACTTGAGGCTTATCTTGACAGCAGATTTCCCGCATGGCGCGAAGACACGAAGCCGAACGACGGCCACCGGCAAAGCGTTCCGCCAGGCACGGGCGCCATGACTAAGGAGGAGGCCTACAAGATCCTTGGTCTTGAAACGGGAGCCACCGCGGCGGAGGTCCGCAAGGCGCATCGACGCCTGATGCAGCGCCTGCACCCCGACCTCGGAGGCACTTCCTTCCTTGCGGCGAGGATTAACGAAGCCAAGGACGTCCTTCTCTCCAATCACAATTGACTCTCCTTCGACACAACGACAATTCCGGGAGAATTTCTCGGGATGCCTGCCTATTGCTCGACCGCGTAACACGCGATCTTCTTTTTCTTCAGTGCACCACACGCGTCCCAGGCTGCGGTTTTTGATGCAAAGCCGCCGAAGCGCGCGCGGTAGTAAGTGGTGCCGCCCTTTTCGAAGGGGACGGTGAATGGCGATGCCGATGCCAGGACCTTCGGCGCCTGCTTGCTGGTCTTGGCGAGAGCGCCTTTCGCTTCGCTTTCGCTCGGGGAGGAGGCGACCTGTATGGCCCAACCCTCCGGCGCGGTGGACGACGTGCTGATCGGATCGACGTCGGTCTTCGGGCGAGGGGTTGGCGCGATCTTCGGCTGAGGTTCCTGAGCAGCATAGGCCTGGACAATCGGCGCCGGCGTCTCTTCGGCAGTCTCTTCCTGAGCCGCGATCTGTTGGCTTTCAGCCTCCAGGATCTCGGTTTCGTCTGTTGCCACGACCACGTCGGTTTCCGGCTTCATCTCGGGGGTTGGCGCCTTGCTCTTCGGCAACATGGCCGAAGCGATCGCCGCAATCGGCGAGTTGCCTGCCTTGGCGATCAGCGGGCCGCGGCTGCGCGTCGACGCCTTCGGCAAATACTTCTCGATCAGTTCGGCCATCTGCTTGTCGCGGGCCCCGCCGGAAGCGCCGCCCATAACGACAGCGACCACGCGGCGATCGCCCAGCGCAACGGAGGAGACCAGATTGAAGCCGGACGCCCGCGTATAGCCAGTCTTGATGCCATCCACGCCCTTGACCCGGCCGAGCAAGCGGTTGTGGTTCGCCATGCGGTGCTTGCCGAAGCTGAAGGAGCGGGCCGAGAAATAGCTGTAATGTTGCGGAAAGTGCTCGCGCAGCGCCATGCCGAGGGTGGCCAAATCGCGCGCGGTCGAATGCTGGGCGGTGTTGGGTAGACCCGAAGCGTTGCGGAAAATGGTGCCGGTCATGCCGAGCTGGCGCGCCTTTTGAGTCATCATGCGCGCGAAGCCTTCTTCCGTTCCACCGAAGAATTCGGCGACCGCGGTCGCGACGTCATTGGCCGACTTGGTGACGAGCGAGTAGATGGCCGTCTCGACCGTGATGGATCCGCCCGCCCGGACCCCGAGCTTGGTCGGAGGCATGGATGCGGCGCGTGCCGAAAACGGTATGCGCGTTTGCTTGGTGATCTTTCCGGACGAGAGCCCTTCGAAGATAACATACAGGGTCATCATCTTGGTCAGGGACGCCGGATAGCGCGGCGCATCCGCGTTGGCTGAAAACAGCGTTTTTCCCGTGTTCGCGTCGATCACGACTGCGGCGTATTTCGATGAGGCGGCCGCGGCATTCGCTGTGGAGACGACACTCATCGTGATCGCTAGCAGACCAGCCAGAAGTGCATTAATCGGAGAAATTGAACGGAGAAAGGAGGTTGCCCGCGCCTGTCGCACTGTTGTTTCCTTTGAATTATCCTTGCATGGAGAGGCGGCAAAGGTTCCTGCCTCGTATCGAAGGGAGCGTAGGCCAACAGCGTTACCAATCCGTTTATGGTAACCGGAACGTTCACCATTTCCTTCGGCCTTTATCGTCAAGTGATCGGAATCGGGCGCTCTGCGGCCCGAAATCGCCCGGTGACGGTGCTGGTTCACATTGACTTTTTGTGCGATGCACAATACCCAAGCTGCATTGCACAATAGCGTGCGGGCCATCCCCGTATGGAAAGGGACATGCACATGACACAGACATTCGAAGACGCCGGGAAGATCGGCAAGGAATTCGTCGACAACGGCCTGAAGAGCTTCGCCTCCCTGTCGAAGGGTGTGCAGGCGATCGCCGTCGAGGCGACCGAGTACACGAAGAAGTCGTTTGAAGCCGGCAGCGCGGCGCTCGAGAAGCTTGCCGCAGCCAAGACGCTTGAGAAGGCGATCGAGGTCCAGACCGACTATGCAAAGCAGGCCTATGAGGGCTTCGTCGCGCAGGCCACCAAAGTTGGTGAGCTCTATGCCGAGGTTGCCAAGGAAGCCTACAAGCCGTTCGAGTCGCTGGTCGCCAAGGCGAAGTAACCCGCTGACAGTTTCAGTTTGCGGGTCATGCGGTCCGCATCAGAACCCGGTTGCCTACGGCAGCCGGGTTTTTTCATGCTCCTTTGGAAGCAGTCGCATTCACGATTGCGCCAAATCGCCGCCGTTTGCTCCCGGGCCATATTGTCAGCGCGGAAGAAGGTCTTACAATCTGATAGTGAGCACCTACATGTCGCATCCTGAGAGGCTGTGACGAGTAGAGAATACGTGACTATCGGTGGGGATGCCATGCGCAGCGGCGCGGCACGGATGCAAAACGGTGACGGGAATGGCCAAGGCCCCGGCCGCGGCACCGCCGTCATTACGCGCACCAAGCCAAAGACCAAGAAGCCGAGTCTCTACCGCGTTCTCATCCTCAACGACGACTACACGCCGATGGAGTTCGTCGTCCATGTTCTGGAACGGTTTTTCCAGAAGGATCGCGAAGCCGCGACTCGCATCATGCTTCATGTCCATAACCACGGAGTAGGCGAGTGCGGGGTCTATACATTCGAAGTGGCCGAGACCAAAGTGTCCCAGGTGATGGATTTCGCCCGTCAGCACCAGCATCCGCTGCAATGCGTGATGGAGAAGAAGTGAGGTAAAATGCCGGCTTTCTCGCAAGGCCTCGAAAAGGCGCTTCATCAGGCACTAACGCTCGCCAATGAACGCCACCATGAATATGCGACGCTCGAGCATCTGCTGCTTGCGCTGATAGATGACAGCGATGCGGCCGCCGTGATGCGCGCATGCAATGTCGATCTCGACGAACTCAAACAGACCGTACTGACCTATATCGACACGGAACTGGACAATCTCGTTACCGGCTATGACGAGGACTCAAAACCAACCGCTGGCTTCCAGCGCGTCATTCAGCGCGCGGTGATTCATGTCCAGTCGTCCGGACGGGAAGAAGTTTCCGGGGCCAACGTGCTCGTCGCCATATTTGCCGAGCGCGAGAGCCACGCCGCCTATTTCCTGCAGGAACAGCAGATGACCCGCTACGACGCGGTCAACTATATTTCGCACGGCATAGCCAAGCGGCCCGGCGCCAGCGAGACTCGCGCACCGCGCGGCGCGGAGGATGATCAGTCCGGCCCTTCGGGAGGCGATTCCGCAGAAGAGGGTGGAAAGAAGAAACAGCAGCAGGATGCGCTGACTGCCTATTGCGTGGATCTCAACAAGAAGGCGAAGGCAGGGCGGATCGATCCGCTGATTGGCCGTGAGGCAGAGATCAGCCGTACGATCCAGGTGCTTTGCCGCCGCTCCAAGAACAACCCGCTTTATGTCGGCGACCCTGGCGTGGGCAAGACGGCGATCGCCGAGGGCCTTGCCAAGCGCATCGTCGAAGGCGATGTGCCAGAAGTGCTCGCCGGGGCGACCATCTTCACGCTCGACATGGGGACGCTGCTTGCCGGCACGCGCTATCGCGGCGACTTCGAGGAGCGGCTGAAGCAGGTCGTTAAGGAACTGGAGGAATATCCGGGCGCGATCCTGTTTATCGACGAGATCCATACGGTGATCGGCGCCGGCGCGACGTCGGGCGGGGCGATGGATGCGTCCAATCTTCTCAAGCCGGCGCTCTCGTCGGGTGTGATCCGGTGTATCGGTTCAACCACTTACAAGGAGTTCCGCCAGTTCTTCGAGAAGGATCGCGCCCTGGTGCGGCGCTTCCAGAAGATCGACGTGAACGAGCCTACGGTTGACGATGCGATCGCCATCATGAGGGGGCTGAAACCATATTTCGAGGATTTCCACAAGGTCCGCTACACCAACGATGCCATCAAGGCGGCTGTGGAGCTGTCCGCGCGCTACATCAACGACCGCAAGCTGCCGGACAAGGCGATCGACGTGATCGACGAGACCGGTGCCTCGCAAATGCTGCTGCCCGAGCCGAAGCGCAAGAAGACGATCAGCGTCAAGGAAATCGAGGCCACCGTGGCGACTATGGCGCGCATTCCGCCGAAAACCGTCTCGGCGGATGACGAGAAGGTGCTGGCCAATCTCGAGGATGAGCTGAAGCGCGTGGTCTATGGCCAGGATACGGCCATTTCAGCACTCGCCTCGTCCATCAAGCTGGCGCGAGCCGGACTGCGTGAGCCGGAAAAGCCGATTGGGTCTTATCTGTTCTCCGGTCCGACCGGCGTCGGCAAGACCGAAGTCGCCAAGCAACTGGCGGCGTCGCTTGGTGTCGAGCTTCTGCGTTTCGACATGTCGGAATATATGGAGCGCCATACGGTATCGCGTCTTATCGGCGCGCCTCCTGGCTATGTGGGCTTCGACCAGGGCGGGTTGCTGACCGACGGTGTTGACCAGCATCCGCACTGCGTGCTGCTGTTGGATGAGGTCGAGAAGGCGCATCCCGATCTGTTCAACATCCTGTTGCAGGTCATGGATCACGGGAAGCTCACCGATCATAACGGCAAGCAGATCGACTTCCGGAACGTCATACTGATCATGACGACCAACGCAGGCGCCCAGGATATGGCGCGAGCCGCCATCGGCTTCGGATCCTCGAAGCGGGAAGGCGACGACATGGAGGCGATCAACCGCCTGTTCTCGCCCGAATTCCGCAACCGGCTCGACGCGATTATTCCGTTCGGTTCGCTGCCGGTCCCGGTCGTGCATCAGGTGGTCCAGAAGTTCGTTATGCAGCTCGAGGCACAACTTTCAGAGCGCGGCGTCACGTTCGACCTGTCGCCCGACGCGATCGCCTGGCTGGCCGAAAAGGGTTATGACGAACGCATGGGCGCGCGTCCGCTCGGGCGCGTCATCCAGGAGCACATCAAGAAGCCGCTGGCGGAAGAGGTGCTGTTCGGCAAGCTCCGCAAAGGCGGGACGGTCAAGGTGACCGTGGAGAAAGGGGAATCCGGGGAAACAGGTCTCAAGCTGCAATCGCTTGCGGACGAGGTTCCGGTGAAGCCGAAGAAGGAAGAGCCAAGAAGGGACTCTGCGCCGAGGAAGCCATCATCGCGGAAGGCCGCGGCCAAAAAACCGGCTGCTCAAAGTTCCCGGGATGGGTCCGGCAGCAAGGATGGGGGCAAGCGCAGCCTCGTTCCGCAACTGCCTCGCAAGAACTGACACAGCAAGGCGCAGTTTCGAACTAGAAACCTGCGCCTTGCGCCACGCCCCTCGGACGCACGAGACGTCTTATCTTATTGGGTGCGGGCTCACTGTAGTCGGTGCCGGTCCGATTGGCTGCGGGCGGGCCTGCCGTAGGCCGCATGTGCGGCTCTGAAGTCGGCTCGTCCATCCGTCTTGCAGTCCGCGCTCTTCACTGATCCCGTACAATTATCAGCAAAAACAATAGTTTATAGTGAAGTTCTAACAGAGGGCCATTCAGCTCCGGGACAACCGAACCCCGATTTCAGAATCAGACCTTGCGTGAGCTTCCGGCGCATTGTCCCAAAATCCGACATCTGCTTTTGGCCGCGCTGCAATACAGCATCGGCCCGGAAAGTGCGAACCGGTTTTCGGATGAATCTGATGCGCAAGCAGGCTTGTAGTACGTCGCCCGATTCCGGATTCGGGCGGCTTGCTCTAAGCTGCCGCCGATGCCCGAGTCGGCCTACATTCATCCCACGCCCACCGGCCGCCGCAACTGGTATCTGCGCGGGGTTCGTGCGGCGTTTTCCATCCCTGGTCTGATTCTCTCAAGCGCTTTTGTCGGCTTTGCGGGTCTCGCGAAGGAAGCGGGGCTGACTCTTATCGAAGCGGTTTTCATGACCGGCATCGTCTGGGCGCTGCCGGCCAAAGTCGTGTTGATCGGGGGCATTCTCTCGGGAAATTCGCTTGCCGGCGCCGCATTCGCCGTCGCGTTGTCATCCGTCCGCTTAACGCCGATGGTCGTTGCGCTCGTACCGGAAATGCGCGGCTCCCGGACACCGGCGTGGGTGCTCTACTTCCTGTCGCATTTCGTTGCGGTCACCTCCTGGGTAATCGCAATGGAGAATTTGCGCCATGTTCCGCGGGAAATGCGGACGACCTACTATGCGGGGCTGGGGTCGACACTGGTGCTTGCCAACATGGGCGTGGTTGCGGTCGTCTTTCTGATTGCCGATAGTCTTCCACCAGCCGCCTCCGCGGCGCTGTTTCTGTTGACGCCGATCTACTTCCTCACCTCCCTATGGGGCTCCGCGCGGGAGCGGGCTGGGCATCTGGCCATGGTCATCGGCCTGGCTCTTGGTCCGCTGTTTCATGTCGTTCTTCCGGAATTCGATCTTCTCGCAGCGGGTCTGATCGGGGGTGTGGCGTCCTACGGCGTTCACCGGCTGTTTTTGGGCGGGACCGCCAAATGACTTTCGGTGCAATCGATGCCTGGTGGTGGCCTTTTCTCTTTATCCTCATCGCCGGATGGCTTGCGACGGATGCCTGGCGGTTTCTCGGCGTTTATCTGGGCGGCCGGCTTTCCGAGGAGTCCGATCTGCTCGTCCTGGTGCGCACCATTGCAACGGCGCTTGTCGCCGCCGTCATCGGAAATCTGGTCGTCTTCCCGAGCGGGGCGCTTGCTGCAACGTCCCTGGCGCTAAGGCTGACCGCTGTAGGCAGCGGTTTTGCTGCCTATCTGGCTTCCGGCAAAAGGATCATCGTAGGCATCGTCATAGCCGAACTCGTTCTCATCGTGGGTCTTTTGATCGGCCCGTAGAAGTCAGGGTAGGGGATTCATGACGCCTTAACTGGCCATCCGTAATCTGCGCGCGGGTTGGGGACATCGAGATGGCTGAAGTTCATCTACGAGAAGGGGGATTGTGTGGGCCTGCCGCCACAGCTGACCGGCAGACGGCGGTGAAGGTTCTCATCATCGCGGGCATTGTTGCCGTCAATTCCGTCTGGATCGCGATTTCGGATTTCGGATTCGATACTGTCAGCGGGGTCAAGGCATTCGCAACCGCTGCCGTGCTGGCCGCTGTCGCCTGGTTCTATCGAGTGCGGCGCCCGATCGAGAAATTCGAGGCCTTGTGCACTGAAACAGCGCTGCTTCTGGCGTTCTCAGCGTCTGCCGCGACCTTCAGTTACCTGATGACGTCGATCAATTTGCCGCTCGTCGACAAGCAATTGCTGTCCGTTGATGCAGCACTCGGTTTCGACTGGATTGGCTATGTGGGTTTCGTGAATGCGCGGCCGTGGCTGGGAGCGATTTTCTCGGCTGTGTATGTAACGACCCTCGCACAGGTTGCGCTGACGGTTCTCATCCTCGGAATGACCGGAAATCTGGAGCGGATGCGCCATTTCGTATCCGCCGTGATGCTTGGCGCTCTCATCTGCATCGTTGTCTCGGCGATCTTGCCGTCTGCCGGCGCGCTCGGCACGCTGCGACCGCCAGCAGATTTCCTGGCGATGAACCAGCCGATCGTTGATCTGGACTATAAGCAGGTCTTCTTCGATTTGCGCAGCGGCGCCGAGCGTTTCATCTCCCTCGACGCCCTCCATGGCCTGATCGCCTTTCCCTCCTATCACTGCACGCTCTCGGCTCTGATTGTGATCGCCTTCATTGGGTCCGGCTCCTGGTTCTGGCCGGTGCTCGTTCTCAATCTGGCTGTCATCCTATCGACGCCCGTCGACGGCGGCCATCACCTGAGCGATGCGATAGGTGGCGTTCTTGTTGCGCTTGCATCCTGGGCGTTGGTCGCGCTCGTGTCCCGACAATCTGCAGTTCAAGCGGCAGAGGCTGCAGTAGAGTTTTCGGAGTAGAGATGGAAAACCCTTGGCAGAGCGATCTGTCGGCGCGCGTTGACGCGAGCACGACGCCTTACGCATCAGCGGCCAGATATTGGGGGGACATCGCGGTCAATGTCGTTCGCGCCAACTGGCGCGCGCAGGGCGCCTTCCTGTTCGTCGCGGCGACAATTGTGGCTGCACGGCTTCTGCTCATGCCATCCACCGCGGGAGCGATGCTGCAAACGCTGCATCTCAGCCTGAAGCCCTTTGTCGCGGGGTCGGCGCTGCTATTTGCGGCTATCTTTTTTTCAAGACCCTGGAGACGCGATCGCTGTCAAACAGTTTCGCTTATCTCTGGTCCGACGTCTTCACCTTGCGCAATACGGTCACCGCCATTCCGGCTTTTTTCATGGTCGCGGCGACCATGAACTGCTTTACGATGTTCAAGTCCAACATCCCGGAGTTCCGGCCCTACGAGTTGGACGTCATTTTCGCTCACATCGACCGGGCGCTGCATTTCGGCGTCGATCCATGGCGCGTCACGGAGTATGCGATTGGATACGGGTCGATCACCAAGCTCCTCGATACAATCTATTATCTCTGGTTCTTCGCCGTTTATATTTCGGTCACTGTTTGCGTCGGAACGCCGGCCAATCCGGAATTCCGGCATCGGTTCCTGCTGAGCTTCGTTCTTATTTGGAGCATACTGGGCATCGCATGCGCCACGGCGCTCTCCTCCGCCGGCCCCATCTATTTCGACCGGATTTACGGTGGTCCGTCAGCGTTCAGCGCATTGATCAAGAATCTCACTCACGTCACTGCGGAGTATGACCTGACCACAATGATCGTTCGCGAGGCGTTGTGGCTGGACTATAAGACCGGTGTTGAAGGGACCATTTCGGGCATCTCGGCGATGCCTTCCCTTCATAACGCGATGTGTGTCCTGTTGGTTCTGGCCGCGCGGAATGTCGATCGGGGCCTTTCCATCGCCGCGGCGATTTTCGCTCTTCTGATCTTCATTGGATCAGTCCATCTCGGTTGGCACTATGCCATCGATGCGTACGTCTCTCTCGCCGGGGTGCTCGTGATCTGGAAACTGGCCGGCTTCGTTACGAGGAAACCAGTATCTATTGGGGCAGTTTAGATGGCGCTTGCAGCAGCTGGTCCGCTATGTGACGCCCCAAGCTTTCAAAGATATTGGGCGACCGTCTTGCCCGCTTTCAACAAGCGTAGCGGATCCACGGCATCGCCGTTGCGGCGTACCTCGTAGTGGATATGGGGACCGGTTGAACGGCCCGTGCTCCCAGATTCCCCAACAACGTCACCAGTTCGAATTTTCTGGCCTGGCTTGACGACAATGCGGCTCAAGTGAGCGTAGCGGGTGGAAAAACCGTTACCGTGATCGATCTCCACCATGCGGCCGTAGCCACCGTTGCGGCCAGCCCTCACGACAGTGCCAGGCGCGGTAGCCTGGACGTGTGTGCCGACCGGTGCTCGGAAATCCATGCCTGAATGAAATGCGGGTTGCCTGAGGATCGGATCACGGCGGATGCCGAAGGTGCTTGTGATGGTCAGCCCTGGCGCGGGATTGGCGATCGGCAGTTTCTGCGCTTCCTTCTTGATGGCTTCGAGTGCCGTGAGCGCCTGGTCAAGTTCCTTGACCTTGGCGTCGAAAAGGGCCGCCTTGTCGATCGTTACCAACGGTCCGCCTACAGCGTCCTGACCATAGTTGAGGTCGACCGAGAGCCCTGCGGAGCCAAGCGCTTCCTTTATGGCGTCGGCCGTCTGGTAGGCATTATCGGCCAGCGTATCGATACGAACCAGTTGTTCGTTCTCGATCGTCCGAAGCGACTGGTTCAAGGTCATGAAGAGCTTGTCGGCGTGGTCGGCAGCCGACTCTGTCGATACCGCCTTCTTGGCCGACCAGAACGAGAAGGGCGTTGCGGCCGGCGCCGGTACAACTGCAGCCGACGCAAAAGCAGCAATCGTTTGAGCGCTTGGGAGCGCTGCGCGCGTATCGGGCTTCTCCGCCGGCGCGGGCGCTGCGTTGGGTGCAGTTTCGGCGGCCTCTGCTCGCTCGAGTATCGGCCCCATTCGGCCGTGACGCTCATACAGTTGGGTTTGACGCTGCAGAAGTTCGCTGACTTTGCTTTCCATCATTTGCTGATCGAGCAGTTGACGGCTGGTGATTCGATCCACCTGTGCGCGAAGCGCGGAGATACGGTCCTCATACCCCTGTTGGACACGTGCGTTCCGTGCCGAGGTTGCACCGATGAGATCGTCGCGCAGCACGAGATAGGAAGTTGCAAGCACATAGCCGATCGTAACAGCCGCGACCACCGACCCAGCGAAGGCAGTTATCCAGGGGCGGACAGTGAAGTGCCGGATTTCATCGCCGCGAGCGATGATGACCGTATGAGGTTCCTTGCGCCGGCCGAAGACCGCTGACTGTCCAGATTTTGCCACGAGACGAATGCTTCCATGCCGCTAGATCACCGACAGCCTGATTACACATTGTTAGGGTTAACAAAGGTTTGCGTCCGTCGCGCAAAGTGCGAACTGAGCTCAGAGGCAGCTCTGTCTGACATGGAAAAGCCCGCCGGAGGCGGGCTTGTGCTGATCCATTCCGGGCGCTCAGCGAGATAGTGTGAGCGCTAAAGGTCTCCTATCGAAATGCGCTTCAATCAAGAAACAGCCAAAGAAGAATGATGATCGGGATCGGAATCCCGAGCAGCCAAAGAAGAACTCCACGAAGCATTTTTCTTCTCCTCTCTCGTTCTGAGGAGGAAAACGTTGATTTTCTGGAAGGGTTCCCCAAGCATTCCGGCGCTGCCAGGCAGTGCTCACCTTGCCGGCTCGTCTGGGGGCAACGACTCAAAGAGCTTTTACAACTTCAAGCACCTCATCCGCGTGGCCCGCCACTTTGACTTTGCGCCAAATTCGGGCGATTCGCCCATCTGCGCCGATCAGGAAGGTTGCCCGCTCAACGCCCATATACTTGCGGCCGAACATGCTCTTTTCCACCCAAAGCCCATAGGCCTCGATCGCGCTTCGTTGTTCATCGGCGGCCAAATTGACGGAAAGATCATACTTGGCCTTGAATTTGCCATGCTTCTTGGCGCTGTCGGGCGAAATACCGATAACCGCCGCGCCGGCCTTGGTGAACTCCGGTTTCAACCGGGAAAAGTCTATCGCCTCGGCGGTGCAGGATGTCGTGTCATCCTGAGGATAGAAGTAAACGACGACCGGCTTGCCCAGAAACGCCTTCAGCGTAAGCGGCGGGCCTTCAGCAGTCGGAAGCTCGAATTGCGGGGCGTGTTGCCCTGTGCGAAGCTCGGCCATGGGATGCTCCTGTGGTTAAGTAGCGCTGGCGGGGATATATGGTGACCCTGGATCCGTCCATGACAGAGTTTAGATAGTGGAAGACCGTGTGAACCAAGAGGTTCAGAGACACGAAAAGGTACGGTTCCGGCAGGACGATATCACCTGTTTGACCAAATTTCCCTCGGCGGAAGGACAGGAGCATCTTCTCACCAGACGACCGGCGTCGGCCAGGATCCTGCGCGGCGTCCGCGTCGGAGCTGCGATCGCAGGCGGCGTATTGGCTGCCGTTATTCTCGTGGTTCTCTGCATCGGCTTTTCCGGGCTTGGCACTGAAAGGCTGCGGAGAGAAGCGGAGGTCGCCATCCAGCGTGTCGCCGGAGTCGATGTCGCGGCGACGATCGGACCGGCCAATCTCTCGCTCGACAGCTCGCGCTTTCTCGCGCTCGAAGTCCAGGACGTGAAGTTTTCGTCCCCAGCGGATGGCTTGGCGATGTTGAATGCCGGAAGTGTTCGCTTCGGTGTGCGCTTCTGGCCGTTAGTGTCCGGGCGCGTCAGATTGGGCAGCGCCACGATCAGCGATGCGCAAATCATCGCCGACGCACTCCCGACGCGTGAGGGGCCCGACTGGAAGGCCTCGCTGCTCAATGCCGATGGACTCATCGATCCCGATCGCCTCGCCGCCGCGCTGTTGGGGGGGCTTCATCGGGCGTTCGACACAATGGGGCTTGGTTTGACGCGCTTTATAGAGCTCGAGAATGTGGAATTCGTTCTGCCTGAAGGCGGCCGCATGCGGAACATTTTCATCGCGGACGCCCGGCTTCACCAGGTCGCTGATGGCGAGCTTTCGATCACTGCGCAGGTCGAAATTGATTCTCGAACTTTGTCGCTCGACGGAACAGCCAAGCGAGACACGGTTTCGCGGCGCATTTCGAGCCTTGATCTGCACCTCACTGCGCCGGCTGACAATGTGGTAGGCGAAGCTGGAACCGCTGAGCAGGGTGGCGCGGGCGGAAGCCGCATCGGCGCCGTTGAGATACGGATAACGGGCAGGGAAGGGATGGGTGGCGAGCCGTCCCGCCTTTCAGCGACGATCGGCTTGATGCAATCTGAACTCGGCCTTGGTTCGCGCGGCAAGCTGGCCGGGGATGTGGAAATCGCGGCCCTTTTGACGACGGGCTCGGGAAAAGTAGAGATAGAGCGGCTTCACGCGGTGACCGGGAGGTCACAGTTCGATTTTCAGGGTGCGATCGGCCCCGCGCCACGGACTGACAGTACACAGCCGGCCAGTTATCGCTACGAGCTTGTGAGCCGCAAGTCGACGGTTGCTCCTAGCGATTCTCCTGAGCCGGGCCTTGAGTTCGCGGCGCGGATTTCAGGGAACTACGATCCCGCCACGAGCAGGCTGAGCGCCAATGAACTCGGCATCCGCACCGGATCCGGGGAGTTGACAGGCGAGGCGTCGCTGGAATTCGCCGCAGGCAAGGCGCCCGGCATCAGTCTTGTGCTGAACGTTCCCAGCATGTCGGTCGGCCATCTCAAGCAGCTATGGCCATGGTTTGCCGCCGGCGGTCCACGGCGCTGGGTGATGAACAACCTTTTCGGCGGCAAGATCGTGGATAGCCGCCTGCAATATCAAGTGCCAGTCGGGCGTATCGGCAACGGCGTTCCGCTCTCGCATGACGAGGTATTCGGCAAGTTCAAGATTGAGGACACCCGATTTGACGTCGCCGGGCGCATTCCTCCCGTGCGCGACGCGTTCGGCTCGGTCGATTTCCGGGGCAACGACATCGATATTGCCTTGTCGTCGGGTACCCTGTTCATGGCGAGCGGGCGAAAAGTGGCGGCGAGCAATGGCACGCTTGTCGTGCGCAATGCGAATCGACGGCCTGTTATCGGCGATCTGGACGTTGACATTTCGGGCGATGCCGATGCGGTGGCGGAACTCGCTTCCTACGAGCCGATCGACGCGATGCGGCATGTGGGACTGAAGTCCGAGGAATTCTCCGGCAAAGTCGAAGGCCATGTGAAGGCGCAGATCCCGCTGCAGAAGGGCATCGACGTAAAGAGCCTCGACTGGCTGGTTTCGCTCAAATACCGGGACCTTGCGATTACAAAGCCATTCGACGGCCAGACAGTCACTGCAGCGCAAGGAACGATCATCGTCGATCCACAGAAGGCCTTGATCGACGCCAAGGCCCGGTTGAACGGCGCGCCTGCAACGATTGCTCTTGTGGAACCGCTCAATGAGCGAGGACCGGAGCGGCAGCGCACTGTCGAAGTCGTGCTGGACGACAAAGCGCGGGAAGCGCTTGTTCCTGGTCTTGGCTCAATGCTTTCGGGTCCGGTCACGGTCGACTTCAGTTCTCGTCCGGGCGAGCCGCAGGAAATTAGCGCCGATCTGACTGACGCGAAGCTCACCATTCCTTGGGCTGGCTGGAGCAAAGGGGCCGGCGTTCCGGCAGCCGTGAGTTTCTTGCTTGAGAAGTCGGAGGACACGGCAAAACTCTCGAAATTCAAACTGTCGGGAAAGAGCTTTCAGGTCGAAGGCGACATCTCGCTGGCCAAAGGCGAACTGTCGAGCGCTCGTTTCAATACTGTGAAACTCAACCGGGGTGATGACATCTCCCTCGTGATGGAGCGCTCCGGCAAAGGCTATGAGATTGAAATAAACGGCAACGCGCTCGATGCACGCGCGGTGATCAAACAATTCACCGCCGACACGCAGGAAGCGGCCGAAACTGCAGGCTCAGTTCCGATTTCGATCAAGGCGAAGGTCGATAGGCTGAATGGGTTCCACGAAGAGCAGCTCTCGAACGTCAGGCTCAACTATCGCGGTGTGGGCGCAACGGTGCTCGGCATGGATGTGTCGGCAAAGACCAAATCAGGAGCGCCAGTAAGCCTCACCAACAGCACAAAAGGCGGTCGGCGGACGATGGACATGGAGTCTCCAGACGCCGGCGCGATCCTGCGCTTCATGGACATCTACGAGCATATGCAGGGCGGCAGGATCAAGCTTGCGCTCGCCGGCAGCGCCGACGGCCCGCTCAAGGGCCATGTCGATGCGACAAACTTCTGGGTCGTGAATGAACCGAAGTTGAGGTCCATCGTGTCGACCGCACCGACCGGCGATGGCCGGAGCCTTAACGAAGCCGTCAAACGGGATATCGACACGTCAAGCGTCCAGTTTGAGCGGGGCTATGCCGAGATCGAGAAGGGGAGCGGCTATCTCAGCCTGGCCAGCGGCGTCCTGCGCGGCCCGATGATCGGCACTACATTTCAAGGTACGCTCTATGATACTCGCGGCCAGATGGCCATGACGGGAACCTTCATGCCAGCCTATGGCCTGAATCGTCTGTTCGGCGAACTTCCCCTCGTAGGCATGATCCTCGGGAATGGGCGCGACCGCGGCTTGATCGGCGTGACGTACAAGCTTTCGGGGGAGGCCAAGTCACCCGAGTTGCAGATCAATCCGCTGTCGGTCATCGCGCCGGGCATTTTCCGCTCGATTTTCGAGTACCGCTGACCCGGTGCCAGCGGACAAGCGTCAGGACGGCCGCACCAGCACGTGCTTCTTCTTGCCGAGCGAGAGCTTGATCGCGCCAGATTGTGTGATATCGGCAAGAGTTACGATCCGACGATCATCCGAGACCTGCTCGTCGTTGAGCCGCACGCCGCCGCCCTGCACCTGTCGGCGCGCTTCGCCGTTGGAGGCGACGAGCCCGGCGCTGACAAACAGCGAAAGAATGCCGATGCCAGCCTCGAGGGTATCGCGCGCGACCTCCATCGTCGGCAGCGTATCGGCCAGCGTGCCTTCCTCGAAAGTCTTGCGGGCTGTCTCCTGCGCCAGTTCCGCCGCCTGACGGCCGTGCAGCATCGCCGTTATCTCCGTTGCCAGCACCTTTTTGGCGTCGTTGATTTCAGCTCCGCCAAGCGCGGAGAGGTGTGCGACCTCATCCATAGGTAGCGTGGTGTAGAGCTTCAGGAAGCGCCCGACATCGGCGTCCTCGGTGTTGCGCCAGTATTGCCAGAAATCGTACGGGCTCATCATATCCGGGTCGAGCCAGACTGCGCCGGACGCCGTCTTGCCCATTTTTGCCCCGGAAGATGTGGTGAGCAGCGGCGACGTCAGAGCGTAAAGCTGCGGCGTTCCGAGCCTATGACCCAGGTCTATGCCGCTGACGATATTTCCCCACTGGTCGGAGCCGCCCATCTGGAGCCGCACGCCGTAGCGCCTGCTCAGTTCCACGAAGTCGTAGGCCTGCAGGATCATGTAGTTGAACTCGAGAAATGAAAGGGACTGCTCCCGGTCGAGCCTCAGTTTCACCGAGTCGAACGTCAGCATGCGGTTGACCGAGAAGTGCCGGCCGACGTCGCGTAGGAAACTGACGTAGTTGATGTCCATCAGCCAATCGGCGTTGTTGACCATCAGCGCGTCGGACGGGCGGTCACCGAAGCGCAGGTAGGGGGCGAAGTTCCGGCGGATCCCGGCGAGATTGTCTTCAATGTCCTCAAGGGTCAGCAGCTTGCGCGCCTCGTCCTTGAAAGACGGGTCGCCGATCATGGACGTTCCACCGCCCATCAGCGCAATCGGCCGGTGGCCAGTCTTCTGCATCCAGTGAAGCATCATGATCTGGATCAGCGAGCCGGCATGCAGGCTCCTTGCCGTCGCATCGAAGCCAATATAGGCAGACACGGTTTCCTTTGCGAAAAGATCGTCCAGGCCGGCTTCATCGGAAATCTGCTGAATGAAGCCACGCTCAGACAGGATGCGCAGGAAATCTGACTTGAAAGCGGACATTGTTTTCTCGCGGCTGATTGGCTCGGTCGATCCGGCATTGGCGTGGCCGAAGCAGGCGCTTTAACATCTGAAGCCACGGAATCACAAGGATAGCGACTTCATGGCGCTGATGACGGCGATCGGATTGATGAGCGGGACCTCGATGGACGGGATCGACCTGGCCGTGCTGCGTACCGACGGCCGCGACACGATCCAGCTCGGGCCGTCAGCATCGATCGCCTACGACGCGGCCTTTCGCCGTCGTATCGAAGCGTCGTTGGAGAACGCCAAGCTGATCGTGGCTCGCGAGGACCGCCCCGGTGATCTGAGTAAGCTTGAGGGCGAGATCACTTTACGTCACGCCGCAGCGGTTGATCACTTTCGACGCTCTCTGCCGAACGCGTGGCAGAATCCGGACCTGATCGGATTCCACGGCCAGACTGTGCTGCACCGCCCGCAGGCGGGTGTGACGGTACAGCTCGGAGACGGTCGGCTGCTTGCGCGCAAGACAAACATCCCGGTCATTTACGACATGCGGGCCAACGACATGGCGCATGGCGGGCAGGGCGCGCCACTGGTGCCGGCGTACCATGCTGCGCTGGCAAGGTCTCTGCCCGCGCCTTTGGCCAACCGGCGACCGGCAGTCTTCGTTAATATCGGAGGCATTTCCAATATCACCTATGTGCCGCCCACCGGCGATCCGATCGCATTCGACACCGGGCCGGGCAACGCCCTGATCGATCAATGGGTGATGCGGGAAGGTGGCATTCCGTTCGACGCTGGCGGCGCAATAGCCAGCGAGGGCGGGGTAGTGGCCGTAGTGGTCGAGCGCTACCTCGGTAACCCATTTTTCAAGCAGTCCGGTCCGAAATCGCTTGATCGCAACGACTTCACTCTCGCCCCGGCCGAAGGGCTTGAGCTTTCAGACGGCGCGCGCACGCTGGCCAAGGTGTCAGCCGAAGCAATCCTGAAGTCGGTTGAACACTTGCCGGAACAGCCGAAACTTTGGATCGTTTGCGGGGGTGGGCGGAAGAACCCGCACATCGTCGGCGATCTGCGCGAGGGTGCTGCGAAATCGGCTGCCGAAGTGATCGTTGCGGAAGATGCCGGGTTGGACGGAGACGCGACCGAGGCCGAGGCTTGGGCCTATCTGGCGGTGAGGTCGGCGCTTGGTTTGCCGCTGACTTTTCCAACGACGACTGGATGCCGACAAGCCGTGAGCGGCGGGGTGCGGGCGGATCCCTGATCGGAGACTTCGCAAAGCTTCATCCGGGCATCGGCGCATGCGCGTTGCCGGTTGGATCGCAATGATGCCGACTTCCCCCGCAAACTCGCCGACAGTCATTCCTCGTAGGCCCTGCGTGGCGTGGCTAATTTCTAAGCGGACAAAATAGTTCATCTTCGTTGACTTCAACGGCCCTCTCGTACGTTACTAATCTTGGTAATTTGCTGAAGTTAGTAAGTTACTGCCATAGTTTACGATACACTTTTATTATGTAATAATACCCTGTTGTTGTTATGCTTGATTGTGCAACTGCGCGCGGAGGGAAGCATGGCAAAAAAAGACATCAGGATTGCAAACTTCAATCTGCTGAATTTGAACCTTCCCAACGCTCCGATCTATGACAGCGAGGGCTGGACGCCGGCAGAATATGCATCGAAAATCGTATTTTCTTCACGGGTGCTCGATGCCATCAATGCCGACGTTATCGGCTTTGAGGAATGCTGGGATGCGCAGGTTCTCGACGATATCTTTGCGGCGCCGAACCTGAAAGGCAGATACGACCTGGTTGCGCGAACCCTGGATCCCCGGGGGATACAGGTTGCGCTGGCAGCAAAGAAAGGGCTCATCGCAGCGGAGCCGGTCTGGATAGAGGAGTTTCCGGAGACTGCGCGTTTCGTCAATCTGCAGGAAGCGCGTGACGCACAGGAGTCGGTGACGGTCACGATCAGTCGCTTTTCGCGCCCGCTCTTGCGTGTTGTGATCAACAAGGCCGCCGATACCCCGGACATCGTCTTCTACGTTGCCCATTTGAAATCGAAAGGGCCGACGACGCTTAAGAGAAACTCTGCCAATCCTGTGCAGAAGGCGCACAATTTCATCGCGCGAACCGTTGTTTCCCACGTGCGCCGGATGGTTGAGGCCGGCGCATTTCGGGCCATTATCGATGCCGAAATGAAGGGGAATGACAAACCAGTCGTCATCGTCGGCGATCTGAACGACGCCACTCTGTCGGTGTCTACGGAACTGCTGTCGGGCAGCCCGGGCTATCGCTTCTTTGCAAAAAGCACGGCGGGTCTGAAATCCGATACCGGGCTTTACACCGTCGAGAAGCTGCAACAGCTTCGATCGTTCCGGCATGTCTATTACACGCACATTTTCAAGAACCAGATGGAGTCACTCGACCACATCATGGTGTCCGACTCCTTCTATGACCATTCCTCAATCCGCAAATGGTCGTTCCGCGAGATGCAGGTTCTTAACGACCATCTGACGGCGACCGAAGCTGAACGCAACCGGCTGGGCTACAACGACCACGGGATCATTGTGGCGCAGTTCGAATGGAACCCGATGGTGCAGGAGGCCGAAAGGATTGTCGCCGAAGAGGGGCCGAGCAGCTGACCCGCCCCTTCGAAATCTAGGGTCTACCGAAGCCGCCTCGGCCGCGGATCCGCCAGTTCACCGGCGAGACGGCGGTCGAGATAATCCGCGCATTCTTCGATCAGAAGATCGGAGTCGTTGGAGAAGAAGTGATTGGCGCCGGGGATCGTCTTCTGTGTGATCGTGATTCCCTTCTGCGTGTGCAGCTTGTCCACGAGCCCCTGTACGTCCTTTGGCGGCGCGACCTTGTCGGCATCGCCATGAATGATCAGACCCGATGAAGGGCAGGGCGCCAGGAAAGAGAAGTCATAGGTATTTGGCTGCGGCGCAATCGAGATAAAACCTTCGATCTCGGGCCGGCGCATCAGAAGCTGCATGCCGATCCATGCGCCGAACGAATAGCCAGCGACCCAGCAGGACTTCGAGTCGGGATGCAGCGACTGGATCCAGTCGAGTGCGGCGGCTGCGTCCGAGAGTTCCCCCGTGCCGTGGTCGAACTCGCCCTGACTGCGCCCGATGCTGCGGAAATTGAAGCGCAACGTCGTAAAATTGCGCTTCTGAAACATGTAAAAGAGGTCGTAGACGATCTTGTTGTTCATCGTGCCTCCGAATTGCGGATGTGGATGAAGAACAATTGCGATCGGCGCGCTCTTTTCACTCGATGGCTGATAGCGGCCTTCGAGACGACCAGCTGGTCCGGCAAAAATGACCTCGGGCATGAATGACTCCAATCGCCAGGGAGGTGCGACAGGTGCCGACGGGAGAATCTATCTCCGGCCTTGACGAGTCGCAGGTCGCTCCATAGAAGCTAGTTTAGAATTGTTCAAAACTGGAGCGGCGTGACCGCCCCTTGTTGAGCGGGTAAATAGGACGGCTGACCTTGTAATTTCAAGGAAAAACGCCCAACGGCCCGTAAATGAAGTCGGACAGGGCAAAACGCGAAGAAATGGCCGGAAACCGAGCCTATCTCGACTACAATGCCAGCGCGCCGCTCCTCGCGTCGGCTCGCGCTGCGATGCTTGCTGCGCTCGAAGCCGACGCGAACCCCTCCTCCGTACATAGTGAAGGGCGCGCCGCGCGCCGCTTGGTCGAGGAAGCGCGGCGTCGGGTCGCGGAACTCGTCAATGCCAGGCCGGAACATGTTGTTTTCACCTCTGGCGCGACGGAAGCCGCAACGACGCTGTTGACCCCGGACTGGCAGATGGGGCGCGGGGCAGCGCGCATGGCGAAACTCTTCGTTTCTGCTGCCGATCATCCCTGCATTCTGGGTGGCGGTCGCTTTCCGCGTGAGCAAGTCGAGGTGATCCCGGTCGATAGCCAGGGGGTAGTCGAGCTCAGCGCGCTGAGCAGCGCTCTTGCGCGGCACGACCGCTCGCTAGGCTTGCCGCTTGTCGCGATCCATCTCGCCAACAACGAGACCGGCGTCATCCAGCCTGCGAACGAGATCAGCGCGATTGTGAAGGGCGTGGGCGGCGTACTCGTGCTGGACGCTGTTCAAGCAGTTGGGAGAATTCCTGTCGATATTTCAGACAGTTGTGCTGATTTCCTTATAATTTCCTCGCACAAGATCGGCGGACCCAAGGGAGCCGGCGCGTTGATCGGTGCGTCCGACCTGCTGATGCCTCGCCCGCTTGTTACTGGCGGTGGGCAGGAAAGAGGCCACCGGGCGGGGACGGAAAATCTCGCCGCCATCACCGGATTTGGAGCGGCAGCTGCCGAGGCTCTGACCGCGCTGAGCGCCGCGGGCGAGCTTCGCGCCAAGCGCGATGTCATCGAAGCGGCAGTGCTGTCTCAGGCGCTTGATGCGGAAATCTTCGGCGCAGGCGCGGAGCGGCTGCCGAATACGACATTCTTTGCCGTTCCCGGCCTGAAGGCGGAGACTGCGCAGATCGCATTCGATTTGGCAGGTGTCGCGCTCTCGGCGGGGTCTGCCTGCTCGTCCGGCAAGGTCGGGCCAAGCCACGTGCTGAAAGCGATGGGACACAGCGGCGATCAGGGCGCGCTGCGTGTCTCGATCGGCCAAGCGACCAGTGACGAAGAAATTGCTCTTTTCACCACGGCGCTTGCCGGCATATTGGCGCGCCGTGGTGGAAAGACGAAAGCGGCGTAAGGCCGCATGGAATGCGGGCTAACGCAGCCCGTGGATGCCGTGCTTTTCGCGGGTGTCGGGGTGAATTCCCTGGCGAAAGGCACTATATGGAACTTACGCCGCACTGCGGTGCCATAGTTCGAAAACTGCCGGGCCTTGACCCCGGCGTGGATGGAGAGCGCTGATGCCTGCTGTGCAGGAGACGATCGAGCAGGTCCGCAAGAT
>JBEVEP010000096.1:0-3079 GCA_040512755.1 Mesorhizobium sp.
TTCGACCGACGGCGATGTTGTGTTGGTTTCGGGGTTGATGCCCTCGGAAATGAAAGCCTCGTTGAACACGCAGAGCGTGTCCTTGCCACGCCGCAAGATGAACTTGCGGGCGATCGCGTGGACCATCACCAGATTGCCGCTCATATTCTTCCCGATGAGGCTTTCCGTGCCGTCCGAGTTCTCAATGTAGATAGCCGGAATTTCGGCGTTCCCGGCAAAGGTGAACGTCGTCACCTTGCCGTTGTCGAGACACGCATACTCGACGGTGATCCCCAAGCCGGGATGAAATCTCGTCAAGTTATACAAGTAGATTTCGTCAACAAGCGGGTTAAGGACACGTTTGAAACGGGCACAACCGATTTCTTTGGAGTAAAGCTGAGTAGTGTTCGGGACAAATTTCTCATTTACGAAGTCAACTTCTCAGATGGAACTGTAACCTTCCGCGCGGTGGGCGAAACCGCATCAGGAGTGCGAGCTCTTCCCAGCATTGACTACAACCTCTTACTTACGGTTAATGCGGACGGTTCAACCAAGATTTCGGGTTGCCACGATGGATATTCAGCCTACTCGGTAAATGTCGATGCCAAAACGATCTACACCTTCAAGCATAAATCGGTACAGCTTATAAAGCTCTTTGGTAGTTGCGATATTCAGTTGTAAACAGGCACGAAAATGTCCGCTTTCGGGAACCGGCAAGCGTCCGTCGGGGAGGAGCGGCTGTGGAGTTCTTAGAGCAATTTTTAGGAAAAGGGGAAACCGATTATCCATCCGGGATGACGTCAAACAAAGGGTAAGAGCAGCTCGGCGACTCAATAAAAGACTGAATCACTCTAGACGCTCACGACCACCAGTTGGTCGGGCAGGATTTGATTCCATAGATGGTAGAGGATTGTCCCCGAATCAGCGGGGGCTGTTAGGAAAGACTAGCTTTGTTTTTTCGGCGCGAACCGGTTCGACAGCGCATCCTTCGCGATGTCTTCTTCGCCGGCGGCGACCCGTTCGCCATCAGCGGGGCGCCGATCCGAGAACAGCCTGGCGCTGGCCGGCGGCTTCGCGGCCTTCCCGCGCGCGGACATATTTCGCGGCGAAGTTTTGGGTCACTTCTTCATCGTAGCGGCCGGCGTTACTTGTCAGGGCGCTCACCACGTCGACGATGCCGGTAGAATTGTCGACGCGGATTACGAAAGGCTCGACCGTCTTCAGTGGCGCCAGCGTGGCAACTGCGCCAATTGTGACAATCGCCGTGATTGCTGACAGTCCCTGGAGCAGTTCGGTGTCTGATTGAATCGCCGAACCGCTCTACTTCTTTTTTCCAACGCAATTCCGAACGGAAAACCGGGTCCCACTTTTCCTGGCGTTGCTCTAACGCCTCAGTACCGCTTGCAGCACGTCGCGAACGCCGATTGCGCCGACGAAGCGCGACTGGTCGTCGAACAGGGCGACCGGCGCCGTATGCGAGTGGTGCATGGCGAGCATGACGGTTTTCAGCGGCGTGCCGGGCTTTGCCCAGAACACTGCGGACTCTTCCTGTTTCGTTCCTTCGACATCGTCACAGGAGACCCAGACGGCCGGCTTTCCCAGACGTTCGGCTTCCTCCACCAACCCGTCCTTGCCGATCTTGAAGCGTGTGGTCTTTCGGCGGTCGAGCCAGAGCCAGCCGCCATCACCGGCGGGCTCGAGGTCGCGGCGGTCACGCATGACGTTCCAGGCGGTCAGCACCGACAGGGGATTCACATTGGCGATGAAGTCGCGCACATATTCGTTGGCGGGCCGCAACACGATATCCTCAGGTGCGCCTGTCTGCACGATGCGGCCACCTTCCATGATGGTAATGTGGCTGCCGATCTTCAGCGCCTCCTCGAGGTCATGGCTGACGAAGATAATGGTCTTCTTCAAGGTCTTCTGAAGTTGCAGCAGTTCGTCCTGCAACTTCGTTCGAATCAGCGGATCGAGCGCCGAGAACGGTTCGTCCATGAGCAGGATTGGCGCTTCCGTCGCGAAGGCGCGGGCCAGGCCCACACGCTGCTGCATGCCGCCTGACAACTCATGAGCGTATTTCGTGCCCCACTGGTCGAGATGGACAAGCTGCAACTGCCGCCGCACGCGCTCGCGCCGTTCGGCTTCCGGAACGCCCGCCAGTTCCAGGCCGAGGCCGACATTTTCCTCGACAGTGCGCCACGGGAGCAGTCCGAACTGCTGAAAGACCATGGCAACCTGTTTCTGCCGCAGCCGCCTCAACGTCGGCTCGTCACAGGTGACCACGTCGACGGACTTGTCGCCATCCTTGACCAGCACCTCGCCACGCGACACCACGTTCAGCCGGTTGACAGCGCGCAGAAGCGTCGATTTGCCGGATCCCGACAGACCCATCAGAACGGAGATCTCACCTTCGTTGATGGTGAGGTTGGCGCCTGCGCAGCCCAGCACATTGCCTGTCTGCGCAAGGATTTCGGCGCGTGTCGCGCCCTTGTCCACCATCGCCAGCGCGGCAGTCTGATCCGCGCCAAAGACGATGTCGACATTCCTGAAATCGACGGCGACGTTCATTTCTTGCCTCCCACGCCGATACGGGTCATGCGGTCAAGGACGATCGCCAGGATGACGATCGCGAGACCTGCTTCAATGCCGAGCGGAATGCCTCGCGGTCCGGCATTCAGGGCCCGCACGATTTCGGTGCCGAGGCCGCCCGCTCCGATCAGTGCGGCCACCACGACCATCGACAGCGATAGCATGATGCATTGGGTAAGGCCGGACATGATGGTGGGCAGGGCCGCGGGCAGTTCAACCTTCCAAAGGAGTTGCTGCTTCGTCGCGCCAAACGCTTCGCCAGCCTCGATGATCGATTTCTGGATGCTGGTCATACCGAGATGCGTCATGCGCACCGCGGTCGGAATGACGAAGATGACCGTGACAATGAGGCCGGGTGCTGCGCCCAGGCCGAACAAAGCGAGGATCGGAATGAGGTACACGAAGGTGGGCATCGTCTGCATGAAATCGAGGATCGGCTGGATGATCCGGTAGGCCTTCGGCTTGTGGGCGGTCCAGATGCCAAT
Source organism: Mesorhizobium sp. (assembly GCA_040512755.1). Taxonomy (GTDB): domain Bacteria; phylum Pseudomonadota; class Alphaproteobacteria; order Rhizobiales; family Rhizobiaceae; genus JBEVEP01. The sequence goes on from JBEVEP010000096.1 coordinate 3,054, forward strand.
CGGCAGTCCGATCGCCATCGAAGCAG
>JBEVEP010000107.1:0-4295 GCA_040512755.1 Mesorhizobium sp.
GCCATAGGTGTGTCCAGAAGCCGCCGAAAGCAGCATAATCAGCCGCAAAATCCGCCCTACACCCGCCCGAACCGCCGCGGGCAACCCCAAATGACGCGCCCGGCTCCCCAGCCGCTTTCAGGCCGCTTTGTGCCACGGGCCCACAGGGGGAGAAGGAGAGGCGCCATATCAGCGCTTCGGTTAATCTCGAACGGTGGTGATTGGCCGTGGCAATGAAGCGGTTCCCCCTTCTCCCCGGCGGGGCGGCCCCTTCTCCCCCTGTGGGAGAAGGTGCCTGAGCGCAGCGAAGGCGGATGAGGGGTGCTCCAGCTTGGAGCGCTGCACTCCGTCCAACACCCCTCATCCGACCTCGCCTGCGCTTCGCTCCGGTTCGGCCACCTTCTCCCACAAGGGGGAGAAGGGGAGGCGCGATATCAGCGCTTCGGTTAATCTCGAACGGTGGTGCTTGCCGGCTGCAGTGAAGCGGCTCCCCCGTCGCCCCGGCGGGGCGGCCCCTTCTCCCCGGGTGGGAGATGGTGACTGAGCTCAGCGAAGCCGGATGAGGGGTGCTCCAGCTTGGGAGCAACGCGCGTCCATCAACGACACGCGGAGTTGCCTGTCGATCAGGCAACTTCGAAGAACATCTCGTCCTGGCGGCGGCGGAGCCGGTAGAGGTTCGTGCTGGTATCCGGCGTCGCATTGGCCGTCGTGAGCAGTTCGCCCTTTCTGACCGGGCGCAACACCTTGCCGCCCTCGAGCAGCCCGACCGGAAGGGCGCGCTTTGCCCGCGCATCGGCGACCGTCATCGTCCAGGAGCGGTAGCAGGTCTCGCCGATGGCATCGAGCGTTTCGCCGGCCGCGAGGTCGCGCTTGGCAACAGCGCACACCTCTGCCACCGGCGTCGGCAGCGGCACCATGTCCGGCCTGCCGTAGAGCGCGATGCGGGCAGCCGTCAAAGGAACCTCCAGCGACGTCAAATGATAGGGCCTGAAGAAACTGTAGTATGGGCCTTTGCCGATATGGAGATCATCCATGCGTTCGATAATGCGTGGATGGGTGGCCTCCACGATGACGAAAACGCCAGGCGCGACGCCCTTGCCGATCGTGTAATCGACGACGCCCTTTCTGCCGAGAATACCGCCGTCCTCGCGCGGGATCAGCACTTTCACCATGTCGTCGCGGTCGGCCTTCGGACCGTGCATGCCGGGCACGTCAGGCACCAGTCCGGTGGCGTTGGCGATCGCCGCCATTTCGACCATGGTCTTGGACCCGTCCACGAATTCGACCAGCATGCGCGGATTCATGTTCCGCCGCTCCGCTTCCTCGCGGTAGTCGTCGGGCACAGCATCATGATTCAGCGGGTTGTTCTTACCCTTGCCCGCGGAAACGATGGTGTAGCCGAGCGCGGTCGCGAACTCGATCAGCTCCATGCAGCTTGAGGGCTCGTCGCCTGCGCCGACCGAATAGATGACGCCAAGCCGGTCCGCTTCCTTCTTGAGGAGCGCGCCGATGGTGACGTCGGCCTCGACATTCATCATCACCAGATGCTTGCCGTGCTCCATCGCCATCAGATCGAAGTCGGCCGCCACGCCGGGCTTTCCGGTGGCGTCGATCACCACGTCAATCAGTGGATTGGTGACGAGAAGCTCATTCGAGGTAATGGCGATTCCACCTCTTTCGATGGCTTCAGTGACTTTGGAGGGCGTCTGCGCTTCGCGCGCCTTGGCTTCGTCGCCATAGGCGATCTTGATCGCGTCGCGCGCCGTATGCGGCCTTCGCGTGGAAATGGCCGAGACCTCGATGCCGCGCATCAGCATGCCCTGGGTCACCAGGTCGGTGCCCATCTCGCCCGACCCGATGACGCCGATGCGAACAGGCCGGCCTTCGTCGGCGCGTTTGGCGAGGTCACGGGCAAGCCCGGTAAGGGCGACATTGGTCATGCGTTGGTCCGGCAATGCTGTATCCGCGGAATAACAGGGAACAGTACTGCTTTGTCAAATGGAACGGTGAGCGGATTGTGATAGCGGCCCAACGCGCCCATCCAAAATTATTCAACCAACCGGTTGACTATTCGTAGAGACTAGCTACATTCAACCACATGGTTGAATTACAGACACCCTATCTGGATTCCGTTTTCCACGCCCTCGGCGACGCCACACGCCGACGCATGCTTCGCGAGCTTGCCGGGGGCGAGCGAACGGTAGGCCAGCTTGCGGAACCCTTCGCGATCTCGCTTGCGGCCGCTTCGAAGCATATCAAGGCTCTGGAGCACGCCGGGCTGATCCGTCGCGAGGTGCGCGGACGCACCCATCTGTGCCGTCTTGATCCCGGGCCGCTCGCTACCGCCCATGAGTGGCTAAGCTTCTACGAGCGCTTCTGGACCGAACGTCTGGATGCTCTCGAAAACCTCCTCCGCGAGGAAGACAAACGCAAAAAACCTAACCCGAAAGGAGACGATCAATGACCGAACTCGCGACACTGGACGCCTACGGCGTGCTGACCGAGCCCGCCACGCTGAAGATCCAGCGCCTTCTGCCCGGCCCGATCGAGCGCCTATGGGATTACCTCACCAAGAGCAACCTGCGGCGCCAGTGGCTGGCGGCAGGTCAGATGGAAATGAAGGTTGGCGCCCCATTCGAGCTTGTCTGGCGGAATGACGAGCTTACCAACCCGCCCGGCGAGCGACCGGCCGGGTTCGGCGAGGAACACCATATGCAGAGCCGCATCACCGAGCTCGATCCGCCCCGAAAGCTCTCCTTCGCCTGGCAGAACAGCGGCGACGTTACCTTCGAGCTGAGCCCACAGGGCAACGACGTACTGCTTACTGTGACCCATCGCCGCCTGCCCGACCGCTCGACGACGCTGATGGTCGGCGCTGGCTGGCATATGCACCTCGACATTCTACTTGCCCGCGCCACGGGCGAGGCGCCGGCGCCGTTCTGGGACGGCTGGAGCCGTCTCAAGAAGGAATACGACCAGCGGATCCCCGCCTGACGGAAGTCACCTTGCGTAGGCTCCGCTCGATGCGGCGGAGCCTCCCTGCGCCTTCGATGAGACCCGCTGGGCCTCACTCCTCATCATCGAGCAAGATGCGTTCGGCAGCCCCCTTCAAATCGTCGTACTGGCCGCTCTTCAGGCACCAAAGGAAGGCGCCGAGCGCCACGCCTCCGAGCAGGAGCGCTAATGGCACAAGATAGACCAGGCTGCTCATGACTGGGGCAAAAGCGAGGGCCGCGCGCTGGAGGCAACGGCGCCCCGCACAGCGGGCTTGCGTCCACCGCTCAGCCTGAGCGCGTTGGCGACGACAAGCACGGACGACATCGACATGGCGAGCGCGGCAATGAGCGGCGTGACGTGACCGGCTATGGCAACAGGCAAGGCTACTGCATTGTATCCAATTGCGAGCGCAAAGTTCTGCCGGATCAGCCTGTTCGCCTGCTTCGATATTCGAATGGCGAGCGGGACAGCCGCCAGACTTTCGTGGAGAAAGACGAGATCGGCCGCGCTGCGCCCAATATCGGCCGCGGTAGCGGGGGCCATCGATGCATGCGCGGCGGCAAGCGCTGGAGCGTCATTCAGGCCGTCACCCACCATCAGCACCTTGTGCCCCCCTGCCCCAAGTCCGGTCAGACGCGCGGTCTTATCTTCCGGCAGCAATCGCGCGTTCGATTCGACGATACCGAGCCTGACCGCAACGTCGTTGACGGCCTCCGGCGCATCTCCGGACAGGATCGTCGTTGAAAGGCCAGCCCGTTTCAGCTCCGCGACCGCCTCCACCGCGCCTGGGCGCAGGCGATCCGAGAACGCAAAGGCGGCAATCTGCTCGCCGTCCCGGGATAGCACTGCCTGCCCCGCCGGATCGGTCCGTCCTTTGACTGTCCACTCCGGCCGCCCAAGTCGATAGACGCGCCCGTCCAGCGTCGCCTCCAGACCGAGCCCGGCGGTTTCCCGGATATCGCTGATTTCGTCCGCCCCGCCATCGCCCAAGGCGGCAATCGCTCGCGACATCGGATGGTTCGAATGCGCTGCCATCGCTGTTGCAATACGGAGCGCCTGCGGGTCAGCTTCGGCAACCGCGCGAGGCCGCCCAAGCGTGAGCGTGCCAGTCTTGTCGAAGGCGACCACATCCACTTCCGCCAGCCGTTCGAGAGCCGAACCGTCCTTGACTAATATGCCTGACTCAAACAGCCGCCTCGCCGCAACGACCTGCACCATGGGCACGGCAAGTCCGAGTGCACACGGGCAGGTGATGATCAGCACCGCAATCGCAATGCTGATCGCACGATGCCAGTCGCCTGTGGCAGCCATCCAGCCAA
>JBEVEP010000108.1:0-7141 GCA_040512755.1 Mesorhizobium sp.
CGGAATTAAGCAATAAAAACAAGAGCATAGAAATTTGCGGGTATCGAAATGGGGTATCGTGCTGCTTTCATGAGAAATAATCTAGTTATTTCAACAACTTATGTGACTAGTGTGGAGAACGCTACCCGCTCCAGCCTGCGCATCGGAAAAACTCTGTTGTTCCTACGACTGCGCACCGTACGCCGTGCACTGCCGTGTCACCGTCTCAGAGTCGAGCCGGCGTTCGCGACTTTCCAGTTGTCTCCGAAGATCGTCATTGCGGATGTGCCCCAGCGTTTTCCTGGCATTTTCTAATGCCCGTCATTCGAACGCTGCTAGCTAACAGATCATTCCAGAGTTTGAATGCAAGGGCCGCCAAAGTCGGAGCAGATTGCTGTTAACTGTGGGGCGCTTCTCCTACGCCGGCGACCCGGTCATTGAACAAGGATGCCCGGAGAATAACTGCCAGTCTTCCAAGCATTGTTGAGTTGGTCTGGCAGGCCTCGCCTCACCAAAAGATCGCCGCTGATGCCGCAATGTGCGCGGGCCGTTGCCAGGGCCTCAGTGGTGCAGCTTACATACGCGACGATGCACCAATCTCCATCGACCTGCTGCGGCAGTCCCAGCGGTGTACACGTCCAGCCAAGATCCTGCCAGCGTGGCAGAAAATAAAGCAACTGGATACCACCTACATACCTAATTCCTTCGTGCAAGCAGTATTCCATGACGGCTGTCGCAGTCTGACCGGCCGTTCCGCGAAGGCCGTACGACCGGTTCTTTTTGACGATGAACGATCGGGTCCAACCAGCCCATTCCAGGCTATTCGGCGCCGCCCGAACATCACATAGAAACAGTCCTAGCTGGACCCGGACATGAAATGTCTTTCTTCCAAAGCTGGATCTGCGCGACACGGCGTCCCCAGCATCGCCTCTATTCGACGGGCGACAGATAAGTGAACGTCCAGTCCTGCGGTCTTCGGCCGTTCTCGTTGCAATCGCTGTCTAGGCCCGGGGCGTTTCCGCGGATCCGGATGCTCTTTTCATCGTCGGAAATGGTGCCAGTCGCCGCAAAATCATGCTTTCCGCAGCGCGGATGGAAGATACGCGAGGTGCAGGAAAGGTTCTTCCCGTCGCGATCGCAGGTGAACAAATTGTCGCCCTTGCGCACGCCTGCTTGGCGCATGCCTTTGCGCGGGTTTTCGTAGTTCATGCTTAGTGTCGCGGCACTGGCTTCGAGGCGCATTGTAGAACCATTGTGATCCCAAAGCGTCGCCTGCGCCGACGGGGCCTCTTGCTGCTTCGGCGACGTGGCTCTTGTCGCTACGGGAGCTGATGTCTCTCCGCGGTCTTTCAGTGTCCTGATCTTGGTGTGCGGGCCGAACAGGAAGTAGGCTGGCGTATAACCATCCGGATCGACGGCTGATATGTCCTCCGCCACCGCATCCGAGGTGATGATGTCGCCTTCTCCATCGTTTGTGGGTTCGGCGTCGCCTGCATTGACGCTGATCGTATCCGCTCGGAGAAACAGGACATCGCCATAGAACCGGGCACGAACGGTGCAGCCCGCAATGCCTTCGACGATGTGCTCGCTGCGAACGACCATTTTCTCGCTAAGCGGGATGGGTTCTGAAGCTTGTTCCGGCTCGGGCTCGAACGACATATGCACCGAATAGATCTGCGGATCGTCACGCATGCGCTGATTGTTGCAGACGTGTTCGATCTGCTTTTCGGTCATGGCCGTTGGGCGGCGATAACCGGTCAGGCCGATGTTCCAGGCCGCCAACTGGGCGACAGTGTCGATCCTGAAAGACTCATCCGGACCGACACGCAGAAACTCCGCCAGCAAGCTTCGTGGGAACAATAGAGGGTCGAGGTCGAGCAGGTCAGCGACAGCCTGCACGCCTTGGCGGTAGGATTTGCCGACGAGGGCAGGGTCCACGATTTGCGTCCCACTCGGCGCGACATAGGGCGCGTGGAAGCCAAGCTGGCCCGAAACATCCAGCCGGCGGTATTGCTCGAAGTAGCCATCACCTGAATTCAGGTGCCCTCCTAGAAATATGAGAGCACAGGCCGAGTAGCATTCGGCGAGGGGTTCGATGACTGAAGCGTAGCTCACATAGTACAGGGTTTCTTTCAGGAATTTGACGGCTTCGCGGAAGTTGCCGCCCGGGCTGTCGAGGCAAAGTCTTGGGATATCAATGCCTTGCCAATAGCCGATCTCCGTCTCGAGGCGAGGGCGCCTGGCGGGCGCCGCGCTGGTATCCACCGCTTTCAGCGCGACGACCAGCTTTGATGCGTCGCCCTCATCAATGTCGCCGGAAAATTGAATGTCGCACTTCGCCGAGCGCCTCGTGCTGATGTCGCCGGCTGCGGCATCCGTCCCTGGCAGCATGGCCAGACAGACGAGCAACAGATATGCCGCCAGGCCGGCTGCTCTTGCGAGCAACAGCGTGAGCCGAGGCCACGCGACGTCCATGGGTCATTTCACCTCTGCGAGAGCTTCGCGCAGTATTGCAACGTCTTCCGCACTCGCGTTTCCCTCGACGTCCTCGATGAAGGCCTGCAGATTTTCCTGGTTGGGTTCGAGCGCCGCTTGCGCCGGCGCGGCATTCCGGCTGCACGCCGCGAAATCGTAGTTTTCGTCGATCACTTCGCATTTGGGATCGGCCTTGGCGTTGCTCCAACGCGGTCCAAACTTGTTCACCGCCTGGAACATAAGCCAACTCTTCCGGGGCGATACGCCAGACGTCTCCATGGCCTCCCGGAAGACGTTATGGACCTTACGGTAGGGCCGGGTTCGTACCTGACAGTAAAAATCATGGACGACCGAGGCGTTGCGGTACATGCCGTCGAATGGCCCGCCGATCAGCGACCAGAAAAACTGTGGGATGGAAGCGCCGTCGACCGTGGTGCCGACGGGTACTTTCCAGGAAACTTCCTCCAGGTCGATGTACTCGAATGGCTCCAGGAGCGTCATCTCGCGGCCGTCGGCGTTCCAGCGCGCCACAACATCGCCGACGAACTTTCCTGTTTGCGCTTGCGCGGTTGCCTTTGCCGGGAAAAGGGTCAAGACAGGTACTGTGGAAAGAATACCTATAGTAAAGTCTCGCCTGTGGAGGGGCATGTGCTCTCCTCGTCTCTGTGAATCGGCAAGAATTCATTAGTGCAAGCAGATATCTTGCAGGATACTAATATATCCGAACCTCCATTAGCAGACAACGGCATCCTGTTGTCGGCGGGTCAAACCGATCCGAAAGAAAATTGCCCATCATGGTCGCCCACGATTTTCGGGGTATTTGCGAGTGATGGACAGACCGCTTCCGTCCTGTGGGTTCGCGCCTATTTCATTTCGTTTCGCGCATCCTTATATCACGGTCACTCATCGAGATCGGAGCGCGGGTCGCAGCCGGGTTGAACCAGGCCTGGCCAAAAGACGCTTGTGTTTTGTGGCGGCAATCGCTAATCGCCCCGCATCCGATCCGAACTCAGTCCAGATCGCCAGGGAAAGATACAATGGCAAAAGGTAAATTCGAGCGTACGAAGCCTCATGTGAACATTGGCACGATTGGTCACGTTGACCATGGCAAGACGTCGCTGACGGCGGCGATCACGAAGTATTTTGGCGAATACAAGGCGTACGACCAGATCGACGCGGCGCCGGAGGAGAAGGCGCGCGGCATCACGATCTCGACGGCGCATGTGGAGTATGAGACGGCGGCGCGGCACTATGCGCATGTCGACTGCCCCGGGCATGCCGACTATGTGAAGAACATGATCACCGGCGCGGCGCAGATGGACGGCGCGATCCTGGTGGTTTCGGCGGCCGACGGCCCGATGCCGCAGACGCGCGAGCACATTCTTCTGGCGCGTCAGGTTGGCGTTCCGGCGATCGTGGTGTTCCTGAACAAGGTCGACCAGGTCGACGATGCCGAGCTTCTGGAGCTGGTCGAGCTCGAGGTGCGCGAGCTGTTGTCGAAGTACGAGTTCCCGGGCGACGACATTCCGATCGTCAAGGGTTCGGCGCTGGCGGCGCTTGAGGACTCCAACAAGGAGATCGGCGAGAACGCGGTGAGGAAGCTGATGGAAGAGGTCGACCGCTACATTCCGACGCCGGAGCGTCCGATCGACAAGCCGTTCCTGATGCCGATCGAGGACGTGTTCTCGATTTCGGGCCGCGGCACGGTGGTGACGGGTCGCGTCGAGCGCGGCGTGGTCAAGGTGGGCGAGGAGCTGGAGATCGTCGGCATCCGTCCGACCGTCAAGACGACCTGCACGGGCGTCGAGATGTTCCGCAAGCTGCTCGACCAGGGCCAGGCGGGCGACAACATCGGCGCGCTGTTGCGCGGCATCGACCGCGACGGGGTTGAGCGCGGCCAGGTTCTGGCCAAGCCGGGCACGGTGAAGCCGCACAAGAAGTTCAAGGCCGAGGCCTACATCCTGACCAAGGAGGAGGGCGGCCGGCATACGCCGTTCTTCACCAACTACCGTCCGCAGTTCTACTTCCGCACCACCGACGTGACCGGCATCGTGCAGCTGCCGGAAGGCATCGAGATGGTGATGCCGGGTGACAATGTGACGGTGGATGTCGAGCTGATCGTGCCGATCGCCATGGAAGAGAAGCTGCGCTTCGCCATCCGCGAAGGCGGCCGCACCGTCGGCGCCGGCATCGTCGCAAGCATCGTCGAGTAAACGAACGGACTTATGCAGATTTGAAAGGGCGGTCTGCAGACCGCCCTTTCTTTAAAGAAGTCGCGGGGTCACGCGCCTTATCGTTTCTCGTGACATTGGGCGCTTTCCTGCTCGAACGGCGACGGTATCGAGCATTGCAAAACCTGAAAACGGCGCTTGAGTTCTGCCGCGCTATATGGAATAGCAGGCGCGCCGCAGGGGTATAGCTCAGTTGGTAGAGCGGCGGTCTCCAAAACCGCAGGTCGCAGGTTCGAGCCCTGCTGCCCCTGCCAGACTTGCCTAAATGCCGTAGTTCGGGCATAAGGGTGCAATAGCCGGGACGGAACGACTGGATGGTTCCGATGCGGCGTTTGGGCATAAAGCGGATGCTTGCCACTTGCGTGGATCAAGAATCGGTTTTATGTAGACAGAACAGACACGCGGTGCGTGGAGCTGGGAAGCCGGCTTTACGCGCCCGAAATGCATGTCCAGAGCATTGACGCTGATTCTTGCGACGGGTTCTGGTCGGAAAACTCCTCCCGGCAGCGGGTATCACAAGAGGCTTCGGCTAAACGAAGCTTCGTAAAGAGCGGCAAATGGCGTCAAAAACCACCAATCCCTTCACCTTCCTCCAGCAGGTAAGGTCTGAAACCGCGAAGGTGACGTGGCCGTCGCGGCGCGAGACAATGATCTCGACCGTGATGGTTCTGGGCTTCGCCTTTATTGCGGCAATTTTCTTCTTCGCGGCCGATCAGTTGATGGCCTACGCGGTCGAGTTGATTCTCGGCATCGGGCGATAGAACCAGCGATTACGGAGAGCATCTGAGATGACTGCGCGATGGTACATCGTCCACGCCTATTCGAATTTCGAGAAGAAGGTCGCCGAGGATATCGAGCATAAGGCCAAGCAGAAGGGGCTAAGCGACCAGATCGAGCAAATCGTGGTGCCGACGGAAAAGGTCGTCGAGGTTCGCCGCGGCCGCAAGGTCGACGCCGAGCGGAAGTTCTTCCCCGGCTATGTGATGGTGCGGGCCAATCTGACGGACGCCGTGTTCAGCCTGATCAAGAATACGCCGAAAGTGACTGGTTTCCTTGGCGACTCCAAGCCGGTGCCGATTTCCGACAAGGAAGCCGAGCAGATCCTGCATCAGGTGCAGGAAGGCGTCGAGCGTCCGAAGCCTTCGGTCACGTTCGAGATTGGCGAGCAGGTTCGCGTCTCCGACGGTCCCTTCGCTTCTTTCAACGGCTTTGTTCAGGAAGTCGATGAAGAGCGGGCGCGGCTCAAGGTGGAAGTGTCGATTTTCGGCCGCGCTGTACCGGTCGATCTGGAATTCGGTCAGGTCGAAAAGGGCTGACCGGAAGTCCCGCTGCCGGTTCGCCGGCGAAAGCGGGCAGGCGAGGCTGGTCCTCGTCGAATGGGTGGGAGGTGAGGCGGCTTAGCCGGCCATCCGAACCGGACCACCAAACTGCAACCGCCGGCCAGTCCGGCATGAAAAGAGGCAGATGAGAGATGGCTAAGAAAATTGCGGGCCAGCTCAAGCTTCAGGTAGCCGCGGGTTCGGCGACGCCGTCGCCCCCGATCGGTCCTGCGCTTGGTCAGCGTGGCATCAACATTATGGAATTCTGCAAGGCGTTCAATGCGCAGACGCAGGAACTGGAGAAGGGATCGCCGATCCCGGTCGTGATCACCTACTACCAGGACAAGTCGTTCACCTTCGTCATGAAGACGCCGCCGGTGAGCTACTTCCTGAAGAAGGCTGCGAACTTGAAGTCCGGTTCGAAGGAGCCCGGCAAGTCGAAGGCCGGCCAGATCAGCCGCGACAAAGTCCGGAAAATCGCCGAAGCCAAGATGAAGGATTTGAACGCAAACGACGTCGAGGCGGCCATGCGCATGGTCGAGGGCTCCGCCCGCTCAATGGGTCTGGAAGTGGTGGGCTAAGACGATGGCAAAGATTGCAAAGCGTGTAGCCAAGTCCCGCGAGGGTATCGACCGCAACAAGGCCTATGGTCTCGGCGAGGCGATCAAGCTCCTGAAGGAGCGTGCGAGTGCGAAGTTCGATGAAACGATCGAAGTCGCGATGAATCTCGGCGTCGATCCGCGTCATGCCGACCAGATGGTCCGCGGCGTGGTCAACCTGCCGAACGGCACTGGCCGTAACGTGCGCGTCGCGGTGTTTGCCAAGAACGAGAAGGCGGACGAGGCTCGTGCTGCCGGCGCCGACGTCGTAGGCGCCGAAGATCTGGTCGAGATCGTGCAGAAGGGCGAGATCAACTTCGACCGCTGCATCGCCACGCCGGACATGATGCCGCTGGTCGGCCGTCTGGGCAAGGTGCTCGGCCCGCGCGGCCTGATGCCAAATCCGAAGGCCGGCACTGTTGGTCCGGTCGAAGACATCCCGCGTGTCATCAAAGAGGCGCGCGCCGGACGCGTGGAGTTTCGCCTGGACAAGACAGGCAACCTGCACGTGCCCGTCGGCAAGGTCAGCTTTACGCCG
>JBEVEP010000143.1:0-7003 GCA_040512755.1 Mesorhizobium sp.
GGGCCGCCGCCCAGCGGGGTCGGGCCGCCGCCGCGCCGTGTGAGGCTTTTGCGTGTGGCGCGGTCGGCGGCGACATCCTCCCTTATCCCCTTGCGGGAGAAGGTGGTTCGGCGCGCAGCGCCGAGACGGATGAGGGGTGTTGGGCGGAGCACGGCTTTGGCGAGGGCGATGAACTCAATAACTGGTACCCAATTCTGACGCACCGGGTTTCTTCCAGCACCCCTCATCCGACCTCGCCCTTCGGCTCGGCCACCTTCTCCCACACGGGGAGAAGGGAAGACGTCGCCATATGCGACAGCGCCCGGCTTACATTTCCGACCGGATGAACTCCCGCAGCAATGCAGCACCGCCCGGCCGCCAGCCGAGGGCCCTGATCTGGTCGGTCGCCGGGACACTCAATGCCCTGCGATCCGCCGCCGGCGGCAGCGGGTTCGTGCTTCCCGTACCCTCCCGCACAATCGCCAGGATGTCCCGCCGGTCGACCACGATATCGGAAACGTTGAAGACTTCGCCGCAGACCTTCGCGGCGGGCCCTTCGAGAACCAGCCGCACGGCAGCAGCAACATCGTCGCCAAGCACCTCGGTGGCAACGCGCGGCTCGATGGGTCGGCCTGTAAGATAGTCCCGGAAGAGGCTCTCCCATTTGTGCTCGCAACCGCGACCGGCAGGACCGTACACGCCCGTCACGCGCAAACTCGTGCCGCAGAAGCCGGCAGTCCCCATTCCGCTCAGGTACTGCTCGGTTGCCAGCTTGACCTCACCGTAGAGCGTATCGGGGCAAGGCACGGTTTCTTCGGTAAGCATGACGCCGGCAGGCTGCTTGCCATAGACGGCGCGGCTCGACAGGAAAACCGCCCGTTTGACCTTCGCGGCCCGTGCAGCCTCGAAGAGTGCAATGGACCCGTCGAGGTTCTTACGCCGGAACGCTTCCGGGTCGGCGCCCTCCCCGCCGCGAAATTTCCCGGGCAGGTGCGCGAATGCGCAGTGAACGAAGAAATCGATGCCACCAAATGCTGCGGCGTGATTGTTGTCCGGCTCAAGGCGGCCCTCCACGAACTGCACCGGCTTCGAGAAGAACCCGGCCTGTGGCGGCGTGCGCCCCATGACAATGACATGATGACCGGCAGCCAGCAGATTTTCCACGATGAAGCGGCCGACAAATCCTGTGCCGCCCGAAACCAATGTGGATCTGCCATTCACGTGCGCGGGCCCGGATTCTCCAGGCCGCCGATATCGGGGATGCCTTCGCCCCGATGGAAAGCCTGCCAAAGCTCGATCAGGGGTCGCAACCTGTCCGCCTTCGGATGGTTCGGTTCCCACGGCTTCTCATACTGATAGTGAAGGACGGCGATCGACTTCCAGTCCCACAATTCCGGCAGGTTGACCCAGACATATTGCAGCATGTTGTAGAACACGGGCAGGCCGTGCCAGTCGGGAAAGAACGCCTGCAGGAACGTCTGGTCCGTGCGCTTCCAGAAAGCGCCGGGCTGATCGAGCGTGGCAAGCATCGCATCGAACGTCGCCGCCGACGGTCTCGCGGTGAATACGCCCGAGTTCAGCCGCCGAAAGTCCACAAGCGTCTCATAGACGTTCGGTGCAGCCGAGAATTCGGGATACTCGAACAGGCGGTCGATGTTCCTCAGAACCAAGGCGTCGGCGTCGATGAAGACGCATTTCTCATATTCGGCGAGCTGCCAGAGCCTGAGTTTGGCGAAATTGTCGAGCGGCGTATGGAATGCAGGTTTCCTGCCTTTGGTGAACGGGTTCTGGGTATGGATATTCTGCCGGGCATGACGCTCGTTGAACGCGTCGGACGTCGGAAGCAACTCTGCCTCGACAGCCCTTGCGCCGAGGGCCATGAGCGGCGCGAGGTCGCCCTTTGCTATGCCGCCCGTATGCAGCACGACGATGTCGGCTTCCGTGCCTGTCAGCCGCAGCGAGCGCACCAGGGCCAGCGCGCCGGTCGCATAGTCGCTGTTGGTGACGAGCGTGACATAGGCATTGCGGTTAGGGGTTAGCATTCAGGACAACTCGCTTTGTCGAGTTCCCGAAAGGGGGAGACAGTGCGCTCACAGTGACAGCGGCGCTCTACGTTGCCCCCCTCTGTCCTGCCGGACATCTCCCCCGCAAGGGGGGAGATCATGCCCTCATCGCGGCTTTCGCCAATCACAGACGTCTCAGGAAAAGCGGGCGCAGGAAGCGCGCCGAGGCTGGTGCAAGCGTGATCTCCCCCTGGCGGGGGAGATGTCCGGCAGGACAGAGGGGGGCAACGTAGAGCACTATCGTCTCCCCGGTGCGGACAAAGTCGGGCGGCGCCAAAGAACACGTCACGACACGCTTTTCAGACGCTTGCCTTCCGGATCGCGCTCGATCGTCGCCGCAATATCCTTTGTCCATGCCGACACGGACGGGACCCTGCTGCGGTCGACACGATAGGCGTATTTCTTCGCGACATCGACGACTTCAGCCAACAGCCCTTTCTGAAGCGTGATCGGGTGGAGGCCGAGTTCAAGGAACTGCTCGTTGTGAACGGCGAGCTCGTTTTCGGCGGCCTCCTTGCGCGGATTGGGCAGATAGGCAACCTTCCCGCCGGCCATTCCGGCGACAAGCTCCGCCAGGTCGCGCACGCGGTGGATCTCGGTCATCTGGTTGAATATCTTGACCCGGTCGCCACGCTTCGGCGGGTTCTTCAGCGCCAGATCGATGCAGCGCACCGAATCCTGAATATGGATGAAGGCGCGCGTCTGGCCGCCGGTGCCATGCACGGTGAGCGGATAACCGATCGCCGCCTGGATCAGGAAGCGATTGAGCACGGTCCCATAGTCGCCGTCATAGTCGAAGCGGTTGATCAGTTGCACATGGCGTCTGGTCTGTTCCGTATGCGTGCCCCAGACGATGCCCTGATGCAGGTCGGTGATCCGCAATCCGTCGTTCTTCGCATAGAACTGAAAGAGCAATTGATCCAGACACTTGGTCATGTGGTAGATCGACCCCGGATTGGCCGGATAAAGGATTTCCTGCGTCGCGACCGTGCCCTCCTGCGTCTCGATGCCGACCGGCAGATAGCCCTCCGGGATTGCCGCGCCGACGGTTGAATAGCCGTAGACGCCCATCGTGCCGAGATGGACGAGATGTGCGTCGAGGTCGAGTTCCACCATCGCGTTGAGCAGATTGTGGGTGGCGTTGACGTTGTTGTTGACCGTGTAGTTCTTGTGGCGGTCGCTCTTCATCGAATAGGGCGCGGCGCGCTGTTCGGCAAAATGAATGATCGCGTCCGGCCGGTGGTCGGAAAGCCATCGTTTCAGGACCTCATAATCCCGCGCCAGATCGATCAGATGGAAGTGGATGCGCCGCCCGGTTTCCTGGTGCCAAATGCGCGTGCGCTCCTGGATCGAGTCCATCGGCGTCAGCGATTGGACGCCAAGCTCCGTATCGATCCAGCGGCGCGAGAGATTGTCCAGAATATGGATCTCGTGATCTTGGTCCGACAGATGAAGCGCGGTCGGCCAACCAACGAAACCGTCACCACCGAGAACAGCAATCTTCATTCGAATCGTCCACTTCTCACGGGTTCAATTGCTTAGCTTCGGATTGTGACAGCAATAGCATCGCCCGCCGCCTGATCGGGCATGGTTTTCCAGAGCGGTTCTCGCTTAACGGAATCGATGAACCGCTCTAACGCTTTGTTTTGACGCAACTCCGGACCGAAAACCGGTTTCCACTTTCCTGGAGTTGCATCAAGGCGCGAACTGGCGAAACGGCTGCACGGAATGAACAGATAAACGTCAGCGCTTCTTGCGCGGCGCAGCATTTGAGGCCGCAATGAGTTGTTCGGGTGTGACGGAAGCGATCGACAGCGCGATCGCAGGCAGGTCGAGATCGTCGATCTTGCGGAATCGAATGCAGGCCTGCCCCATATCGAGCTTCTTGCCGGACGCCGCAAAGGCGGCTCGGAATTTTTCTTTCCCTTCCGGAAGGCAATAGAGGCCGCACAGATAGAGCCCCATATGGTTCTTCTGGCTGGCGAGCGCGGCATACATCAGCGGCTTGTTGTTATAAGTCTTGCCGCTTAGTTCCAACGGCACCTCATAGGCAATCATGCCCCAATTGATGGATTCGACGTAGCCGTCGGGCAGGTTGAGACGAATGAGTTCGCGCAGTTCGGAGAGCGCGGCGCCGCGATCTGCCGGCAACGCGGCAAGATAGTCCTCGACGCTTTCCGCTCCTGTTGCCTTCATTCTGTCAACTCCGTTCCGATTGCGGGACGCTGGCCCGGCATACTGCTGCAAAATCGCCAGGTGGCGGAAATGAGCAGCGATCCGAAATCAGCACGGCCCGCCGGCGATTACCCTATATCCCGCTCCGCCCGCAACGCATTCGTTAGGGAATGTGCGGATGCTGCCGCCCCGGCGGGCGCAGACGGGCCTGTACTCGCGGCTGCAGAAGCGCGGTTCGTCGAATCCTCCGGCTCCTCCCGCCATCCGGCATGGACCGTCGGCGACCACGCCATAGCCGGTGCTCTCCGCCTCGCAGGAGTTGGCGAAGGTGCGGAGGTCACGCCCGCGCCGCCCGCATACAGGCGCATATTCGCGAGTGCAGAAGCCCGGTCTGTCAAAGCCGCTCTCCGGGCCAGCCAACCGGCACTGGCCAAAGGAGATGATGCGGTAGCCTTCATTCTCCGCCTCGCAGGAATTGCCGAAGGTGCGCATGTTCCCGCCTCGCCGCCCGCAGACGGGCGCGTATTCGCGCGTGCAGAAGCCAGGTCCGGCGGGACCGCCGGCCAGCTGGCATTCACCGCCGCTGACGACGCGAAAACCGGCGACCTCGGCCCGGCAGGCATTGGCAAAGGTTTGGCGGTCGCCTCCGCGTCGTGCGCAGACCGGCGCATACTCCTGCGTGCAGAATTCCGGCCGTTCCGTCGGGAACTGCCCGGAGCCGGGAATTGGTCCCTCCGCCACGACGCAAGCAGACAGCAGCACGCCAAGCAGAATCGCCAGCCCGTTCAACCGGGTAAACGTTGCTGGAAATCTCATGGACGTTCCCTTTCCCGTCAGCGTAAGCCCGCGGCCCTCGAATCCGATCCTTTCCATCCGCTGTCAAATACAATCGGTGATTTGCACCGAGGGTTCGCGGCGATCATCGCTTTCAATTTCCCGGGAGCTTCGTCATTTTCCCGCGCCCGGCCTTTTCCTACCGATCGGTGTCTCCGCTGAGCAATTCGCAGCGACTATGCGGGCGAATGGGCGAGCTTTGGACAAGAAATCCCGGCCAGCTTCCGCTGACCCTATATCCCACTGATAAGAAAAGGTTTTCTACGCGCGCAATTAGAAATCAAGGAAAATTTGTCCACGCCGCTTCGGTCGTGATCTGCGCGCCGAATCAATCGGAGGGCGCATTTGGCGCGCCCTCCGCGACGTTAAAGAGGTATAGGTAAGGAGCGACTTACCTATCCGGCAGCCTGCCCGATGAGCTATTTGACGGGTGCGTTCATCGCCCAGGCTACGCCGAACGGATCGCGAAGCTGCCCGTAGCGGTCACCCCAGAACATCACCTCCAGCGGCATGACCACTTCGCAGCCGGCCTCAACCGCGCGTTTCCACGCCGCGTCGATGTCCTTGGGCATCAGCGTCATCGTGTAGCCCTGCGGCTTCTCCAGCGCATAGCCGTGCTCCGGATAGGCATCGCCCAGCATCATGGAACTTCCGTTGATGTGGAGATGAACGTGCATGGTCCGGCCCTGTTCATCCGGAGGATAGTGGAAAACGTTCTCGGCGCCGAAGGCGCGCGCGTAGAATTCGGCGGCTTTCAAGGCACCGTCCACCTGCAGATAGGCGACGAGACCTCCGAGGACCTTGGCCGACGACTGTGTGGTGGCCTGTTCAGATGTATCGGTCATTTCCAATTCTCCTGTTTTGCGATTCTACCTAAGGCAAGTCGCCCGAAGCCGGAACCGGGCAACGTGCTCTAAGTCTTTGTTTACGCATCGGTTTTATCCGAAAGCCGCTCCGCACCTTTCGGTCCGATGCCAGAGGGCTGCCTGAACGACGAACGAGGACGGCGCAAATCGACATCCGGCATGGATTTTTTTGACGGACTGGGAGCGCTATCGCCCCGGCCTTCCTGTTTTCTTCGAGCGGCGGCCCTGATGGTGCGCTTCGGCTGGGTCTTCGTAGGAGCCGATGCCTGCGCGTTCGCGCCTCACCGGCGCATCGACATTATCGCCTTGGACGGGTTTTTGCGGCAGTGTTCCTTCGACTGGCTTCTCGGTGCGGCGCACGGTCATCTCGTCCAGGCTGTTCTTGCGAAACAGCGACTTTTCGCCCTCGCCGGGAATACCGAAATCCGAACCATGTGCCTCGGCATGAGTCTGTTTCTTGAACAGCGAGCGAGAAACCGTACCCGCCGGCTTCCCCATATCCGTCCCTGGACCCATATCGTCGAGTGACGGCTTGGCGAAGAGCGAACTGCCCTCTTCTCTCGCGGTCCTGTGCCTGGCTATGCCCTTGTTGTGCCTGCCCTTTTCGCGCCCGGAGGCCGGGCTCTCGCGTTCGGCTTCGCGCGCCAGCGGGTCGTCGGCAATGGCCAGCTCCGTCTCCCGCAGCCGCTTGATCTCGTCTCGAAGCCGCGCCGCGGTCTCGAAATCGAGATCGGCCGCCGCGTCCCGCATCCGCTTCTCCAGATGTTCGAGATGCGCCTTGAGATTGTTGCCCATCATCGCGCCGGATTCGGCGAATGCCGAAATGTCGGCGCGCACATGGTCCCTCTCGTAGACCGAGTCGAGAATGTCGGCGATCCGCGACTTCACGCTTTCCGGCGTAATGCCGTTCTCGGCATTCCACTGCATCTGCTTCTCACGCCGACGGCCAGTCTCGGCCATCGCCCGCTCCATCGAGCCGGTCACCTGGTCGGCATAGAGGATGACCCGGCCGTCGACGTTACGCGCCGCACGCCCGATCGTCTGGATCAAAGAGGTTTCAGAACGCAGGAAGCCTTCCTTGTCGGC
>JBEVEP010000150.1:0-4634 GCA_040512755.1 Mesorhizobium sp.
CCACCTGGAGCTTCGAGCCTGCCAAGCGCAAAGGCGAACGCATCAGTGTCGCTGTAAAGGGGTCTTTTTCCGCACACAATAGCGAAGCCTTGCGGGACTGCGCGCTTGCCGGCCTCGGGATAGCGCTGGTGCCGGATTTCAGTGCGCAGCGTGAACTCGAGAGCGGCAAGCTGGTATCGGTCCTGCCAAAGTGGCGGCCGGTCGGCGGGTTCGCCGAGCGGCTCTATGCGATCAGGCCATATAGTCCCTACGTGCCACGCCCGGTGACGGCGTTCGTCGACTATCTCCGCGAGTCGCTCAACGAGGGCTTTTCAAGGCAGTAATCCAGCCGGCTGTCCCAAGATTTGCCCAGAGGCACAGCACCGTCAGATGCTTGCAACATTCATTGCAATCTCAATCAATGGCAAGTAATATTGCCATGTCAGACATCCATTGCTGGGAGAATCGCGGCATGAAACCGAATCACATCAAGAAATTGTGGGCGCAAGGCAAACCGGTATTGAACGGCTGGCTCTCGGTCGCCAATGGATTTACCGCCGAGATCATGGCGGCACAAGGGTACGATTCTGTTGCTATCGATCTTCAGCACGGGTTGATCGATTACCAGGCTGCGGTAAGCATGTTCCAGGCAATGCAGGCAAGCCCGGTGACGCCGCTGGCGCGCGTGCCCTGGCTTGATCCCGCACACGTCATGAAAGTCCTCGATGCCGGCGCCTACGGTGTGATCTGCCCCATGATCAACAATCGCGCGCAGGCTGAAGCCCTGGTTTCCTACATGCGCTATCCGCCGACGGGCGTACGCAGCTTCGGCCCGACCCGCGCGAATTTTTCCGCCGGGTCCAATTATGGCGTGGAAGCGGACGACCAGCTCATTTGCTTCGCGATGATCGAGACCGGCGAGGCGGTGGCCAATATTGAAGAAATCGTGTCGACGCCCGGACTCGATGCGGTGTATATCGGACCGGCAGACCTGACACTCGGCTTGACCGGCAAGCGCTATCCGGTCGGTTTCGATCGGACCGAGCCGGAGCTGATCGAAGCGATCCGGAATATTCTCGACGCCGCGCATCGGGCGGGCATCAAAGCCGCATTGCACTGCGGTTCTGCCGCCTATGCGGCGCAGGCGGTAGGGTGGGGATTCGATATGGTGACGCTGTCGAACGACGTCAGGTTGCTGGCGGGCGCGGCGGCTGCAAGCGTTGCCGAATTCCGTAAATTGAACGATGGCGGCAGCAATCCAGTCCCACCCGGAGCGCAGCAGAAAAGCTATTGACGTCGCCCGTAGAAGTCGGCAACGATGCGCTCTTCGAGAAGGAATGGAACACTAGATGAGCGTAGGAAAAAAAACAGCGTCGGGCGATAAGGGCGCTGGCAAAGGCGCGGCGGGAGCGCGCAAGGTAATCGAGCGCAAAGCGCCGGCGCAAAGCATGGCGCCTGCAACGACCTACGAGGCATTGGTCAACACCATTACCGCGGAGTATCCGCGTCTGTCGGAGCGCTATCAGCAGGTGGCGCGGTTCGTGACGCAGAATCCCAACGTCATCGGGCTCGAATCCATCAACGCGATCGCAGGCCGATGCGGCATGCATCCTTCGATCCTGGTCAGGTTTGCCCAAAAGTTTGGCTATTCGGGATTCAAGGAGTTGCAGCTCATTTTCCAGGACCGACTGGCGACGGCGGCGCCGGGGTTCCAAGAGCGCATCAATGCGGTTGAAATCGAACTGAAGAAAAACGTCGAACCCGGCTTTCTGGGCTATCTGCGCAATCAAGTGGTACGGGATATCGCGACGCTGCAAACCTTGCTCGAGACGATCTCCGAAGAGAGCCTCGAGCGCGCGGCCGTCCATCTGCGCGATGCCGAAATCATCTATATCGCCGGTCAGCATCGATCGGCGCCGATTGCGCTCTTTGCGCACTATGTCCTGACCATGTTGCGCCGCCGCGTCATTTTGCTTGATGCGCCCGGTGGCCTGGCGACGGAGGTCGCCAGCACGATGGGCAGCAAAGACGTCCTGATCGCGATCGCGTTCCGCCACTACGCAAAAGAAGTCGTCACCATTGCTGAAAACGCGGCCGCGAACGGCACACCTGTGCTTGCGATCACGGACAGCCAGCTATCGCCACTGAGCAAGGATGCCAGTGTGCTATTCACTGTCCCGGAGGAAGAATACACCTTCGCGCTCTCGCTGGCGGCCCCCATGTCCCTGGTGCAAACCATTGCCACTGCCTTGGCGTCCTTGCTGCAGCAGGACGGGAGCAACACTTCCAGTCCCGCGCGTGTGGTGGCGCGGAAGGCGGTTTCCAAGCGTTCTTCAATCCTGAAATAAAAGTGGGAAGAGGGCGGGAAGAACCACGATTGCGCTTGCAACGTTAGTTGCAGAAGAATATTATATGCAATAAAAGTTCCGTAACGAGTCCGATGCAAGTCAGTGCCGTCCGTCAGATTGCCCACAATAATCAGGAGACAGTATGAAAATCAACAGAAGGAAATCGCTCGTCGTTTGCCTGGCCGGAATGGTCCTCGCTGTGCCGCTCGCCTCGTTTGCGCAACCGGCCTGGCCGTCGAAGCCGATCACGCTTGTCGTGCCTTTCCCTCCAGGCGGGCAAACCGATGCCGTCGGTCGGATAATTGCGGAAAAGTTGAGCAAGGAACTGGGCCAGCCGGTGATCGTCGACAACCGCCCCGGCGTGAACGGATCGCTCGGTTCCGACTTTGTCGCGCGCGCAACGCCGGACGGCCACACCCTGGTCATCACTGGTCCCGGTACCCATGCAATCAACCAGTTGGTCAATCGCAATGTCAAATACGACACGCGCAAGGACTTCACGCATATTGCCATGCTGACTCGCAATCCGAACGTCCTGCTGGCTTCTCCAGCTTTCAAGGGCAACAGCGTGCAAGACGTCATCGCGCAAGCGAAGGCGCGTCCGAATTCCTTGAATTTCGCCCTGACCGGGGTCGGATCGTCGGGCCATATGTCGATGGAACTGTTCAAACAGGTCGCCGGCATCGATTTCAATGCCGTGCCCTATAAAGGCGATGCGCCAGCCATCACCGACTTGATGGGTGGACAAGTTGATCTGCTGATCGTCAACAGTGCAACCGCGGTGCCGCAGGTCAAGGGCGGCAAAGTGCGTGCTTTTGCAGTCACCGGCAAGACCCGCAGCCCCAGCCTCCCGGATGTTCCCACCATGGCCGAGGTGGGCCTGCCCGGGGTCGTGATCGAATCGTGGACCGGGCTTGCGGGCCCGGCCAACCTGCCGGCCTCCGTATCAGAGCGCCTGAACCGCGCCGCCAACACGATCCTTGCAATGCCGGATGTCAAAGCACGCCTTGCGGCAGGTGCGATGGGGACCACGCCGGGGTCGAGCAAGGATGCCGTGACGTTTATTAACGAAGAGGTTGAAAAGTGGTCGCACGTGGTGAAGGCAGGCAATATCAAGGCCGAATAAATCGTTCTGTCAGAAAGACACGCTACCCATGCAAAACCACAAGGCATTTATCGACGCGGCCCGTGATGTGATCGGGCATGACCACGTGCTGACGAGCGACCTCGACATGTATGCGCAGGATTGGCGCAAGAAGTACGTCGGGCGGCCTCTTGCGGTGTTTCGTCCGGCTTGCACCACGGAGGTTGCCGCGCTGGTGCGGCTTTGCATGGTGCATGCGGTGGCAATCGTGCCCCAGGGCGGGAACACCGGGCTGTGCGGCGCCTCGGTGCCGGACGCCAGCGGCGAGCAGGTGGTGCTGAATTTGGCCCGGCTCAATCGCGTGCGTTCCGTCGATCCGTCCAACAACACCATGACCGTCGAAGCCGGTTGCATCCTGCAAACGCTGCAGGAGACGGCGGAAGCGGCCGACAGGCTGTTTCCGCTGTCGCTGGGGGCGGAAGGATCGTGCCAGATCGGCGGCAATATCTCGACGACCGCAGGCGGGGTGCAGGTTCTGCGTTATGGAAACACGCGCGACCTCGTCCTTGGGCTGGAAGTCGTGCTGCCGTCCGGAGAAATTCTCGATTTGTTGCGCGGGCTGCGCAAGGACAATACGGGCTACGATCTCAAGCAGCTCTTTATCGGGGCGGAAGGCACGCTCGGCATCGTCACGGCGGCGACGCTGAAACTGTTTCCTGCTCCGACAGCATGCGCCGTCGCCTTCGCGGCGCTGTCGTCGCCGGCGCAGGCAGTCCATCTGCTGCAACAGATGCGGGCCGAACTGGGCGAGCGCATTACGGCATTCGAACTCATTTCCGATGCCACCGTCGATATAATCCGCAGCCATTTCCCGGCATCGCCGAATCCGTTTGCGTCGCGGCACCCCTGGTATGTGCTGATGGAAGCGACTGACGGCGGGACCGACGCCGCGCTCGGCGCCTTGTTCGAAGGGGCGCTGGAGCGCGTACTGGAGCAGGGGATCATCGACGATGTGGCACTGGCATCGAGCGAAGCGCAGGCCCAGGAACTTTGGATGATGCGCGAGAATGTCGCTGAAGCGCAGCAGCTGGACAGTCCCAATATCAAGCATGACATTTCGCTGCCGATCTCCTGCATCCCGGAATTTATCGACGAAGTGGTGGGGACGCTTGAAACAAGCTATCCCGGCGTCCGCCCGATCATTTACGGTCATCTGGGCGACG
>JBEVEP010000181.1:0-7992 GCA_040512755.1 Mesorhizobium sp.
CATGCCGGATCGAGCCGCACCACGGCGGCGACTGCCGCGGCCGCCTCGTCGGTCTTGCCGAGTTCGGAAGCGATCATCGCCTGATAGGCGGCCACCCTCGGGGACTCAAGCCCGAGCTTGCGCGCGAGCGGATAGGCCTTGGCAAACGCTCCGCCGTAAACATAGGCGGGCGTGAGGGTCGCGTCCCACCAGTGCGGGTGGTGGGGGTTGAGGCGCAGCGCGCGATCGGCTAGTTCCGGCCCGCGCTCGGCAACGCCCACCGCAGCGGCGTCGCTCGCGGCCAGCGCCAGAAGATCGGCATTGTTGGGGCCAAGCGAAAGAGCGCGCTCGAAGCGCTCGCGCTGCGTTTCCCGGTCGCCCTCCCAGGCCGAGACATTGCCTCGTAGATGCCAGGCCAGCGGGTCCTGTGGATCGAGCTCGATCGCTCGCGCGGAAAGCTCGTCCAGCCTCCTCAAATTGAGATCGCGGTCTTTTGCCGAACCCATCCAAAGCTCGATCGTATAGGTATAGCCCAGATCGCGAACCATAGGCTGGAAGCCCGGATCAAGCGCCAGTCCCTTCTCGAACAGCTTCCGCGCCTCGATCATGCTGGCCGGCGTGATCTTGTGCTTCTCCGCCGCGCCGAGCAGCCAGTAGTCGTAGGCGTTGAGATCGGCAGGGTTCTTCCGCCGCGCCGCCGCTTTCTGTTCCTGGCTGATCGGCGATTGCCAGCCGGTCAGCGTCGCGGCGATTTTTTCCGTGATCTCATCCTGAATGGCGAAGAAATCCCCGACGTTCCGGTCGTCATAACGCTCGGACCAGACATGCTCACCGGTCTTTGCATTGACGAGCTGGGCCGTCACGCGCAGCCAGTGAAGGTTGATCCGGAGGCTTCCTTCCAGCACGTAGTCGACGTCAAGCGCGCTTCCGATGGCCCGGACATCATGCGGCTTGCCGCGATAGACCTCGGTTGATGTTCGCGCGATCACCGGAATGTCCCGGAACCGCGCGAGATCGGTGATGATGTCTTCGGTCATGCCGTCCGCGAACCGGTCCCATTGGCTGCCCACGCTCAAATTTTCAAACGGAAGGACGGCGATCGCCGGCGGCTCGGCTCCGGGTTTCGCCATTGGAAACAGATAGACGCCTGCCAAAGCCGCCGCTCCTGCCACGCCAGCGGCAAGGGCGGTCCATCGCCACGGCAGCCAGTGCTTATCGCGCGTGCCCGCGGTTGTCTCGGGCTCAAGTACATAGCCGCGCTTGAGGACTGTTTTGACGATCGTATGTTTCTCATCGCCAAGCGCTTTACGTATCTCGGTGATGCATTGCACCAAACTATCGTCGGTCACGGCGATGCCCGCCCAGACGAGCCGCATCAGCTCGTCCTTGGTGACGAGCTTGCCCGGTTGCGCGGCAAGGACCTTCAAGACCTCCGCCGCCTGCGGCCGCAGCGTCATCGCATGTCCCGCGTCATCCGTCACGGCGCCGCGCTGAAGGTCGACTGTGCGGCCGTTCAAGCGAAGCGGCGTCAGCGCCGGGCTCTCCATCGGGAACCACCTCCTTGCGAGGCCGTTCGGGTCTCTTTGGTCATTCTACCGCAATGCCTGCCGCCGTTCCATCATCGCTCGGCGTTTCGGACGGTCGATCGGGCAGATTTCGGGCAATTTCGTCCGCCGATCGCATCGCTCTCGTTACGCATGCCCTTCTTCGGGTTCACCATACGCGGGTGTCGAAACCTGATCCGAGCGCGACAGCGGCAGCCAAGCAATCAGGCCGGTGTCCGCTTTTGGGACTTGAAGGAACCGCGGTGATGACCAGACTTTTTGCAGCGAGCGCGTTGACCGGCTTTCTCCTGGCCGGCGTCTCCACGGCAGACGAACTTTCGCCCGGCAGCGGGCACAGCATTCAACTCGCGACCGTGAACGGCGTCGTCTATTACACGGTGGAGCAGGACGGCTACCGGGTGGTTGCGACGCTTGCCTCCGGTCCAGAGGCGCAGCCGATCCGGTTCGTCTCTACCCTCGGACCCGGTGAGAGTGTGACACTCTCCGTGCCACAGGCCGCCGGCCAGCCGCCAATCGACCTCGAAATCCGGCGGAACGGCGAAACGCTTCTGCTGACCGATACCAATTCAGCCTCGACCGCAAGTCCGCTGGAACAGGAACACGTCAACGCTGCGCTGGGTCAATGAAATCGGTGGAGCCGGTAATCCATGAACTCCCGCGCGGGCCGGCTGCAAACGCCTTACGCCCGCCGGCTCGGAGCGATTGATTCAGGTAGTCTGGGCTTTCGGACGATACCCCTGCCGCGCTTGGCCCTTTTGTCTTCGGCGATCTGTTTCAGAAGGCTGCTGCTGGCCACAAGCATCTCGTAGAGAAACGCGCACAGCGCCCCGATCAGGGAGGCGACCGCTCCACCGAAGAACCAGAACAGCGTCTCCTCGCTGAATTCCTCTCGCAGCGCGCCGCTCAGCAGGCCCAGCGTCGCCAAACAGGTACAGACCCCGGCAAGCGTGGCCAGGACGACCGCGGCTTCCAATGCGAGCGTGCGGCGGCGCAGATAGACGAGCTGGGACATCTGGGCCTCGCTGACGCCGTTTTCCACCGCAATGAGGTCGGTGATCGTGTTGACCCGGTCGGCGACGCGGGCAAGGCGGGACGAGAATGCGTTCAGAAACCCGGCGGTTCCTGCGAGCAAAAAAACCGGCGCAAGTGCGCTCTGGATGATTCTGACGACATCGTCGAATATCAGCACGGCTGTCGGTTCGGCCATTCTTCTCTCATACGTTGCAGTGATTAGGTGGGTTCTATCTACCGTGAATCGCGACAACATTAAGGAACGGCGTTGAGAAAGGGGCTGGCAATGATCACCTCCCAACCCATCGAGCAACCCGGAAAGCCGGCTCTGTTCCGGCGAAGCCTGATCGTGGTGGTGATGTCAACCTGTCTCGCAGGCGCGTCCGTCCATGCGCGGGCGCAGAACCCGCTCACCGTCACCGCGCCGGTCTCGGGCCGCACCGTCGACGGGCAGCTTTCCTTTTCCGGCACTGCTTCGGTCAACACGCTGACAAGGCGCGGAACGATCCGCGGACGGACCAATACCGGCAGCGCCTGCCAGGGGACGACAACCGCCAACCTGACCTTTTCAAAGGGAGAGGGATCGATCGATTGCGGACGGATCTCCGCCCGTTTCGCCTTCTCGCTGTCGCGGCGGCAGCCGCCAACCGGCACGGGCACGGGCACTTTGTCGGATGGGCGAAAGGTCTTGGTGAGAATAGGCGAATGACGGCTGTCCGCTGTTACCCATGCTCCTGATCAGGCCTTCACATCGCTGTTAGCTCGAAAATTTAATCGGCCGCTTACTGGTTTGACCGGATGGCAATCCGGCCGCTGTGGGCCATCGTTGTCGTCCGTTTGAACCTGCCTTGCATCCCCCTCCTCAAGGCGATCGCCGGCGCCCATCGCTTCAACAAGCAACATTGTTCATTTTGCTATTTCAGGTTGTATACGGTTGGTAGATTTACCCTTTTTAGTTGTGGTAGCCTTTCTGTGTGGCGAGACTTCAACCGGTGATTGCCGGCAAGGATTGCCCAACAGGAAAGACCAACTTTAACCATTAGGAGGTAATAATGTCTGATACCCGGCATGGCCTGGTTACATCGCCACGGTCTCGCGCACAGATTCTGGTTGACAGCGGCCAGCTTCCACACTGGCAGGCAGTTGAATTGGAAGGTGGCAAGTTCTTCCCCGCAACCGAGGGAAACTTGCAGGATTCCTTCGCGCCTGACGACATCCCAAACCGCGCTCCACCTGCCGACGGACTCATCGCAAGCGGTGGCCACACCGATCAACGCGCCATCCTCAACCAGCCTGGCACCCATTGGGCAAGGAACCCTGTCCGTAGCGGCGAGCAGCTCAATATTCGCTGGGATTATACGGCCACCCACCTGACCCGGCGTTGGAATTACTTCGTCACCAGGGATGGCTGGAATCCAAACGCAGTCCTGTCGAGAGCCCAGTTTGAGCCCACGCCATTTGCAACCTATCTCCTGCAACACCGACCGTTTTGGACACAGACCGGGCAGCTCATGCCGTCAAATCCGACACAGCACCCGATAACACTGCCGAACAAAAGCGGCTACCACGTCATCCTGGCGGTCTGGGAAGTGGCCGACACCTGGTACGCCTTCTACCAGGCCATCGACGTCGATTTCATCGCCTGACCAATAAGGGGGGCGGGACGGTCCCGGTAGACGGGCGTCTGCCGGGGCCGTCCTCCCTCGAAATGACCGGGGCGATCCCCTTGGAGGAGGATCATAGGGGTCGTCCCTCTCGCTCCGGCAATCGGTGCAACTGGGACAAACGCCATCCTGTCCTACCCGGTATAGCGTCCATGACAGGAATTGGCGTCGGTCCAACCTGACGTCGGACTGGAGCGGTTCTCGTTTCCACAGGTCGAAGAACCGCTCCAACTCCTTGTTTTGATGCAATTCCGGACGGAGCACGGCTCCCGCTTCTCCTGGAATTGCGCCTGGACCGATGCGTCCGCCAGGTTGACCCGACCTACGCAAGATGCGCCGCAAGCCGGCATTCGGTCGTGCAAGGAGGAAAATTATGAAACCCAAGAGAGTTGCCTTGAGCCTCGTTTCGGCTCTGGCCGTGTCCTTGGCTGGATGCGCAACCGAACAGGAGCAGCGTGGTTTAATCGGCCCCACCACCCTCGAAATGATCCCGGCGGACGAGGTCGAGGCCGTCGAGATCGTGCGCGAGCACAACCCCCACGTGTACTGGATCATGGCGATGCATCGCCCCACGCCGGACTATCCGCGCGCGTCCAGGGCGCTCAGAGAGCGCATCGGCACTGCGCTGACCAACGGCAACCGGTTCGTCCGCCGCGTCAAGCCGCTCGCCAGGCAGGCCGCTCTGATGCGCAAACATCGGCACGCGGACTGGATTGGCGAATACGACGATCTTTCGATCGTCTCCGCGCCGTCCTCCGTAGAACATCTCACAATCGTCGCCGCGCCCGCCCCGGAAGTGGAAGCAGCGGATGACCTCACGACGTCCTTTTACATCCGCACGCTTGCGATCGATCCCGGCGGCCCGCTACGGCTGCTTCGACCCGTGAAGGTCGTGTTGCCCGGCGATGGCGGCATTGAGGAAGACGATGGCACATTCCTTTTTCTCATCCGGCAGGATCTGGCTGAAAGCGATACGGGGCGCATCGTTCGACGAACGCCCGGCTTGCGCCGCCTTTACGAGAGGTGCGGCCGGTGCTTTCGCGGGTCCGATCGCCGGTGATACGAGGGCTATCGCACATGGATGACAGCCCCCTCACCGGCTCGCTGCGCTCGCCACCTCTCCCCCGGTTCCCTGGTGGGAAGGGGTCAGGGGGTATTGGAAGATTGACAATCAGGCGCCCTTTGGCATCATCCTTCAGTCGTCTGCCTCGTCGTCGCGCGCTGCTTCCGCGAGTTCCCGCTCAAGCGCCGAAATATGGCGGTAGAGATCGTCCAGCATGTCGTCCACGGCTTCCAGCTTCTTGTCGGCGGTGCTGAATATACTCATGCACGCTCCAGCCACCCGCTTGTCCGGCAGGCTCTCGAAGATGAGATCCAGCCCGTCGAGATGGTAGCGGGCATTGGTCAGTTCTTCCTTGGTGTCGATAACCATCTTGCGAAGCGTCTTGATCGTGGCGTCGGTCATCGCAAATCCTCGCAGTAGCGGCATATTTCAAGCCTGCACTCCGCTGCGGTTTCCGAAAGTGCAGCGGTTTGCTTGGCCAGCGCTTCAGCTGCACGCCGAAAGCTGCCGATTGATAGCCGCAACCCCGTATCGAAGATGACGGATTTCGACAGGCAATTCTACTTTCTCCGTCAAGGCGCGGTCATTGCTTGCCATATGCGGCGAGGAATACGCGCACGCCGTCTGCAGCATGCCGGCGAAGTTCTGCCTGTGTTGGAATCGCCTCGTCTCCCAACAGCATAGCCTGGTTCAAAGGGGCGGACATGATGAGCCAGTTGAATTGTGAAGCCGCGATCATAGGATCGTCGATCGCCAGCAGACCGCGTTCGGCCAGACGTTCGAATGCCGTTGCCAGCGCCGTCAGCGCACGCATCGGTCCGCGCTCGTAGAGAACCTTCGCCAATTCCGGGAAGCGGCTGACCTCGCCAATGACCAGGCGGCGCAACTGCATCACGCGCGGCGTCAGCACCGCGGAGAGCTGCCGATACGCGTAATCCTGAAGGTATACGCTCAGGTCTCCGCCCTCTTCGAGTTCTATCTCGGTATGGACCGAGTCACCTGTCTTGGTGGTCATGCTGCTCACGATCTCGATGAACAGCGCCTCCTTGCTCGCGAAATGCTTGTAGACGGTCTGCTTGGACACGCCTGACAGGGCGGCGATTTCGTCCATGCTTGTGCCAAGATAGCCGTCCCTGAGGAATACTTCTGTGGCGGCGTCGAGGATCGCCATGCGCTTGCGCGTTGAGCGATTCGGCTCTTCGCGCCCAACCGGTTCTTTTCCTGAAGCCAACAAGCCCTCCATAACGCCACCAATCCCGAATCCTATTTTCCCAATTGACTCGACAGTACTAGACGGTCTAGTTTTACACAAGGCTCGGTACTGGACGGTCTAGTTCACGATGAAAGGCCACCAATTCATCGATGCTGCACCACACCACCTTTCCGCCACCAGGAGACGTAGCTGTGACCCACCATCCCTCCAAATCGTCCACGCTGAAAGTGCAAGGCGCAGAGCTCTACTACGAGGTTAGGGGCTCAGGCCCTGTCCTCCTGATCGTCCCCGGCGGCCCGCAGGATGCTGGCGTCTTTGCTGACGTCTCGCAACACCTCGCCGATCGCTACACTGTCGTCGCCTTCGACCCACGCGGGAACTCACGCAGTACCTTTGACGACGAACCCGAGGAACTTTCACTCGATGTGCAAGCCGACGATGCCGCGGCACTAATCGGAGCGCTTGGCGGTGGACCAGCCTATGTGTTCGGGACCAGCGGCGGCGCCCAGATCGGACTGAATCTGACAGTTCGCTATCCCGGTTTGGTGCGCATCGCCGTTGCGCATGAGCCTCCCACCATCATGCTGCTCGACGAGCCCACTCAAGCCCTGACTGCCGCCCGTGAGCTTTACAATAGCTATCGCCGCGAAGGCGTCGATGCCGCGATGCAAAAGTTCTTCGCCGATACGGCCTGGCTGAGAATGCCGAGCAAGGTGAGGGTGCTCTGGCGTTCGAAATGCCGCCCGAGGCTGCCGAAACGTTTGCCCGGGTCAGCGGAAATTTCGAGTACTGGCTCGCCCACGGCATGATGCCGCTGTCCCTCTATCGCCCCGAGATCAACGCGTTACGCACTGGAAACCCACTTGTTGTCGTGGGCATCGGGGCTCAGTCCGCCGGACAGCCCATCGAAAGCATGGGGATGGCGCTGGCTGAAAAACTCGGGATCGAGCCGGTTATCTTCCCTGGTGACCACATGGGTTTCGACACCCTCGCCGAGCCCTTCGCGGCCACCCTTCATGAGGTGCTTGTTGAAAGTCGAAATGAACACCGAACCGCGGGAAGTCTCCGATGATCGGGCGTTTCGCGGCAGCGAGGGCAATCATATCAAGTGCTGTGACCTTTGGCCGTACCGCCGTCAGATACCCCCACCCCAATCCCTCCCACAAGAGGGCCCTGAAGGGGGTGAGGAACGGCGCTGATCGCGGCGAGTTCATGCCCTTCCTCCACCCCTTTAGGGGGGAGGTGTCGAGGGCGAAGCCCGAGACGGAGAGGGGGAAATTAGCTCTCACCTCCATATGCGATAGCCCTGCCCTTGTGGGGAGGGCTAGGGGTGGCGGTGGGGGGTAGCGAAAGCGCGAGGGTCAAGGGTAATGGCCCCTGCTATCATATGGCGAGACGCCACGGATAAGTACGCCCGGCAAAGCAACACCGCCAGCCAACGTTGAAAAGGCCTTACCCGACATGACTGTGACGAAATCGCAAAAGATCGAAATCGAA
>JBEVEP010000263.1:0-3763 GCA_040512755.1 Mesorhizobium sp.
GGGGGTGGGCGCCCCCCCCCGGGGCACGGCCGACCGCCCCGGTTGTGGGGTTTTTGGCGGGCAGGCCAGAGGGGGGTGAGACGGCACTCCCAAGCGAAGTCGTCCAGGAATAGCGGGAGGAAACTATGGGACAGATATCTCTCAAGAAAGTATCGAAATCCTTCGGGGCGACGACAATCATTCCCGAGCTCGATCTCGAGATCGAGAACGGCGAATTCGTGGTCTTCGTCGGCCCCTCGGGCTGCGGCAAGTCCACGCTGCTCAGGCTGATCGCCGGGCTGGAAGATACAAGCAGCGGCACCATCTCCATTGATGGCCGCGACGTGACCGGTGAGGCGCCGGCCAAGCGCAAGCTCGCCATGGTGTTCCAGTCCTATGCGCTCTACCCGCATATGACGGTCGCCAAGAACATTGCCTTTCCGCTGAAAATGGCGGGCGAAAGCCAGGCGGCGATCGACAAGAAAGTGGCCGACGCGGCGCGCGTGCTCAATCTCACCAGCTATCTCGAGCGCCGGCCGGGCCAGCTCTCAGGCGGCCAGCGGCAGCGCGTCGCTATCGGGCGGGCGATCGTGCGCCAGCCTTCGGCATTCCTGTTCGACGAGCCGCTGTCGAACCTCGACGCGGCGTTGCGTGGCACGATGCGGCTGGAGATCAGCGAGCTTCATCAGCAGCTCAAGACGACGATGGTCTACGTGACGCACGACCAGGTCGAGGCGATGACCATGGCTGACAAGATCGTGGTGCTGAATGCGGGCAACATCGAGCAGGTGGGTTCGCCGCTCGACCTCTACCGCAGCCCGAAGAACCTTTTCGTCGCCGGGTTTATCGGCTCGCCGAAGATGAACCTGATCGAAGGCGTGACCGCAGCGAAGCACGGCGCCAAAACGATCGGCATCCGTCCCGAACATGTCGGCATTTCGAAGACGTCCGGCGATTGGAAAGGAACCGTGGGCGTGGCCGAACATCTGGGCGCCGACACCTTCGTCCATGTGCATACGGACGGGCTGGGCACAATCAATGTGCGCGCCGACGGCGAGGTGGCCGTCCACCATGGCGACACGGTCTACCTAACGCCCAACCCGTCGAAGCTCCACAAGTTCGGGGCTGACGGGAGGGCGCTGTGAGCGGAAGGCTGGAAGGCAAGTCTGCGCTGATCACGGGGGCGGCGCGCGGCATCGGACGCGCCTTCGCCGAAGCCTATGTCCGCGAGGGCGCAACCGTCGCCATCGGCGACATCAACTTCGATGCGGCCGCAAAAACGGCCGGCGAAATTGGCAACGCGGCCTATGCTGTCCGCCTCGACGTCACGGATCTTGCGTCGATCGACGCGGCGGTGAAGGCCGTCGAGGCGAAAGCCGACGGTCTCGATATACTGATCAACAACGCCGCCCTGTTCGATCTGGAGCCGATCGTCGAGATCACCAAGGAGAGCTACGACAGGCTGTTTTCCGTCAATGTCGCGGGCACGCTGTTCACGATGCAGGCGGCGGCGCGCTCGATGATCGCGCGCGGCAAGGGCGGCCGCATCATCAACATGGCGAGCCAGGCTGGACGCCGGGGCGAGGGACTGGTCGCCGTCTATTGCGCGACGAAGGCGGCCGTCATCAGCCTCACCCAGTCGGCGGGACTCGGCCTGATCAAACACCGCATCAATGTCAACGCGATCGCGCCCGGCGTGGTCGAAGGCGAGCACTGGGATCACGTCGACGCGCTTTTCGCGAAGTACGAAAACCGGCCGCTCGGCGAGAAGAAGCGCCTGGTCGGCGAGGGCGTGCCCTATGGCCGGATGGGAACAGCCGAGGACCTGACGGGTATGGCGGTGTTCCTGGCCGGCGCCGAGGCGGAATACATCGTCGCCCAGACCTACAATGTCGACGGCGGCCAGTGGATGAGTTGAACGAGATTGGCGTTCCTCTCCCCGTTCACGGGGAGAGGATGCCGGCAGGCAGGTGAGGGGCGGCGCTGAACCTTGAAAGGTGAGTGCTTGCCCCTCATCCGGCCCTTCGGGCCACCTTCTCCCCGTGAACGGGGAGAAGGGGTCGCGTGCGCCGGCGCCAAACCGCGAGTGCGAGCAGAAAGGCATACCCGATGACCGTCAAACTCTCCTCCGCCAATCTGTCTGCACTCCCCGCAAAAGTCGCGCGACCCTCCTATGACCGCGCGGGGCTGAAGCCGGGCATCGTCCACTTCGGCGTCGGCAATTTCCACCGGGCGCATCAGGCCGTCTATCTCGACGACCTGTTCAATGCCGGGCGCCAACACGATTGGGCGATCGTCGGGGCAGGCGTTCTGGAAGCGGAGAAAGCGGGGCGCGAAAAGCTGGAGGGACAGGATTGGCTCACAACGGTGGTCGAACAGGATAGCGGCCATATGACGGCCCGCGTCACCGGGGCGATGGTCGATTTCCTGGTTCCGGGCGAAGCCGCCAAGGTCATCGAAAGGCTTGCCGATCCCGCGATCCGGATCGTCTCCATGACCATCACCGAGGGCGGATACTTCATCGATCCTGCTTCCGGCGAGTTCAACCCGGCCCATCCCGATATCGTCCACGACGCCATCAATGTTGCCAATCCGAAGACCGTATTCGGCCTGATCGCGGCCGGGCTGGCGCGCCGCCACGCCGAGCGCATTCCGCCGTTTACCGTCATGTCCTGCGATAACATCCCGCATAATGGCAGGGTCACCGCCGATGCCGTCATTGGGGTGACACGGGTCTCGAGTTCCGGCTTCGCGGACTGGATCGCCGACAATGTGGCGTTTCCGAACGGCATGGTCGACCGGATAACGCCCGCCACGACCGACCGCGAGCGGAAGCTTCTGGCGGACGAATTCGGCGTCGAAGACAATTGGCCGGTGTTCTGTGAACCGTTCAAGCAATGGGTGCTGGAAGACAAGTTCCCAACGGGCCGGCCAGCGCTCGAAGAGGTCGGCGTCACCTTCGTCAACGACGTCAGCCCTTATGAGCTGATGAAGATCCGCATCCTGAACGGCGGCCATGCAGCCATCGCCTATCCGGCAGCGCTGATGGATATCCACTTCGTGCACGAGGCGATGGAAGAGCCGCTGATCCGGAATTTCCTGGCGAAGCTGGAGAGGGAAGAGATCATCCCGACGGTGCCGCCGGTGCCCGACACCGATCTCGACGACTATTACCAGCTCATCGACAGGCGCTTCTCCAATCCGAAGATCGGGGACACCATTCCGCGTCTGTGCCAGGACGGCTCCAACCGGCAGCCGAAATTCATCCTGCCCGCCGCTGCGGCGCGGCTTGCCGATGGCGAGAGCGTGACCGGCCTGTCGCTGGTCTCCGCCCTATGGTGCCGGTTCTGTGCGGGCACGACCGACAGCGGCAAGCCGACGAACTACAACGACGCCAGCGCCGAACGGTTGAAGCAGGCGGCGCTAAAGGCCAAGGACAACCCGGCGGCGTTCCTGGCGCTGAGCGACATTTTCGGCGAGGTCGGCAAGTCCGAGGTTTTCGCGGCCTCCTTTGCCGGTCACGTGAAGAGCTTGTGGGAGCACGGCGCGCGGGAAACGCTCGCGCGCTATTCCGCCGGCGCGCTCTGACTGGACGTCGGGAAAGGCTATTGCATATGGCATTTTACCCCCACCCCTACCCCTCCCCCGCGAAGGCAGGGCAATCGCATTTGCGTTTTTACCTGGATCCATTTCCCCCTCACCGGCTCGCTGCGCTCGCCACCTCTCCCCCATTTCATGGGGGCGAGGAAGGGCGCGAAGCCACGGCAGGCGTTTCCTCTCCCCT
>JBEVEP010000267.1:0-14457 GCA_040512755.1 Mesorhizobium sp.
CCCGCGTGCCTGGGGGGATGTCGTTTTGGCGCGGAAGGAAATCCCGACAAGCTACCATCTCTCGGTTGTCGTGGACGACGCGCTGCAGGGCGTCAGCCATGTCGTACGAGGGCGCGACCTCTATTTCGCCACGGGTGTTCAGCGATTGCTGCAGGAGCACCTTGGCCTGCCGGCGCCGGTTTATTTCCACCACCGGCTCATCGACGGGCCAGACGGGCGCAAACTGTCGAAAAGCAATCGCGATACAGGCATCCGGGCATTGCGCGAGCAGGGTGCGACGCCGGCGGATATCAGGCGGACGGTTGGGCTCTATTAAGGCCGCCGTACACGATCGCTACCCCAGACGGGCCAAGCCGGCCTTCAGCAAGGCCAGCGCCGCGAGGATCAGAAATGCGCCGCTCAAACCCGTCCCCATGGCGACGGTGAGGTTCGGCATGGCGAACCCGTTGTAGTTGACCAGAAGTATCGCAGCAAAAAAACCGGCCGCTATGACTGCCATGTTGCCGACGGGTCCGAACCCGTCTTCATGCATGATGGCGTCCATGATCGACCCGAAGAAGAATGAGAGCACGGTGACGAGGGCTGCTGCCATCATCAGCCAGGCGGGATCCAGTTTCCAAAGCATGTTTGGCCCTTTCGACAACCCGACACTGTCACGTCCCCGATGTGTCGACCTACCCCGGTTCAACACTTGTGAGTCTAGGATTCAATTGTTTCGTTCTGCTTGTGAAAAAGAACGGCATTTGAGCAAGTCGCCGGAATCGGGCGACTTGCTCTACGCCTTTGTTTCGCGCATGGGTTTGATCCGAAAACCGCTTCGCACTTTTCGGTCCGATGCTGTAGAGCGATGCCGTTCGAACATGGCGCAGCAACCCCCTCATGATCAGATCGCCACGGCTCTTTCCTGCCCTTTTTGTCGCGCTTTGGGCCACCGGCTTCATTGGCGCACGCTATGCCATGCCGTGGGCCGAGCCCTTCACCTTCCTTGCCGTGCGCTTCGTTCTGGCGTTCGCTTTGCTGGCGCTCATTCTCATGCTGCGCCGGTCGCGGCAGGCAAGTCGCGCCGGTATTCTCAATGCGCTCGCAGCCGGAGCGCTGATGCACGGCGTCTATCTCGGCGGTGTTTTCTGGGCGATCCGACACGGCATGCCGGCCGGAATTTCCGCCCTTATCGTGGGATTGCAGCCCCTGATTACCGCCGTCCTAGCCGGGACGCTTCTCGGCGAGAAAGTCCTGCCGCGCCACTGGCTGGGTTTGGCAATCGGCTTTGCTGGCGTCGTCACGGTGCTGTCTCCGAAGTTCGGGACGCTCGGAAGCGGCATCAGCGCGCCGACGCTGGCCGCCGCGATCATTGCCGTCATCGGCATGAGCGTCGGTACCGTCTGGCAAAAACGCTTCGGCGCCGGAACAGACCTGGTGACCGGCACACTCTATCAATATCTCGGCGCCGCGGTTCTGATGACGGCCGCGTCAATGGCGTTCGAAACGAGGGCGATGACGATCAATGGCGAGCTGATATTCGCCATGGCCTGGCTTGTGCTGGTGCTCTCGATCGGGGCCATCTTCCTGTTGATGTACCTGATCCGCGAAGGCGAAATCTCGAAAGTGGCGTCGCTGTTCTATCTTGTGCCGGCGGTCACGGCGATCATGGCCTGGCTTCTCTTCGGTGAAGATTTGTCGCTCGTCCAGATCTGCGGGATGGCTTTGACAACGCTCGGCGTCGGCCTCGCAACCGCTCAGCCGCCGACGCGGGCGCGGGCGTCGAGATAGCGCCTGATCGCTGCATTGAGCTCGCCGCCAAGGATGAAGATCAGGGAAACGATATAGAGGAACACCACAGCCACCATGATCGAGGCCAACCCGGCATAAGTGGTGACGTAGGACGAGAACCGATCGAGATAGGCAGCAAACAGGGTCGATCCGGCAAGCCAGCCGATGAGGGTGAAGATGATGCCCGGAACGATATCGAAGAAGCGCCGGTGGCCGGCCGGCAGCCAGAAATGCACGGCGATGAGACCAAGCACAATGACCGTCGAGGCGATCACGAAGCGCCAAAGCGTAAACGTTCCCATATAAGGGTCGATCCAGTCGAAGTGGGCCTTCGCAAGCCGCGCCAGCAATGGGGTAAAGACGAGCAGCACGCTTATCGCCACAAAACCGATGGTTGCGATCAGCACAAAGGCGAGACTTTGCAGGCGGCGCCAGATGATCGAGCGCGTCTCGACCACGCGATAGGCGCGGTTGAGCGATGTCCGCAAAGCCTCGATCCCGTTCGACGCAAAGAACGCGGCGAGCAACACACCGAAGGTCAAAAGGTCGCCGCGCTGCACGGTCAGGACGTTGACCACCTCGCGAGCGATCGGCTCCGCGATCTGGTCGGGCCATGTGTCGAAGACGAGGTGCACGGCGGTATCCGCAAAAGCGTCCGCGCCAAGGAAGCTGGCGAGCGTCGTGGCGAAAATCAGGAAGGGAAACAGGGCCATCAGGGCGCTGATCGCCAGGTGACTCGCCATCGACCAGCCGTCATCGTCGTTGAAATGCCCGAACGCATCCGAAAGCACACGCCGTGTCGCAACGATCCTGCGCACCCTGTCTCCTTCCGGTTGTTTCCTTGCGGCGAATATGTGAAGTGATTGCTGCAAATGGCAAGCAATACAACCAAATTCCAGCACGTGCAGGATCTGCGAACCATTATTGTGACGGGCGCTTCTTCAGGCATCGGCGCGTGCTGCGCCCGCGCCTTGAAGGCTGATGGCTGGCGCGTTTTCGCCACCGCGCGAAAGCCGGAAGATATCGCCGCACTGAAGGCTGCCGGCATCGAATCGTTCTATCTCGACTACCGCGAGCCGGAGTCGATCTCGGCGCTGGTCGATGCGGTTCTCGACCGCACCGGTGGCACGCTCGGCGCACTCTACAACAACGGCGCCTACGCGCAGGCCGGGGCAGTTGAAGATCTGCCAGTCGAGGCGCTGCGGGAGCAGTTCGAGGCCAACTTTTTCGGCTGGCATGACCTGACCCGGCGAATCGTTCCCGTCATGCGCGCTCAAGGTCAGGGCAGGATCGTCCATTGTTCGTCGATTCTCGGCCTGACGCCGATCAAATGGCGCGGTGCCTATGCCGCATCGAAACATGCAATCGAAGGTTTGATGCTTTGCATGCGCGCCGAGCTCCAAGGCTCCGGCATTCATGTCTCGCTGATCGAGCCGGGGCCGGTCGAATCGAAGATCGCCGCCAACGGGTTGTATTGGTTCGAAAAGAATATCGACCACGAGAACTCGGTGCATCGCGTGCACTATGTGGCGCAGCTCGCGCGCCTGCGGGCGGGGGGATCGAAATCCCGGCTCAAGCTGCAGCCCGACGCCGTCTATGCCGTCCTGCGCCACGCGCTTCTGTCGCGACGCCCCAGGCCGCATTATGTTGTTACCTTGCCGGCCAAGACCGGTGTAATCCTCAAGCGCATCTTGCCGGCGTCGGTATTCTATCGACTCCTTTCCTCGCAGGGTTGACGCCGGACTTCGCCCTGCCAAACAACACACAGCGGATTATCGGAAAGACACATGGCCACGGTTTTCAACATTTTCGCCATTGTCGTCATGGTCGGCGTCGTGATCGTACTTATTCGCGGCCTTGCGAACATGATGCGCGGCGGGTCCGGCAATACGTCGAACAAGCTGATGCAGGCGCGTGTTTTCCTGCAGTTCATCGCGCTCGTATTGATCCTGCTGGCTGCCTATTTCAGTCGCGGATAGCTGTTTTCGAGGCGAACATGGTCAGGCTCAACAAAATCTATACCCGCACCGGAGACGACGGTACGACCGGACTGGGCAATGGCGAACGGCGATCGAAGGCCGACCTTAGGGTGGACGCTTTCGGAACCGTCGACGAGGCAAACAGCTGCATTGGCCTGGCGCGCATCCACACGGCCGCTGCGCATCCGGAGATCGACGCCATGCTAAGCCGGATCCAGAACGATCTCTTCGATCTCGGCGCCGACCTTGCCACGCCGGATACGGGCAAGGAGCTCAGCTACGAACCGCTTCGGATCATTGCCTCGCAGATTACGCGACTGGAAGCGGATATCGACCATCTGAACAAGAATTTGCAGCCCTTGCGTTCCTTCATATTGCCGGGCGGCTCGCCGGCAGCGGCGGCGCTGCATCTTGCGCGCACCGTTGCGCGGCGGGCAGAACGGCTGATCGTCGCGCTTGCCGAAGACCCGGCGGAACATGTCAACCGGGAAGCCCTGAAATATATGAATCGCGTGTCGGATCTGTTGTTCGTGGCCGCCCGCGCAGTCAATGACAACGGAAACGCCGATGTGTTATGGGTGCCCGGCAAGAATCGCTGAGATATAGAGAGCGGCTCAGTGCTTAATTGAACCGTTGAACCGCTTTCTAACTCTTTGTTTCAACGCAATTCCGGACGGAAAACCGGTTCCCACTTTTCCGGGAATTGCTCTAAGGAGCGGAAAAGGGGCATGTTCATTCCGCTTCACGATGCCAACAGCCTGAAGCATATCAAGCTCCAATATGTGACCTTCGGGCTGATCGCGGCCAATGTGATCGTCTACCTCTTCACAGCGCTCGGCAGCGAGAACGCCGTCCAGGCCGCCGTCTTCGGCTTGGGCTACATTCCTTCGGTCGTGTTCGACTCGGCCGAGCTTCCGCCAGAATATGTGTTTGTGCCGGAGGATTTCACCTACATCACCTACGCATTCCTGCATGGCGACATCTTCCATCTCGGCGGCAACATGCTGTTTCTCTGGGTGTTTGGCGACAATGTCGAGGATGCGCTCGGCCACATCCGCTTTCTTGTATTCTACCTTCTTTGCGCGGCTGCTGGCGCTTTCACGCACGGCCTTCTGGCCCCGGATTCGCAAATGCCGCTGATCGGCGCCTCGGGCGCCATTGCCGGCACTGTCGCTGCCTATCTTATCCTGCATCCCCGCGTGAAAATCTGGGTGCTTGCCTTCGGCCGCATTCCGCTGCGCGTTCCCGCCTACATTCTGCTTGTGCTCTGGATCGGATTCCAGTTCGCTATGTTCGCGATGGCTGGCGAGGACCAGATCTCCTGGAGTTGCCACATTGGCGGCATCATTGCCGGGGCCGTTCTGGTGCTTCTCCTGAAGAGGCGCGACGTGCCTGTGTTCGACCGGTCGATCGTGACGCCCCGGGCGGTTCGTATTGATCAGCCAAGCGCCGTCCGTCCGATTGAGAGCGCCCCGGCGCCACGATGGGGCAGGCAATGATTCAACCGATTCGAGTGCCTGGCGGATATTGACGTCAAACGCCCTCATCACTACGGTCCGCGCGCTTTCGAGCGATGCGCCGGACAGCGACCGTTTTCCCGCCCAACATGTCGGCAATCGACAAGCTGGGCACTTTTCGCGCTGGTATAGCGCGCGTCAAATTCCGTGAGTGAGGTGAGGAAACTCGATGAAAGTGCTGGTTCCTGTCAAACGGGTGGTCGACTACAACGTGAAAATCCGCGTCAAGGCGGACGGCTCGGGGGTCGAACTCGCCAATGTGAAGATGTCGATGAACCCGTTCGACGAGATTGCCGTGGAAGAGGCAATCCGCCTGAAGGAAGCCGGCAAGGTCGAGGAAATCGTCGTCGTTTCCATCGGGCCTGCGCAGGCGCAGGAGACGCTTCGTACTGCGCTCGCCATGGGCGCCGACCGCGCGATCCTGGTGAAGACCGACGAGCAGACCGAGCCGCTCGGTGTCGCCAAGGTACTGAAGGGCGTGGTCGATGCGGAGAAGCCGGGCCTCGTCATCCTCGGCAAGCAGGCGATCGATGACGACGCCAACCAGACTGGCCAGATGCTGGCCGCGCTGCTGGGCTGGAGCCAGGGCACTTTCGCCTCCAAGGTCGAAATCGCCGGAGACAAGGCGAAGGTGACCCGCGAGGTCGATGGCGGCCTCCAGACGGTCGAGCTGAAAATGCCGGCGATCGTCACCACTGACCTGCGCCTCAACCAGCCCCGCTACGCTTCGCTGCCCAACATCATGAAGGCGAAGAAGAAGCCGCTTGACGAGAAGACCCCGGCCGACTTCGGCGCCGACGTGAAGCCGCGGCTGAAGGTGATCAAGACCGAGGAACCGGGCGGCCGCAAGGCAGGCGTCAAGGTCAAGACGGTGGCCGAACTGGTCGACAAGCTGAAGAACGAAGCCGGCGTGCTCTGAGTTCGGAAGGAAGGAACAAGAAATGGCAATTCTCCTGATCGCCGAACACGGCAACGACCACCTCTCTGACCAGACCGCCAAGGCGCTTTCAGCCGCACTGAAGATCGGCTCCGATGTCGATATTCTCATTGCCGGGAAGGGCGCCAAGGCCGCCGCCGATTCCGCGGCCAAGCTGAAGGGCGCGCGCAAGGTGCTGCTGGTCGAAGCCGACGAACTCGCTGAACGCCTGGCCGAGCCGCTTGCAGCGACTGTCGTATCGCTGGCCGGCGGCTATGACACGATCATTGCCCCGGCCACGACGATGGGCAAGAACGTGACGCCACGTGTGGCGGCTCTTCTCGACGTCATGCAGGTCTCCGAGATCATCGAAGTCGTCAGCGCCGATACGTTCAAGCGGCCGATTTATGCCGGCAACGCCATCCAGACCGTGCAGGCAACCGACGGCAAGAAGGTCGTCACCGTGCGCACGGCTTCCTTCCAGGCTGCGCCGGAAGGCGGCTCCGCGGCGGTCGAGACGGTTGGGGCCGCGGCCAATCCGGGCCTTTCAACATTCGTGGAGAACCGGCTTTCGGAAAGCGACCGGCCGGAGCTCACCTCGGCCAAGATCATCATTTCCGGCGGCCGCGCGCTCGGCTCCTCCGAGAAGTTCCGGGAGGTCATCCTGCCGGTCGCCGACAAGCTCGGTGCGGCGGTTGGCGCAAGCCGCGCCGCGGTCGATGCCGGCTACGCGCCGAATGACTGGCAGGTCGGCCAGACCGGCAAGGTGGTGGCGCCCGATCTCTACATCGCCTGTGGCATTTCCGGCGCGATTCAGCATCTCGCCGGCATGAAGGACTCGAAGGTCATTGTCGCCATCAACAAGGACGAGGAAGCGCCGATCTTCCAGGTGGCCGACTATGGGATCGTCGGCGATCTCTTCGTCGTGTTGCCGGAGCTTGAAAAGGCGCTTTGACTTCGCGCGAGCGATGCGCAAAATTTGGGCGGCCGGGGTAGACGAACCTACCCCGGCCGCTTTACGTTGCGCTGCAACAAAAATCTTGGACAGCGAGATGTCCTGAATGGGATCCGTGTGATGGCCGGAACGATTGAGACCGTTGGAATCGTAGGCGCCGGGCAGATGGGCAGCGGAATTGCCCATGCCGCCGCTCTGGCCGGATATCGTGTGTTGCTCTACGACGTGTCGCCTGAGCGGATCGAGAATGGCATGGCCACAGTGAGCGGCAATCTGGCGCGCTCGGTGAGCCATGGCAAGATCGAGGAGAAGGACCGTCAGGCCGCGCTCGCCCGGATTGCGTCTGCAGCGTCAATTGAAAAACTGGCAGCGGCCGATCTCGTTATCGAGGCGGCGACAGAAGACGAAACCGTCAAGCGCAAGATCTACCAGCAGCTCTGTCCCGTGCTCAATCCGGAGGCGATCCTCGCCACCAACACGTCATCGATCTCGATCACCCGGCTTGCGGCACAGACGGACCGGCCGGAGCGCTTTATTGGCATCCACTTCATGAACCCGGTGCCGGTGATGAAGCTTGTCGAACTCGTGCGCGGCATCGCAACCGAGGACCAGACCTTCGAGATCGCCAAGGCATTCGCCCAAAAACTCGACAAGACGGTAACCGTCGCCGAGGATTTCCCGGCCTTCATCGTCAATCGCATCCTGCTGCCGATGATCAACGAGGCGATCTACACACTCTATGAGGGCGTCGGCTCGGTGGACTCGATCGATACCGCTATGCGGCTCGGCGCAAACCACCCGATGGGACCGCTGCAGCTTGCCGACTTTATTGGCCTCGATACCTGCCTGTCCATCATGCAGGTGCTGCATGATGGACTCTCCGACTCCAAATACCGGCCCTGTCCGCTGCTGGTGAAATATGTGGAGGCGGGCTGGCTCGGCCGCAAAGCCGGTCGCGGCTTCTACGACTATCGCGGTGAACATCCGGTACCGACGCGGTAGCTCGCCGTTTTGGGCGGGATTGTCTAGGGAAAGGCAATGGCATTTCTTTCCGGAAGATGCATGTGCGGGGCGGTTACCTGGGCATATTCAGGAGAGACCACGCGCAATCTGGTTTGTCACTGTGCCGATTGTCAGCGTGCCACGTCCGCCCCTTTTACAGCATACGTCGGCATGAAGCCGGAGCAGTTGAACTGGACCGGTGAAATCGTGCACTACGAGAGCAGCCCCAAAACGTTTCGAGGATTTTGCCCATCCTGTGGCACAAGACTCTATTTCCGGTCCGAGAAGTGGCCCCATGAGGTTCATGTTCATGCCGCTACGATGGCCGATCCGAACGAATATCAACCGGACGCACAGGTCGTCGTGCGCTCGAGGGCGAAATGGCTGGATAAGATGAAATCGATTCCCGCCCATGAAGGCTTTCACAAAAGGCCACAACTACCCTAACCACCGACATACTGAGCGGTGCGAGACAATGTCGGCAACGTCCGGGTCGCTACCAACGACTAATTCGCCGAGACCTCCGCAGGGTCGCTAGTGCCGCGATTCCGAGGAAACGTGCTGGAGAAGGTTTCCCCGATACTGTAGACTCGCCTGATTGCGAACGTGCGGAGGAAGGCATGAATACCGTCCCCCAATGGCGCCGTGCCGGCGACTGGTTCGACATCTGCAGT
Source organism: Mesorhizobium sp. (assembly GCA_040512755.1). Taxonomy (GTDB): domain Bacteria; phylum Pseudomonadota; class Alphaproteobacteria; order Rhizobiales; family Rhizobiaceae; genus JBEVEP01. The sequence goes on from JBEVEP010000267.1 coordinate 8,814, forward strand.
TGCGACATTCCTTGCCCCTGCGAATTCGCCCAGGCCCCTACCAATAACGCCTGTCAGGGCGTGCTTGCGTGGCATGTGAGGGAGGGTCATTTCGGTGACGTCAAGCTGGACGGGTTCACTCTTGTCGCGCTCGCTGCTTTCGAAGGCAATATCTGGGCTGGCGAAGGCAAGGCCAGAATGGGCTTGTACGTCGATGAGAGTGCGGACGAACGTCAGCGTGAGGCTCTTCTGGCCATCTTCGGCGGCCAGGTGGGCGGCTGGCCGGCTGATTTCGCCCCCTTTATCGGCGAGATGCGCGGCGTCGAGTTCGTTCCGATCTCTTTCGAGCTCGCAGGCGATCTTGCGTATTGGCGCGTCGAAGTGCCGGGACGCGTTTCCGGGCGCGCGGAAGCGCTCGCTGGACCGACAACGCCTCCAGGCAAGCGTGTCCAGACCATCAACCCGCCGGGATCCGAGGTCGGTCCCGGTGGGGTGGCTACCTGGGGTCGCTCCGACGACGTCCGGACGGAAGGGTTCGGTCTCGACTGGACCGCGAAAGGCCGTTCGAGCAAGCATATTCCTTTCGATTGGGCGGGTCCGAATTAGGGCTGGAGCAATCCCCACCTCCGCAAACCTCCGAGTGATCATGGCCGCCTTGGTTCCCAGCGTATGGAATCGGCGACGCCTGCAGTCGCTTTGCAAGGGCTGCGGCTTCGATGGCTGAGCCGGGCTCCGGCTCCCGTTGGTTGCGCCGAGCGATCGGGCATGTGCCGTCGGGTCTGCTGATTTCCCTTGTCATCGTGACCGCCGCGGCGTGGGGGCTGACCATCTACAGCGCGGTCAGCATGAGCATGCCCATGGGAATCGCAGTCCGTGGCGGAACGGGCATGGATGATATGGCCGGCATGGATATGGGCGGCATGGCGGGGATGGCGATGGAGGGCATGGCCGCGGGAGGCTGGTCTGTCACAGGCGCATTCGCTTTCCTTGCAGTGTGGACGATAATGATGGCGGCAATGATGCTGCCAGCCGCGAGTTCAATGGTCTTCATGTTCGCCGCCGGGCAGGCCCGGCGTGACCGCTACGTCGCCATCCCCACATGGATATTCGTCGCAGGCTATATTCTCGTCTGGGCAGCGGTCGGGTCCGTCGTGTACATCGTCGTCGGGATCGGCAGCGACCTTGCGACCGCCCTGCAGCCTGTCCAGCGTTCCCAATGGGCGCCGCTGGCGCTTGGCGCGACCGTCGTTCTGGCCGGACTTTACCAGTTCACGCCCATCAAGCGGGTCTGCCTCGTGCACTGCCGCTCGCCGCTGGCGTTCGTTGCTCTGCATTGGCGCGAGGGCCGGCTGGGAGCGCTGAGGATGGGGTTCACGCATGGCATGTACTGTCTCGGATGCTGCTGGGCGCTGTTTGCCGTCCTGGTCGCCACGGGCGTGATGAGCCTGGCCTGGATGCTGCTGCTTACGCTCGTCGTCTTTGCCGAGAAAATGCTCCCTTTAGGCCGCCGCACGGCAATGGTGACCGGCATGGCGCTGATTGTTTTAGGCGTGGTTGTCGGATACGGCGCGGTCCCGATGCCGTGGATGGTCCAGCAGCAATGAACGACTATCCGAGACATCGTCTTGCCCGCTTGACGCATAATCGGCCGCTCGCATCCGCAAACCCCGCTCACAGGGACGGGCGGCGATGGATGCTTCGGGTAAACAAGCTATTTGAAATATGACCGATTGAGATTAACCTCATGAAAGCGCGTCGCTTCTGCGCGACGGCACGTCCGAGGCACATGAGGCGGTTCATGACCCAGGACAAGACCAGACCGGGAGCGCTGACGCATCCCGCGTCTCTGAGGCGGAGGGAACTGATCACGTTCCTTGCGCTGGCGTTTGGAATCTGGCCGATCGTCGCAGTCGGAGTGGTCGGCGGCTACGGTTTCCTCGTCTGGATGACCCAAATGATCTTTGGACCGCCGGGCCCGCCGGGAGGTTGAGGCTATGGCTGGACCCAGGCTCAGCCGGCGAGCGTTGTTTACGGGCGAGCGCGCGGACCCCACAAAACGCCAGCACCATGTTTCCAGCGCCGTCGTGTCGATGATGCCGGGACGCATGTCCTCGCTCGTTGAGCTTATTTCTTCAATGCCCGGCGTCGAGATCAGCGCTCAGGACGGCTACCGCATCGTCATTGTGATGGAGGCGGAAAGCACCGGCGCGCTGGGCGGACTGTTGACGGCGATTAGCGCGCTCGACGGGGTCATCGCCGCAAACATGGTCTTCGACTATGTCGAGGATTTGGAGGACAGCGAGCCATGGCAGCAGAACTGAACCGCCGCCAGTTGTTGAAATCGCAAGCGGCGGCCATCGCTGCGGCGGCGGCTGGTATTACGCTGCCAGCGTCTGCGCAACCGGTGCCCGGTGGCGTAAGCGCCCTGCAAATCAAGTGGTCGAAGGCGCCATGCCGGTTTTGCGGGACGGGGTGCGGCGTCATGGTGGGCGTCAAGGATGGCAAGGTCGTCGCCACCCATGGCGACATGCAAGCCGAGGTCAATCGGGGCCTCAACTGCGTGAAGGGCTATTTCCTGTCCAAGATCATGTACGGGGCTGACCGTCTGACGACGCCGCTCATGCGCAAGCGCAATGGGGTTTTCGACAAGGAAGGCGAGTTCGAACCCGTCTCCTGGGACGAGGCCTTCGATGTGATGGCCGACAAGGTGAAGACGGTCCTGAAAGAGAAAGGCCCCGAAGCTATCGGCATGTTCGGCTCAGGCCAGTGGACGATCTTTGAAGGCTATGCGGCGACGAAGCTGATGCGCGCCGGCTTCCGCTCCAACAATCTCGACCCTAACGCCCGCCACTGCATGGCCTCGGCGGCCTACGCCTTCATGCGCACCTTCGGCATGGACGAGCCGATGGGCTGCTACGACGATTTCGAGAATGCCGACGCGTTTGTCCTTTGGGGTTCGAACATGGCCGAGATGCACCCGATCCTGTGGACCCGGGTTGCCGATCGCCGGCTCGGCCATGAGCATGTGAAGGTCGCGGTGCTGTCGACGTTCACGCATCGCAGCATGGATCTGGCGGACATACCGATCATCTTCACGCCGGGCACCGATCTCGCGATCCTGAACTACATCGCCAACCACATTATCCAGACAGGCCGCGTGAACGAGGATTTCGTCAAGAATCATACGACGTTCATGCGCGGCGCGACCGACATCGGCTACGGGCTGCGGCCCGAACATCCACTGGAGGTCAAGGCGACCGGCGCCGCCGATCCGGGCAGGATGGATCCGATCGACTTCGAGGCGTTCAAAGTCCTCGTCGCGGAATACACGCTCGAGAAAGTCGCCGAGCTTACCGGCGTGGAGGAGTCGTTCCTCGAAGAACTCGCCGAACTCTATGCAGACCCGGCCCGCAAGGTGATGTCGCTCTGGACCATGGGCTTCAACCAGCATGTCCGCGGCGTATGGGCGAACCAGATGGTCTACAATCTCCACCTGCTGACCGGGAAAATCTCCGAGCCCGGAAACAGCCCGTTCTCGCTGACCGGACAGCCGTCAGCCTGCGGCACTGCGCGCGAGGTTGGGACTTTCGCCCACCGCCTTCCTGCCGACATGGTCGTCACCAACCCGGAGCACCGCAAGCATGCCGAGGAGATCTGGAAGGTTCCTCACGGCCTTCTGCCGGAAAAGCCCGGTTATCACGCCGTCCTGCAGGACCGGATGCTAAAGGACGGGAAGCTCAATTTCTACTGGGTGCAGGTCAACAACAATATGCAGGCTGCCCCGAATGACAGCCAGGAAACCTATCCAGGCTATCGCAACCCCGACAATCTGATCGTGGTCTCGGATGCCTATCCGACAATCACCGCCATGTCGGCGGATATCGTCCTGCCCGCCGCTATGTGGGTGGAGAAGGAAGGCGCCTATGGCAATGCGGAGCGCCGCACCCATGTGTGGCATCAACTGGTTGAGGCTCCTGGAGAGGCGCGTTCCGACCTTTGGCAGCTGGCGGAATTCTCCAAGCGTTTCACGACGGACGAAGTATGGCCGCAGGAGATTCTCGCCAAGAACCCGGAATATCGCGGCAAGACGCTCTTCGAAGTGCTTTTTCAGAACGGCACGGTCGACCGGTTTCCGCGAAGCGAGATCGATGCCGAATATGAGAACAACGAGGCTCAGGAATTCGGCTTCTACATCCAGAAAGGCCTGTTCGAGGAATATGCCGAGTTCGGGCGGGGCCATGGACACGACCTTGCGCCGTACGACCGCTATCACCAGGAACGCGGCCTGCGCTGGCCGGTCGTGAACGGGAAGGAAACGCTCTGGCGCTACCGGGAAGGGCTGGATCCCTATGTGAAGCCCGGCGAGGGCGTGAAGTTCTACGGCCGCCCGGACGGCAAGGCCGTGATCCTCGCTGTTCCCTATGAGCCTCCCGCCGAGCCGCCCGATGACGAATATGACGTCTGGCTGGTGACGGGACGCGTCCTCGAACATTGGCATTCCGGATCAATGACGATGCGCGTTCCGGAACTCTATCGCGCATTCCCCGGCGCAGTCTGCTTCATGAATGCCGAGGACGCCCGGCAGCGCGGCATCAATCAGGGCGCGGAAGTGCGCATCGTGTCGCGGCGCGGCGAGATCCTGTCCCGCATCGAAACCCGCGGCCGAAACCGCATGCCCAAGGGTGTGGTATTCGTTCCCTGGTTTGATGCCAGCCGGCTGATCAACAAGGTCACGCTGGACGCGACTGACCCAATCTCCAAGCAGACGGATTTCAAGAAATGCGCGGTCAAGATCCTTCCCGTCGCTTAAAGCAATTCCAGGAAAAGTGGAAACCGGTTTTCCGTCCGGAATTGCGTCAAAACAAAGAGCAATTCCAGGAAAAGTGGAAACCGGTTTTCCGTCCGGAATTGCGTTGGAACAAAGCCGTGGGGCGCCGGCTTGCTGCCGCCGCAGCTATCGTCCTTTACTGCGCCGGGACGGCTGCGCTTGCCCAGATGCAATCAGAGCTAACTGGGCCGACCCCTCCCATGGAAAATCTGCCGGCTCCGCCGGTGCCGAAATGGGTGACGGACGACGTCCGGCAGATGCGGGCCTATCCCGAACAGCCGCCGGTCATCCCGCATTCGATCGAAGGCTATCAGCTCTCCGTCAACACGAACCGGTGCCTGTCGTGTCACAAACGCGAATTTACGCAGGGCTCGGGCGCGCCGATGATCAGCGTCACTCACTATATGACGCGGGACGGCCAGATGCTGGCCGACGTTTCCCCGCGCCGCTATTTCTGCACTGCCTGCCATGTGCCCCAGGCGAATGTGCGTCCACTCGTTGAGAACCGTTTCAAGGATATGAGCGAGTTGGGCGTAGAACCCGCCGGGAGCGAATAGGCCATGCAATGGTTGAAGGACGCATTGGCGTGGGCCTGGAAAATACTCACCACCCCCGCCGCTACGCTCGGCCTAGGCTTTCTGACGCTCGGCGGCTTCATCGGTGGAGTAATGTTTTGGGGCGCGTTCAACACCGCGCTGGAACTTACCAACACCGAGCGGTTCTGCACTTCATGCCATGAAATGTACGACAACGTCTTTCAGGAACTGACGCGCACCATCCATTTCGCCAATCGTTCCGGCGTGCGGGCAACCTGTCCCGATTGTCACGTGCCGCACG
>JBEVEP010000268.1:0-8187 GCA_040512755.1 Mesorhizobium sp.
ACGATCATGATGCCCTATGGGGAACAGACATTGTGGCCCGACCATTGCGTCCAGGGTTCCGGGGGGGCAGCCTTTCACCCTCACTTGAACCGCACCCGATGCGAACTGATTATTCGGAAAGGCTTCCGCCATCGCATAGACAGCTATTCCGCTTTCTACGAGAACGACCACACAACTCCGACCGGATTAGGCGGGTATCTCGCCGAGCGCGGCATCAACGAGGTCACTTTCGCCGGTCTCGCCACCGATTATTGTGTCGCCTACTCGGCGCTCGGCGCTGCAAAGCTGGGCCTGAAGACGACAGTCCGGCTCGACGCCTGCCGTGGCATCGACCTTGGCGGCTCGCTTGAGCTGATGCTTGGCAAGATGCGGGATGCCGGTGTGCAGCTCGTGTAACACGCTCGGCGGCTTGTCGCCGGGCGAGCTGACGACGCGTGCCAGTCATCTGCAGCGCTATCCGACCCCGACATAGCGGTGCAGGAGGTCAACCTCGTCCCGCAATTTCTCGACCTCAACCGTCTCCCGGTTGCGGCCGTTCTCGATGAACGCCACCCGGTCAGCGACAGGAAGCACGGCATCGACCCGCTGCTCGACCAGGATTGTCGAAACGCCCTGCCCGCGCAGCCTCGCGATCGTATCGCGTATCTTGGCGATCATTGAAGGCATGAGCCCTTCAGTGGGTTCGTCAAGCAGCAGCACCTCGGGTTCCAGGCAGAGCGCGCGCGCCATCGCCAACATCTGCTGCTCGCCGCCCGAAAGCGTGCCGGACCGCTGGCGATATCGCTCTCTCAACACCGGGAAAAGTTCGAGGACGTTTTCACGGGTCCGCTCTCCCCTGTTGCGCGCCATCAACCCGATCTCGATGTTTTCAGCCACGGTAAGATCGGCGAACAGGCGGCGGCCTTGCGGCACATAGGCTATCCCTGCCTTGGGCACCTCATGCGGCGCCAACCTTGTCAGTTCTTTCTCCCCAAGCAGGATTGAACCGGAGCGGGCAGGAACGAGGCCCATGATCGCCTTGAGCAGTGTGGACTTGCCGGCGCCGTTGCGGCCGAGCAGGCAGAGGATTTCGCCCTGCCGCAGTTCGAGCGCGATCGAGTGCAGAACCTGAACCTCTCCGTAGAAGCAGTCGAGACCGCTAATTGCGAGCACACTAGGCATCGACAGGCGTTCCCAGGTATGCATTTTGTACTTCGATATTGTTCCTGACTTCGTCTGGGGTTCCCTCGGCCAGGATGCGCCCCGCGTTGAGCACGGTAATTCGCTCGGCCAGCGCCATGACCACGGGCATGTTGTGCTCGATCAGAAGCACGGTCGTTTCCTCGCCAATCTCGCGGACAAGAGAGATGAAATTCTCGATCTCGCCGTCGGAAAGACCCTGCGTCGGCTCGTCCAGAATCAGCAGCCGCGGCTTCAACGCAAGTCCCATGGCGACTTCAAGAAGCCTTTGATGACCATACGACAGGCTTCCAGCAGGCGTTGAATGCCGGTCCGAAAGACCGGTCCGCTGCAAAGCCTCAAGTACGCCGCGGTGGAGTCCCGCGGCGCGCCTGCGCGGCGTGCGGTCTTCCTTGCGGTCGATCATCCGTCGCTGCACCGACAAGGCCACGTTCTCGTAGGCCGTCAGGTTCGCAAAAACGCTCGTTATCTGAAACGTGTAGGCAATGCCGCGCCTCACACGTTCGTGCGCCGGCATGCTGGTGATGTCTTCGCCGTCGAAAACCACCGTCCCCGACGATGGTTCGATGCGTCCGCAGATCAGGTTGACGAACGTTGTCTTGCCGGCGCCGTTCGGACCGATGATGGCGCGGATTTCACCCGGCATGACCTCGAAATTCACGCCGCGCACGGCGTGCAGGCCTCCGAAGCTCCGGCCGAGATTCGTCGTCGTCAGGAGCGGCGTCATGGCAACCATTGAACCCAGCGGTCGCGCACGGTTCCGAGCAAGCCCTTTGGGAAGAACAGAACGAGCAGGACCAGCGCAAGCCCGACGAAGAGCAGATAGGCGGAAGTGTAGGCGCTTGTGATATCGACCACATAGTACATGAACAGCGTGCCGATCATTGGGCCAAGTGCGGTGGCCGCGCCGCCGAGCAGCACCCAAAGCAGCGGCAGGATCGAATATTGGACCGAGGCGAAGGTCGAGCCCACATAGCCGAAGAGGATCGCATAGGCCGCGCCGGCCGAGGCGCAGATGACGCCGGACACGACGACCGCCGCCAGCTTGTTGGCGAAGGCGTCGTAGCCAAGCATCCGGACGCGCTCCTCGTTTTCCCGGATAGCTATCAGCACGCGGCCATGGGCGGATCGCACAATGAGTAGCGTACCGACCAAAACAATCGAAAAGAGCAGGAATGCAGCCATGTAGCGCGTCGTAGGATCGGTGAGATCGAAATGAAATCCGCCGGCATTCAGCTGACGGACCGCCTGAGGCAGGACAAATCCTTCATCGCCGCGTGTCCACGTCGCGAAATAGAGCGTCGCAAGATAGAGCACCTGCGCAAACATCATCGTGACGATCATGAAAGCGACACCGGTGGTCCGCAGGGCAAGCAGCCCGATCACCAAGGCAAGCAAGGCGCCCGACGCGAGCCCGGCGACAAAGCCCGGACCCACGCCGAGACCCCAGTGATCTATCGCCAGCCCGGCTCCATAGAGACCGGCAGAAAAGAACATGGCGTGGCCGAGACTGAGCAGACCCGTGTAGCCGAAGAGGAGATTATAACCCATCGCGAAAACGGCGAGCACCATCACGCGCGCAAGCACGCCATGATGATACGCGGGCAAGATGAACTGCAGAAGGAAAAGGACGGCAAGCACGGCCGCATGCAGTCCATAAACGCGCAATGTTGCCCGCTCGCGGTTCATCGAGTTGCCGTCCCGAAAAGGCCCTGCGGGCGGAAAACCAGGACCAGCGCAACGAGCAGCGTCGCAATTATCTTCGCAAGCGTCGGAGAAAAGAAGACCGAGATGATGCCATCGGACAGGCCGATCAGAACGGCGGCGATCACTGTCCCGCGTAGCGATCCCAGCCCACCGATGATGACGACGATGAACGACAGGAGCAGAGGATCGAGCCCCATCAGGTAGTGGGCCTGGCTGATCGGCACGATAAGCACCGCCGCGATCGCTGCGAGCATGGCTCCCAGCGCGAAGACGGCGGCGTATACGCGATCGACCGGGATGCCGAAAGCCTGCGCAGTCTCACGGTCATACTGGGTCGCGCGCATGATGAGACCGATCCGGGTGCGTGTAAGGACGAACCACGTCGCGAGCATGAGAATGGACGAAGCCGCAATGATGGAGAGCTTGTAGCCGGAGTAGCCGAACCAGGGCAGGACGATGCGGTAGCTGAAAGGCGGTGCGACGGGCCGGGCTTCAGGACCGTAGACGGTGAGCACGGCCTGCTGGATGATATACAGCATGCCGATCGTGGCTACGATCGTCGCCTCCGGATTGTAATCGAGCCGGCGCAGCACCAGCCGCTCCGCCACCAGCGCGATCGCGCCAACGACGAGCGGGCTGATGACCAGTGCCAGCAGGAAGCCCAGGGCAGGATGTCCGACAACCAGCGTCGACGCCCACCAGGCCAACACGGCGCCCAGCATGAAGAATTCGCCATGGGCGACGTTGACAACCCGCATCACGCCGAACACCAGCGACAGGCCCAGCGCCGTCAACGCCAGCACGGCCGACATCACCAGTCCTTCAAGGGTGGCGAGCAGAAGATGTGGGCCGAACGCCATCGATACTAGTTACTCCGCGACTGTGCCGCTTACCGCATCGGCTCGAAAATCGGAACCGGGTATCGCAAAGCACGATGTGTAGATTGGAACAGATGCAGCGCCCCTTGCATCTGTGAATGACGCACGGCGCTGCAGAGTTGGCCGACCACACTCAGCAAAAAGGAAGGTGACTATGGCCGGCCGGTCAGTGACGCTTGTGGAGCTCAAGGTCGGAAAGTGGCGATTGCGCAGCTCAAAGCGGCTGCGTCGTATAGTCCCCTTCCGGTTCGTAGAGCCCGTCCTCGATCGCGGTGCGGTGCACCACTTTGAGTTTACCGCCTTCGACCTTGGAAATGTTTTGGTGGCCGAAGCACTGGTGGATCTTGCCGTTGAAGGTCTTGTCCCCTTGAGGGTGTTCCTTGCCTTCCTCGAAGGCCGTCAGCGCCTCGGTAGCCTCGACCAGTTTCGCGCGGTCTTCGGGGCCTTGGTAGCCAGCGCTCTCCATCGCTTTCTTGATGACGTAGAGCGTTTCCCAGCAGCCGAACATATGGGCTGCTGTGGATACATCCTTCGGGTCGCCCACCGCCGCGCCGTTCTCGTCGATCCCGACTGCATCACGATAGAATTTCTGCGCTTCGGAGGCGTCAGGCTGCAGATAGCGTGGGCAGCCCTCCCAGAAATGGCTGCCGTCCAGGAACTCCAGGCCAGGGCTCGCGAGATCGACGGCCTCGAGGGAATCGATAAAGCCGAAGAGCTGCGGCCGGTTGGATCCGTAAAATTCGCCGAGTTCCTTCACGAAGGTCAGGACGGCCGGACCGACCATGACATGGTAGAGAACTTCCGTTTCGGCCGGGATCTGTGGGAAATAGCGGGTGAACGAGCTCTCGGTCGGCGGGATCGCAATCTGAGCGATGACATCGCCGCCCTGACTCTTGATGGCCGGGGTGAAATAGTCCCGGTGGTCATGGCCGAAGGCGAAATCCGGAAAAATCATCGCGACCTTCTTGCCGACATTGCTGGCAATCCACGGCGCCATCGAAATCACCTGACTTTTCACGTCCGTGATGCCCGGCTGGAAGCAGTAGCGGTTCAGCTTCGTGGAGGCGACGTGATGGCCTTCGCTGACGACATAATACGGTATCTTCAACTCGCCAGCGGTCGGGGCGGAACCGATCACGACATGCGAAAAAAGCGTTCCGAACACGATGTCGGCCTTGTGCTGCGTGGCGAACTTGCCGACCACCTCAGCGCCGCGCTTCGGATCGGTGCCATCGTCTTCGACGATAATCTCGACGGGGCGGCCGTTGATGCCGCCTGCCTCATTGATGAGCTTGACGGCTGCGTTGGTCGTCTTCTCGTACCAGCGCCCATAGGCAGCTCCGATGCCCGTGCGGTGCGCCTGGAACCCTATCTTGATTGGAGCAGACGACTGCGCCTGAGCGTAGCGAACGTAGCCCGGGGCAAGCGCCAGTCCGGCCGCTGCGCCCATGCCTTTGAGAGCCGTTCGGCGCGTCAGCGTCTTGTCGAGCAAGCCATTCAGACCGCGATTTCCACTCATAGCACTGTCCCCTTTTGTTGCTTGCCGTCTTGGCAGATATCCGCTTATCGCGCGGGGCAAAAATTGCAATGATTACAAACTACACCATCAATCATAAACCATGGCAATAGCGCTGCCGCAGCGTTATCCAGCGGTCGGTGTGGAGAGCAACCAAAGCCCGAAAACGGTGTAGAGGATCATCAGGACCGCCAGTAGAATCTGGCTGACGACCGCCCTGCCCGGCTCTGTGTGAAGCCGCGACGCCAACAGATGCGCGACGAGGACCGCAAGAACGTGACCGCCGACAATCGCGGCGGCCTGCAAGTTCCAGAGCACCCATGCAGATGAGGCGCCGGCGACCAAACCGGGAGAGACCGGCATGTAAGCGGCGCCGAACAGGTTCCAGCCCGTGGAGAACGGATCGGAGATCGCAACCAGCGCGTATTGTCCATTGACGACAAGCGAAGTCAGGTAATGAGAAAAGTGATAGGCGAGCGCAATCGGCACAATCGACCAGACAAGCAGCCCGGCGGATGCAATCATGATGTTCCGGCCGGATGCCAGCCGCTCACCGATAGAGACCGCGCCGAGAAAGACGGCGGCGAGGATGCCGAACGTCAGTACGAGCCCCATCGTGTTGATCCCGATAAGCGCCGACCGGCCTGGAAATTCCAGCGGGTTGATCCCATTGGAACCAAGCCAGAGGAAGGTCTTTGACAAACCATCGAACGAAACCGAGGCGAGCGTCAGGAGAAGAAACAGAACCCCGCTCAAGGGGAGCGCTTCAGCCTGGCTGAGCTTGGCGCCGGGCCAGCAAAGTCGCAGTTCTCCCTTGCGCCCCCCTGGCTCGGCCACGAACTCGAGGACCGAAAGGCGGGAAATGATGAGGAAGAACGCGGAGAGGCATTCGCCGCGCTTGCTCCATGCTGAATAGCCGAAGGCCAGCATGCATATGAAGTTGCCGGTCCAGTAGAGGGCGACGACCAGAGCGAGGCGGGCAGGATCGTCAGGCGCGGGATATACGAGTTCGAACCACGCGAAGCCGAAAAAGAGAGCGACGGCGGGCCAGTAGCCGAGCACGGCGGAAAGGCTGTCGCCAGTCCCTGCCTGTGCCGTAGGAGCCTGCTCGTCCTGCTGCCCAACCCCCAAACCTGCAAGACGGCGCACCAGCCAATACGGTCCGTACCATGGATTGATCCACGCCCAGACGTCACCGAATAGCCCTTGCATCAGTGTCACACCGACCCAAAGCAATGTCCAAATTGTCAATGGCAATGGGTTGGACAACGGATCGCGGCTGCCCAGAAACCCGGCTGCAATGAGAACGCACATCACCGCAAAAGCCAGCAGGCTGGGGGCCGTGCGGGCATTCGCACGAGTGCGAAAAAGCACAATGCGCTGGGTGGCCAAGCGCTGCACGAACGCTGGCGGCAAAACGGTCAGTGCCAGGAAACTGGCGGCAACCGCGAGCACGCCGCCGGCCAGATAGTATCCGGTCGGCAACAACAGCACATGTCCGCGATCGGATGCATGGGCAAAAACCTGCCCACAGGAGGCAGCGAGGCAAACCAGACACAGGATCGGCGCGGCAGCTTTCATCGACGGCGATGGGAAGTCGCTTCAAACGTAGACGGCGCGCTCCACGCGCGCATCTTCCTCGCCAAAGAGCTTGAGATAGCGCTTGATCTCGCGTTCATCGCCGGTCGCCTTGGCAGGATTGTCGGATAGTTTGACCGCCGGCCTGCCATTCGCGCTGGTGACCTTGCAGACCAGCGAAATTGCATTCAGCCCGTCGTTCTCCACGGGCGCACAATCCTCGAAATCGTTGGTCAGATTGGTGCCCCAGCCGAACGCCATGCGAACCTTGCCCCTAAAGTGCCGGTACGTGTCCTCGATCGTCCCCACATCGAGGCCGTCCGAGAAGATCAGCAATTTGTCCTTCGGATTTTTCCCTTTTTCGCGCCACCAGGAAATGATCCTTTCACCGCCTTCGATTGGCGGGGCGCTGTCCGGGCGGAAGCCGGTCCAGTCGGCGACCCAGTCGGGGGCGTCTCTCAGGAACGCGGCGGTTCCGAAAGAGTCCGGCAAAACGATCAGCAGATTGCCCCCATAGTAGCGCTGCCAGTCCTGTAACACCTTGTAGGGCGAACGCAGCAGCTCTTCATCGGTGCGGGAGAGGGCTGCGAGCACCATGGGCAATTCGTGCGCGTTCGTACCAAGGGCTTCGAGGTCGGTATCCATGGCAAGCAGCACATTGCTGGTGCCGGTGAATGCGTCGCCAATACCTTCCTTGAGGGCCTCGACACACCACCGCTGCCAGAGAAAGGAGTGCCGCCGCCTTGTGCCGAAATCCGAAATGCGGATGCCTGGCAGCTTCTTCAGGCGCTCTGTCTTGTCCCACATTTTTGCTTTGGCGCGCGCATAGAGCACATCGAGCGCAAAGGGACCGAACTCCTTCATGGCCGTACGAGAGCGCAGCTCGTTGATGATGGCCAGCGCCGGAATCTCCCACATCGTGGTGTACATCCAGGGGCCGGGAAACTCGAGTTGGTACTGGCCACCACGCCTGCTGAGCTCATAATCCGGCAAGCTGAAATCAGCGAGCCAGGCCAGGAACTCGGGCTCAAATATCTGCTTGCGCCCGTAGAACGTGTTACCGGCCAGCCAGATCATCTCTTTCTTCGTGAAGCGCAGTGTACGCGCGTGATCGAGTTGGTCCCGCAATTCCTGCTCGTCGATCTCCTCGGCGATTTTCACCGAGGTCGTCCGATTGATGAGCGAGAACGTCGCGTCGACCTTTGGATACAAGCCCCAGATCATCTGCAACATGAGCAGTTTGTAAAAATCCGTGTCGAGCAGGCTGCGGACGATCGGATCGAGTTTCCAGGTATGATTATAGACACGCCGGGCAATATCGGTTTTCGT
>JBEVEP010000274.1:0-12043 GCA_040512755.1 Mesorhizobium sp.
TAATTGCCCGACGCGTTAACCAGGTGTCTGATGGTATCAGCACATTGAAAAGGTTCTCGCGTTCTGGAACCGAAAACGCAAAGTCAACAAGGCGATGTGCCCCTAGCGTGCCCCCTAGGTTAGAGTCGTCGGAGGCCATTGAGACCAAACCATTGAAAACATTGGCGCGCCCGAAGAGATTCGAACTCCTGACCCCCAGATTCGTAGTCTGGTGCTCTATCCAGCTGAGCTACGGGCGCGCATTGGGCTGTGTACCCATGCCTGCCGGCTTTTTTGACCGGCGGCCAATGTGAGGTGCTACCTAGCGATTGACGATTCGAAAAGCAAGCCGCTGCCCGAAAACTTTCTGCGGCAAATATGTCGGCCCGGCAGTGGGCTTCGCCTGCCAGGAGCGGCGGTTTCAAAGCGGGATAGCGGGCGGCCCATTGCGGATCAGGCATCATAAAGCTGCGTCGGTCGATGGAACGGCAAGGACAGGACTGCATGCTGCCGGACGCGGCGTGTCCGAAGGAGCAATTGGTAACCGATACGACTACGCCGGGTGGCGTATTGCCGGATGTCGAGCGCCGGCTGATTGGGAACCGGTAAGGTAGGAAGGTCCGCCCCAGGAAGCAGGTCTTCAAGGACGGGATGTACTACGCCGGGCGGCGCAGGGCGGAACGGGCCTCGTCGAGCCGCAAGGGCTGATCGGGGATGGTGATGGCAAAGACTGTCCGTCCGCCGACGCTTTCGAGCAAGTCCAGTGAACCGCCATGCGCCCGAACCAGCTCATGCGCAATTGCAAGGCCGAGCCCGGTGCCGCCGCTGCGCGCCGAACCACGGAAGGCGGCAAAGAGGTTTTCGCGCGCTTTCTGAGGCAGGCCGGGTCCGGTATCCATCACGAGGATGCGGCACACGCTTCCCATTCGCTCGGCCGAAACGGCAAGCCTGCGCACCAGCACGGCATCCCTGTCCGCCGCCATCGCCTCTACGGCGTTACGGCAGAGATTGGTCAGCACACGGAACAGCTGGTCCGAATCGGCGTCCACTTCGAACATCGGATCCACATTGTTCTCGAATTCGATGCCCCCGGCCGGGTCGATGCCCAACAGGCTGTGCACATCGTCCACCAATTGGCGCAGCCGCAAACGCCGGCGAGTCGGCGCGGCCTCCTGCGGTCTGCCGTAAGCGAGCACGCCTTCCGTATAGGCCACCGCGCGGTCGAGGGTGCGCAGCAGCTTCGGCGCAAAAGTTTGAACGGAAGGGTCCTTAACCTTGGCAAGGCGGTCGGACATCAGTTGCGCCGATGCGAGGATATTGCGCATGTCATGATTGATCTTCGAAACCGCCAGCCCGAGATCGGCCAGATGCTTCTGTTCCGTCAGCGTCTTCTGTAGCCGCCTCTGCATATCGGCAAGTTCGCGCTCGGCCACGCCGATCTCGTCGCCGCGATCCTCCGGCCGGATCACCCGGTTCGGATCGTCCGGCGCTTCTGAGAAAGCCAGCATCGAACGCGTCATGTCGCGTATTGGCCGGATCATGATCCAGTCGATCGTCAAGAAAACCAGGGTGGCAGTGATCAGCGAGATCAGCAGCGAGAGGAACGCCACGTTGCGCGAATAGACCAGCATGGCCCTGCGCAGCTTGCGGTCGGGAATGACCAGCTCGAACTCCTTGTCGCTGTCGCCGACCTTGCCGAATACACGCAGCATGCGGTCCCCGCCGAAGACGGCCGTGTCGAGCGCATCGCGTATCGCTTTGAGCGCGCCAGTATGGGCAAGATCGACATGCTCG
Source organism: Mesorhizobium sp. (assembly GCA_040512755.1). Taxonomy (GTDB): domain Bacteria; phylum Pseudomonadota; class Alphaproteobacteria; order Rhizobiales; family Rhizobiaceae; genus JBEVEP01. Next base: position 1,774 of record JBEVEP010000274.1, read on the forward strand.
TCGACTTGTGGCGGCATCTCCGCGACCACGAGCAACCGCGCAACGCCCGCATCGCGCACCGCAACTGCCTTGGCGCCGATTGACATCAGCACGTCGTTTTGCACCGCGCGCGACAGGTTGGAGGAATCGCCCTGCATCAGCACAGTGCTGACGGCTGCGGCGGTGCCGAGCCGCTCCTCCAGCCAACGCAGCCGGAAATTCGCGATCGACGGAATGAAGATGAGGATTTCCGCGAGGAGAACGAAGAGGATCGTCAGCAACAGCAGCTTGGTCGACAGCCCGCGCGATAGCGGGACCGTCCGGCGCTCCGGTCCTCCGTCCTGCATGCCGGTGTCGGCCACCGGTTGCTCCGCCATGATGCCTCCTCGGAAGCCTGCCTGTCTGGCCCAACCCGCGGCCGTTTCAGCCGAAACGGCGCAACAGGCGGATCACGGCCCGAACAAACGGCTTTCGCGTTGCTCCCATAAAATAGGTGATGGCGGCGCGTCTGCCAATTTCGCCCATCGTCGGATAAGGCGGGACGTAGGCTGCAATGTCGCGAACGGACATCCCCTTGGAGAGCGCGAGGCTCCAAAGATTGATCATTTCGCCTGCGTTGGCGCCAACGCTCGAAACTCCGAGTATCTTTCCGCGCCGGTCCGTCACCATCTTCAGATGCCCTTCGGTTCGACGTTCCGTCTGGGCGCGGTCATTCTCGGCATATGGCCATCGCAGCACCTTGATGCGGCCGTAGTTTTTCGCCGCCTCAGCTTCGGTCAACCCGACATGCGCCAGTTCAGGGTCGGTGAATGTCACTCGCGGGATGATCTCTCTGCGCTCCCTTGCTGGAAGGCGGAACAGCAGTGCGCGGATCACAAGGCCGGCGTGGTATCCGGCCACATGAGTGAACTGTGGCGAGCCCGTCACGTCGCCCACCGCATAAACCCGTCGGTTGGTCGTTCTTAAGCGGTTAGTGACCTTGATGCCCTTGCTGTCGTAATCGATGCCTGCCTTTTCAAGATCGAGCGCGGCGACATTCGGCATCCGGCCGGTGGCGATCAGGAGCCGTGTGCCGTCGATGGTGTTGGCGGCGCCCGAGCATTCGACATGCAGTCGCACGGCATTTTCACCGCGGCGCTCGCCATGCGTGACGCGCGTACCTTGGCGGATATCCACGCCCTCGGCTCGCAACGTTTCCACTACGACCGCCGCGCCCTCCGGGTCTTCGTTCCCAAGCGGGAACAGCGCCTCGACGACTGTCACATCTGAGCCGAGCCGGCGGTGCGCCTGTGCCATCTCCATTCCGACTGGCCCGCCGCCGATGATGATCAGATGGCCGGGCCTCTCGGTTTCGTCGAAGAGCGTCTCGTTGGTGAGGAAGTTAATGCTGTCCAGCCCGGGAATGGACGGGATGGCGGGTGATGAGCCGGTGGCAATCACGAAGCGGCGAGCCCGGATATCAAAGCCTCCCGCGACCACGGTTCGCGGGTCGGAGAAACGCGCCTCATCCTTGATCACCTGGACGCCGAGCGCCGTGAAGCGCTGGACGGAGTCGTTCGGCTCGATCTTGGCGATCACTTCGCGAATGTGCCGATTGACCTGTTCGAAATCGATCGCGGGCTCGACGTTGCCGATGCCGAAACGAGCACCGTGCCTGAGTGCTTCGGCATGTCTGGCGGCAGCGATGATCGCCTTGGATGGCACGCAGCCATAGTTGAGGCAGTCGCCCCCCATCCTGCCTTTCTCGACCAGCACAACCGGCACGCCGAACGCTGCTGCGGCAGCTGCGACGGACAGGCCGCCCGACCCGCCCCCGATCACGCAGATATCGGGTGCAAGCAGCTTCCCCATTTCAAGCGGCTTTCCTTGAGACGGCCCGCCCGGTCGTTCGACATCCACTGTCAGCCGTTGCCGCCGACCGGGTCAGTATCGTCTCCATGAGCGGCTTTCACATCTGTATCGTGCTTGTATTTCCACCACTTTCTTACGACAGCGGCGATGAGCGCCACAAGCGCAAGGGCTACAAAAGCGAAGGTGATTTCCGGCGTGGCCAGGTCCTTTGCCTTGACGTTGCGGCCAGCCTGCTGAGCAGCATCGAGTACGCTGTCGAGGCCTTGGCCGAGCCATGCATAGGCGAATGCGGCCGGGACGATGCCTAAAGCGGTCGCGGTGATGAAGGTGCGGAGCCGGACATTGAAGAGCGCAGGCGCGACGTTAACAAGGACAAAGGGAATGAAGGGGGCGAGCCGCAGGACAAGCAGGAATGCGAACGCGTCCTGCTCGAAACCTTCAGCCAAACGCGCAGTCAAGCCTCCAAGCCTCTTTCTGAATTGATCCCCAAAGGCCGTGCGCGCGGCCAGAAACAAGGCTGTCGCACCAATGGTCGCGCCTATGATAGACAGCGATCCTCCCAGCGCCCAGCCAAACAGGAACCCGCCAAATACGGTGAGCACGAAAGCGGCCGGAAACGAGAACGCGATTGCAAACGCGTAAGAGGCAACAAAGCCCGCGGGGGAAAGTACGGGATGTTCGGCGACGAAGCTCTTCAGTGCGTCCTGGCTTCTGCCGAGATAGGTGAGCGTCAGGTAGTGATGCCACCCCATCGCATATGCGATGGCAAGCCCGGCAATGATCACGCTGATCGGAAGAAAGCGCCAAGGGACGGATTTTCCTGCTCCGTGCTTCCGGTCACCGATCATGACGGCGTGAGCCGCGTTCTTTCCCATTGCTTTTCCGATTCAGGACCACCGCGAGTCCGGTGGGTTGTTACTTTATCCGGATTGCGGTTGAAATGATCCACCGAAGGCGCAACAGCAAGCGTGTAGCGGGCCGTCTCACTGGATTTTGACTGTTGGGCGAAGACCACTCACCCTTGCGTGAGGATGTTACCCTTGGTGGGCCTTTCGCTCCCGCCCATGATTGACTTCCGCTGACCTTCTTTTTATAAGCCGCCCACGCTCGGGCCGACGGTCCGGCGCAGTTTCGGTTGCGCCATGACCTACCCGGCAGAAGCTCCTGTTCATTGCGACAGAACCAAGAAGGGCCGCACGCCGCGGTATTAAACAAATGAAGCGCACCTACCAACCATCCAAACTCGTTCGCAAGCGCCGGCATGGATTTCGTGCCCGCATGGCCACCAAGGGTGGCCGCGCAGTGGTTGCCACCCGCCGCAACCGCGGCCGCAAGCGGCTGTCCGCCTGAGCGGACGGCAAGGACTTGCCGGTGATCGGCAAGCCTCCGGAGCTTGCTCCACGACGACTTCGCAAACGCGCGGAGTTTCTGGCCGTCCGGCGCGGTGAAAAGCGCCGCGGGCGGCTTTTCCTGCTGGAAGTGATGGATCGCGGCGATGCAGCCGCGCCACGCGTCGGCTTCACGGTCACAAAGAAAGCCGGCAATGCGGTTCAGCGCAACCGCATCCGCAGGCGGCTCAAAGAAGCCATCCGCACACATGCCGCAGGTGACATGGCGGCCGGCAACGACTATGTGATCGTCGGGCGTGACGAGATACTCACGACGCCTTTCGAGGCGCTCAAGTCCGAACTCTCACGGCGAATTCGCGGAACGCGTAGGACCACTTGATGGAAAACAACCGCAATTTCTTCATCACTATCGCGCTTTCCGTGCTGATCCTGACGCTTTGGCAGGTTTTCTACATGAATCCGCGCATCGAGGCGCAGCGCGAGGCCGCCAGGATCGAGGCGGAGCGCGTAGAGACACAGAAGCAAGCGACGCCCGGTGCGCAAAGCGAAGGAGCCGCCATGCCCGCGCCCGGTGCAGTGCCCGGCAGCGCGGGTGGTGTTCCTGGCGCGAATGGCGCCGCCCCGGCGGGACGCGAGGCTGCGATTGCGTCTACGCAGCGCGTCAAGATCGACACGCCGCGCATCTACGGCTCCATCAATCTGGCCGGTGGCCGCATCGATGACATCCGCTTGAAGGACTACCGCCTGACGGTCGAAAAGGATTCGCCGACGATCGAGCTGCTCAGCCCGTCGGCGCTACCGAATGGCCAGTATGCGGAAGTCGGCTTTGTCGGCGACGCTGCTGCGGGCTCGGTGCCAGGCCCCGACACCGTTTGGACGGTCGAAGGCAATGCGTCTCTGACGCATTCCACGCCCGTCACGCTCACCTACACGAATGACAAGGGCCTGACGTTCAAACGCACGATTGCGGTCGACGACAACTACATGTTCACGATCACAGACAGCGTGACGAATAGCGGCGGCGCGCCAGTTTCGCTGTCCAATTACGGGCGCGTGACACGTTTCGACAAGCCGACACATGCCAGCACCTATGTGTTGCATGAAGGGTTGATCGGCGTGACCGGCGAAGAAGGCCTGCAGGAGATCAAGTACTCCAAGATCGAGGAGGAGAAGGAGATCGTGCCGGGCAAATCCGAGGACGGTTGGCTCGGGATCACCGACAAATATTGGGCTGTGGCCTTGGTGCCGGCCTCTCAGAAGCAGTTCCAGCCACGCTTTGCCTTCTTCGACGATGGCCGTCCGCGCTACCAGGTGGACTATCTGACTGATCCGATCAGCGTCGCCCCCGGTCAGTCAGCGACGGTAGAGACGATGGTATTCGCAGGGGCGAAGGAAGTCGCGACAATCCAAGCTTACGAAACCAGCCGCAATATCCGCCAGTTCGACCTTTTGATCGACTGGGGTTGGTTCTATTTTATCACCAAGCCAATGTTTTATCTCATCGACTGGCTCTACAAGCTGCTCGGAAATTTCGGCCTGGCGATCCTGGCCACGACCGTCTTCGTCAAGCTGATTTTCTTCCCGCTCGCCAACAAGTCCTATGTTTCGATGGCGAATATGAAGAAGGTGCAGCCCGCCATGCTGGAAATCCGCGAAAAATATGCGGACGACAAGATGAAGCAGCAGCAGGCGATGATGGAACTCTACAAGAAGGAGAAGATCAATCCGCTGGCGGGCTGCTGGCCTATCGTGATCCAGATCCCGGTCTTCTTCGCTCTGTACAAGGTGCTCTATGTGACGATCGAAATGCGCCACGCACCGTTCTTCGGCTGGATACAGGATCTGGCGGCGCCGGATCCGACCTCGATCTTCAACCTGTTCGGCCTGCTGCCGTTCGCGGTGCCGGCTTTCCTGATGATCGGCGTGTGGCCGCTCATCATGGGCATCACGATGTTCTTGCAGATGCGCATGAACCCGACGCCGCCGGATCCGACACAGGCGATGCTGTTCAACTGGATGCCGCTGATTTTCACGTTCATGCTGGCGACCTTCCCGGCCGGCCTTGTTATCTACTGGGCGTGGAACAACTTTCTCTCGATCGTCCAGCAAGGCGTCATCATGAAGCGCCAGGGCGCCAAGATTGAGCTCTGGGATAATCTGGCCGGACTATTCAAGAAAAAGCCATCACCGGCCGAATAACGGAATCCGTGCGATTTGGAAGCGCTGGCAGGCTTTTGTGGATTGATCCTGCCGGCGCTTTCACAATGCACTTCAGTCGGGGATTGCCTTACGGCAGTCAGGTAAGCCAGATTCGGCTCTAACTCTTTGTTTTGATGCAATTCCGGACGGAAAACCGGTTTCCACTTTTCCTGGAATTGCTCCAATGGTATTGGCCACCGTAGCGGGTCACTCTTCCGCAATTCGCCGACCATTCTCTTTGTCGGAACTCGCCCATGACCGAACCCGGAAACGGACCCAACCCCTCGATCAAGCATCCGATACCAATGCATGGGCGTGTCGGTTTCCTCAGATCGCTTGTTACAGCGCCCAACATCGAGATCGGCGAATTCACCTACTATGACGATCCGGAAGGTCCGGACCGTTTCGCCGAGAAATGCGTTCTTCACCACTATCCCTTCATCGGCGACCGGCTCGTCATTGGGCGCTTCTGCGCCATTGCGGAAGGCGCGAGGTTCATCATGAACGGCGCGAACCATGCGATGTCGGGATTTTCGACCTATCCATTCAATATTTTCGGACACGGCTGGGAGAAAGGCTTTGATCCCGCGACGTGGACGAAGGAATTGCGCGGCGACACGATCGTCGGCAACGATGTCTGGATCGGGATGGACGCGGTCATTCTCCCCGGAATAACGGTCGGGGATGGCGCCATCATCGGCGCCAAGTCTGTGGTCAGCCATGACGTTCCGCCCTATGCGATCGTTGCCGGCAATCCCGCCAAGGTCGTGAAGATACGCTTCGACAGGAGTACGGTTGGACGGCTTCTCAACGTCTCCTGGTGGAATTGGCCGGTAGACAAGATCACACGCAATCTCGACGCTATTCGTGGCGCTGACATTTCCCGGCTGGAGGCGGCGACTTGAACGAATTAGCCAAACCTAACGCTCTCGGTCCGGAAATCTTTGTGCGGCCGTGGGTCTTCATCCGCGGCGTGCCAGCGATGAAATTCCTGCCGCCGGAAGGTCCGCCTGAAATTGCTTTCGCAGGCCGCTCGAATGTCGGGAAATCGTCTCTGATCAATGCGCTTACCGGCCAGAAGGGGCTGGCTCGCACATCGAACACGCCGGGCCGGACTCAGGAGCTCAACTATTTCGTTCCCGATGGCTATTCAGGCGCTGCCGGCGATCTGCCGCCGATGGCTCTCGTGGACATGCCCGGCTATGGCTATGCCCAAGCGCCGAAAGAACAGGTCGATCGATGGACGACGCTCGTCTTTGACTATCTGAAGGGCCGCGTGACGCTGAAGCGGGTCTATGTGCTCATCGACGCGCGTCATGGCATCAAGAAGAACGACGAGGAGGTGCTCGGTCTGCTCGACAAGGCGGCTGTCTCCTATCAGGTCGTTCTCACCAAGACCGACAAGATCAAGGCGGCGGGAGTTCCTCGCCTGATCGGTGAAACGATGGAGAAAATCCGCAAGCGCCCCGCTGCGTTTCCGGCCGTAATCGCGACGTCGTCTGAAACCGGGAGCGGCATGGATGAACTCCGGGAAGCGATCATGCTGTCCGTTAACGGGGAATAATGGCTGCGCCGAAGGCAGGCGGTCTCGCCGGATCAGTCGTCACACACGGGGCCAAGCGGCCACGAGCGACGGCTCGGACCGCTCTCACAGAGCGCCGAGACCGCTTCACGGGCGTTGGCGTGATCTATGCCGTTGCAGGCTTGAAGGTGAGGGCCAGTCCGTTGATGCAATGCCGCATTCCGGTGGGCGGAGGACCGTCATCGAAGATATGACCGAAATGTCCCCCACAGCGGCGGCAGTGACATTCCGTTCGAGTCATGAACAGGGAATTGTCTTCCTTTTTGCCGACTGCACTGGGCAATGAGTCCCAGAAGCTCGGCCAGCCTGTGCCGGATTCGTACTTGGTCTCTGACGAGTAGACGGGCAGATCGCAGCCGGCGCAGTGAAAGAGGCCCTTGCGCTTTTCTTCGAGCAGCGGGCTCGAACCGGGCCGCTCGGTGGCCTCAGTCCGCAGCACTGCAAACTGCGCGTCCGAGAGGATCACCCTCCATTCCGCCTCGGTCTTCGTCACCTCGAACGTCTCGGCTTTGGCCTCTCCCACCGCATTCATGCGCCGAACGCTGAATGCAGTGGCAAGACCCGTGACGGCAGCTCCGCTGGCGAGCAGAAATGTGCGGCGGTTCATGTCAGCCTCCCTTTTTGGCGCAGATTATCCGCTGGACGGCTCACGCCGAAATCAACTCCGATTGACGGCGTCGATCAATCAAAAAGCCCCGCAGTGATCCGCAAATGCGGATTCGCAGGGCTTTTCGAGGCATGACAGGGCTGGCGAATGGCTCCGCCAGCAATCAGCCACCTGAAACGGCGAGATTACATCTTGGGCAGCAGCACCTTGTCGATGACATGGATGACGCCGTTCGACTGGTCCACGTCGGCAATGGTGACGATAGCCGTGTTGCCGTTCTCGTCTTCGATCAACACCTTGCCGCCTTCATACTTGGCGGTGAAGGTGCAGCCGCCAACGGTCTTCACCCGGTGCGCGCCTTCATCCTGATCGACCATTTTCATGATGTCCTTGGAGAAGGCTTCGCCACCGACCACGTGGCAGGTGAGGATCTTTGTGAGCTTGTCCTTATTTTCGGGCTTCAGCAATGTCTCGACCGTTCCGGCCGGGAGAGCTTCGAAGGCTGCGTTGGTCGGCGCGAAGACGGTGAACGGACCAGGGCCCTGCAAGGTTTCGACGAGACCGGCCGCCTTGACGGCTGCGACAAGGGTCGTGTGGTCCTTCGAGTTCACGGCGTTTTCGATGATGTTCTTGTCACCATACATCGGCGCTCCGCCGACTTGCGGGTTGGCGGCATAGGCGATCGAAGCAGCAGCTGACAGCGCGAGAGCGCCGGCGAAAATCGACGATATCAGTTTACGCATTGGCTTGGCTCCTTGGTTGGGGTTTCCCGTTCGCGGGACGCAAGGAGTTACGGACGGAATTGCCGCGAGTTTCGACCTTCACAGAAACGTTATTCCCGTCGCGGTGACAGCATCGTCTCCGGGTGGGTAGAGGTCAGATGTTCTTCAGATCGCCCGTGGCGATGACCGGGCCGGTAGGCTGACCGGTGGGCGACCCGCCGGCGGGCTCGAGGCTGATTGCCAGCACAGCTCCTGAGGCAAGCCGGTCGCGAATCTCGGGAGTGATCACGACGTGCGTTGTGGCTCCAACCGGGATGACGCCCATCGAAACCGGCGGATTGCTGCCCTCGATCATCCAAAGCTCGAAATCACGGCCGGAAGCGCGTTCGCCCGAGACATGCGACAGCGAAACCTCGGAGTGGGCGGCGTCGTAGACTGCCAGGTATCGGACATCACTGCCGTCCGCGGCGAGCGACGCGACCAGCCTCAAGGAAGGCTGCTCCGCCGGGGGATTGACGTAAGGAACAGCAATAGCGACCGCGAGAGCTGCGAGCGCGGCAGCCGCAAGGCCGCGCCAAAATGCAAGGCTGGTCCATAGGCTGCGCCTCTCGGCTCCGGTAAAGAGCCGCCGGTCGATAGCGGCCTTGATGGATGCCGGCGGTTCCACGGGCTGGTATGCGTCGCCAAGCGGGGCGAAGCGCGCTTCCCACTGGTCAACAAGGCGGGCGAACGCGGGTTCGGTGTCGATCCTGCGGCTCACTATCTGCCGTTCGTCCGCCGCAAGTACGCCGGCGACATATTCGGCGGCGAGCATGTCGTCGCTGCGATCCGGTCCGTTGTCTTCCGCTACACTCATCGTTCGAGGCATTCCCGCAGTTTCATCAGGCTTCGCCGCAGCCAGGTCCGCATTGTATTCACCGGTACGCCGTGGCGCTCCGCAAGCTCGGCATAGCTCTCACCCTTGAGATAAGCACCCCGCACCGCCGCTGCCCGGTCCTTCGCCAACTCTTCGAGGCAACGGTGGATCCTTTCATTCTCGCCGCCCGCAATCGCCATCGCCTCCGGGCTGGGCGCCTGATCTGCAACGTCCAAAGCAGTGTCGATGTCTACAGCGGAAGGGCGTCGCGCTCGGAGGCGGTCGATCGAGTGGTGGCGGGCGATCGCCACCAGCCAAGAGATCGGACTGAGTTCCGAAATCGCGAAGCGATCGGCCTTCGTCCATATTTTGACGAAGACCTCCTGCAATGCCTCCTCCGCCTCGGCACGGTCGTTCAAGACACGCAGGCAGACGCCGAAAAGTTTCGCGCTCGTCTGACGATAGAGGAGATCGAAGGCGGCCCGATCCCTCATCGAGACCCTCACGATCAGCTTGCTGATGTCCTGGGGCGTCATCGGTTTCCAACCTAGCGCATCGACCGGGAAACCGGAATCGATTTCCGGAAGCTTATCATTTGCCCGTCACGGTCTTTGCCGCTAAGTAACCGCCGATTCCTTCGACAGGGGACAACGATGACGACGGAAATTCCTGAAACCGCCGAAGCGCAGGCGCGCCTTCTCTCTGCTGCGCTCCCCTATATGCAGCGCTACGAAAACAAGACGGTCGTCGTCAAATACGGCGGACATGCCATGGGCGATAACGCGCTCGGCAAGGCTTTCGCGCGCGACATCGCGCTGCTGAAGCAGTCCGGCGTCAACCCGATCGTCGTGCACGGGGGCGGGCCGCAGATCGGCGCGATGCTCAACAAGATGGGCATTGAATCGAAGTTCGAAGGCGGGCTTCGCGTCACCGACGAGAAGACGGTCGAGATCGTCGAGATGGTGCTCGCCGGCTCGATCAACAAGGAGATCGTCGCCCTCATCAATGCCGAAGGCGAATGGGCGATCGGCCTTTGCGGCAAGGACGGCAACATGGTGTTCGCCGAAAAGGCCCGCAAGACAATGACCGACCCGGACTCAAATATCGAGCGCGTGCTCGATCTCG
>JBEVEP010000360.1:0-5719 GCA_040512755.1 Mesorhizobium sp.
CATCAGTTTTCACGCAGGGTTGTTCAAGGCCGATACGTGGCAGGGCGGTCGCCGTCCGGGTCATGATCACGGTCCGTGATGACGCGCGTCATCGAAGCAATGAAAGCGGATTAGGCTACAAGCCTTACCGTAAGAACGCGGCCTATCGATCGCGACTCAGGCCTTTTTCCTCGAGTTCGTCGAGATAGGCCTGCCAGCGCCCTTCTTTTTCATGCCCAAGAGTGTGCAGGTAGTCCCAGGTGAAAATCCCGGTGTCGTGGAAGTCGTCAAACGTGATCCGAACGGCGTAGTTACCCACAGGGTCGATCTTGGTGATCGCGACATTCCGTTTTCCGGGCACTGTCACGCGCTGCTCGGGCGAATGGCCCTGGACTTCCGCCGACGGAGACAACACGCGCAACATCTCTGCCGGCAGCTCAAACGGCGCGTGCTGAGGAAAGGTCACCGTCAGGAGCTGACGGTCTTTGGATACTCTCAATTCCTTGGGGGCAGTCATCGCTCGTCAATCATCAATAATGGAACTTCCGGTTACGCCGGATTTGACGCCGTGAAAAGTCGCAAGTGCGCACGCCATTGCGTCACGGATCGGCCAAGTGTTACCAAAGGAGGAGGCAACTCGGCTTGAATGGCGTCGCGAGTAAGACAACATGAAAGCAAGGATGGTTCTTAACCGAGGAAGGAAGCGGCACAGCCGATGGGAATGCGTGAGACCAGCATGATCGATCCATTCGGGCGCACAATCACCTATCTGCGCGTTTCGGTGACCGATCGCTGTGATTTTCGCTGCACCTACTGCATGGCCGAAGATATGACCTTCCTGCCAAAAAAGGACCTCCTCTCGCTCGAAGAGCTTGACCGCCTTTGCACCGTCTTTATCGAAAAGGGTGTTCGCAAACTCAGGTTGACGGGTGGCGAACCGCTGGTGCGCAAGAATATCATGCATCTGGTGCGCCAACTTTCCCGGCATCTCCATACGGGTGCACTGGAAGAACTGACCCTGACCACGAATGGGTCACAGCTCGCGCGGTTTGCCGATGAACTTGCCGACTGCGGAGTGAGGCGCATCAACGTGTCGCTCGATACGCTCGACGCTGACAAATTCCATGCGATCACTCGTTGGGGTAACCTGACGAAGGTTCTGCAGGGCATTGATGCCGCGCAGAGGGCCGGCCTGAAGATCAAGCTGAACGCCGTAGCTCTCAAGGGCTTCAATAACAAGGAACTGCCTGAGATGCTCCGCTGGGCGCACGGCCGCGGCATGGACCTCACAATTATTGAAACTATGCCGATGGGTGAGATCGACTTCGACCGCACCGATCAGTATCTCCCGCTTTCAATAGTCAGGGCCGGACTGGAACGCGAGTTCACGCTGACCGACATCGCATATAAGACAGGCGGCCCTGCCCGCTATGCGGATGTCGCTGAAACCGGTGGCAGGCTCGGCTTCATCACGCCGATGACACACAATTTCTGCGAAAGCTGTAACCGCGTTCGCCTGACCTGCACCGGCACACTCTATATGTGCCTAGGCCAGGAGGATGCTGCCGATCTTCGTGCGCCCCTTCGTGCCTCGGAGGGTAATGAGCTTTTGTCCCATGCAATTGACGAAGCGATCGGTCGCAAGCCGAAAGGCCACGATTTCGTCATCGACCGCCGGACCAGACGTCCCTCGGTGTCCCGGCATATGAGTGTGACGGGCGGCTGATCCGTCCTCATTGTGCGGCCATGCACACTCTACCTCTGCTGGACCAGTCATTTACCATTGCTGATCTGTCTCCGGGTGTTAAATCGCGACGTCACCCAAGTTGGAAACACGTTTGCACCTCTCTCCGAATCTCCGCGGCTCCCTCTTCATGGCGATCTCGATGGCGGGCTTCACCGCCAACGACGCTATCACCAAGCTGATGTCCGGCTCGATGAATATGGGCCAAGTGATGCTGGTGCGCGGACTGTTTGCAACCATCCTGATTGCAGTCTTGGCTTGGCACCGGGGAGCATTGCGAAATCTTTCCAACGCATTTCACCCGCTGATGGCGCTACGGATACTCGGTGAGGTTGGAGGCACCGTCACATTCCTTATCGCGCTACAGCATCTGCCGCTCGCCAACGTTTCGGCTGTTCTTCAGGCGCTGCCACTCGCGGTCACCATGGGTGCGGCCCTGTTCTTCGACGAACATGTTGGCTGGCGGCGGTGGCTTGCAATTGTGGCAGGGTTCCTGGGCGTCATGATCATCGTACGACCAGGTTTCGAAGGTTTCAGCGCGTACTCGCTCCTTGTCCTCGCCTGCGTGGTGTGTTGCGCCATCCGCGACCTCGCCACGAAACGAATTCCGGCGGCCATCCCTTCGCTTCTCGTTTCCACGATGGCTGCCTTCGCGGTGACGGTCTGCGGCGCCTTGCTGACCGTCCCCATGGGCGGCTGGACACCAATGACAATCAAGGAGACTGGCCTGATTGCGGGTGCGGCGGCGCTGCTTCTCGTCGGGTATCAATTTGTCATCATGTCCACCCGCGAAGGGGAACTCTCCTTCATCGCGCCATTTCGCTATTCCGCCCTGCTCTGGGCGATCCTGCTCGGCTATCTCATCTTCGGTGACGTGCCCGACCAGGCTATGATTGCTGGCGCGCTCGTCGTCATCGTATCCGGTCTCTATATGCTTTATCGCGAGCGCAAGCCGGGGCGGCACAGGCTGGCGGCGGAATCCACCCGCACCGTCATTGCGCCAGAAGGAATGTAGAATCTGGCGGGTTCCATGAACGAGAGGTTTCCGGCGGTCATCCTGGCGGGAGGTCAAGCGACCAGAATGGGTGGTGGCGACAAAGCCATGAGGTTGCTCGCCGGAAGGCCAATGCTCGCACATGTCATTGAGACCCTCAAACCGCAGGCCGGTCCGATCGCGTTGAACGCGAACGGCGATCCGGGCCGTTTCGAAGTGCTCGGGCTGCCGGTCATCGCCGATACGGTGGCCGGCTTTGTAGGGCCATTGGCCGGCGTTCTTGCCGGTATGGAATGGGTGCGCGCTACTGGCAGCAATGACCGCCTGATCAGTGTTGCAGGCGATACACCCTTCTTTCCTCCTGATCTCACAAGACGGCTGGCTTCGGCGGCTCGCGGCGACACCATCGCGGTGGCCAGTTCCAGCGGTAGGATGCATCCGGCTTTCGCACTCTGGCCGTTGGCGCTCCGAGATGAATTGATCAGCTTTCTGTCCGACGGCGTCTCATTTCGGGTGACGGATTTCGTTGAACAGAACAAACATACGATCGTTGAATTTCCGATCGGCACGGCTGGTGGTCGATCGATCGACCCGTTCTTCAATGTGAATACGCCTGACGACCTCAAAACGGCAGAGGCAATCTCCAAGGCATGGCGACAATGACAGGACGCGTCTTCGGCATCACCGGCTGGAAAAATTCTGGCAAGACAACGCTCACGGAACGGCTGATCGCGGAACTGACCAGCCGAGGCTGGCGCGTTGCTACCGTCAAGCACGCTCATCATGATTTCGATATCGACAAGGAAGGTACGGACAGTTTCCGTCACCGCCTTGCAGGCGCGACTGAAGTGGCGATCGTCTCCGATCGGCGCTGGGCGCTCATGCACGAACTGCGGGGCGACAACGAGCCTTTGCTCGAAACCATGCTTGCCCGGATGTCGCCTTGCGACATTGTGCTGGTGGAAGGCTATAAGCGTGAGAACCACAAGAAGATTGAGGCGCGCCGTGTCGAAGCGAAGGATCGGACGCCTTTATCGGCAAGCGATCCGAACATCGTGGCGATAGCTGCGGACCATCCTGTCGGCGGGGAAACGGTGCCGGTTTTCGATCTCAACGACATCGCTGCCATTGCCGGGTTCGTTGAGCAGGCGGTCGGGCTGACGTAACGTTACGGATGAGCTTCCGTTACGGAAGTAGCTGGTGAAAAAGGGTTTCTTCCCTTTGCAAGTACCGTTTTGAGATTGCTTTTTGATTAAAAACAGTGGGAGTATCCAGCCGGCGGAGGCTCGGGCGTCGGGCTCTCTCAAGTCGCATAGAAAAATCCGCGGCAGTGGTAACAGAGAGGAACTTGAATGGGAATTCGAATGCGTATGATGTTGGCCGCTTCGGCTGCCGCACTTGCCCTGTCGTTGGGCGCGGTCCAGGCACAAGAGCTGACATTGAAAATCGGCACTGAAGGAGCCTATCCGCCTTTCAACAATCTCACGGCGGACGGAAAGCTCGAAGGCTTCGACATCGACATCGCCAAAGCGCTTTGCGAAGAAATGAAGGCCAAGTGTGAATTCGTCACCCAGGACTGGGATGGCATTATTCCCGCGCTCCAGGCTGGCAAGTTTGATGCGATCATCGCGTCGATGTCGATCACCGACGAACGCAAGCAGAAGGTCGATTTCACCGACAAGTATTACAACACGCCTCCTGCGGTCGCCGTGCCGAAGGATTCGGAAATCAAGGGCGCGAGCAAGGAAGATCTCGCCGGCAAGACGATCGGCGTTCAGGGCTCAACCACCCACTCGAACTATTCCGAGGCGACCTATACCGACAGTGAGGTCAAACTCTACCCCACCTCCGACGAGTACAAGCTCGACATAGCAAATGGCCGGCTCGATGCCGTCAATGACGACATCATTGTCCTTCAGGATTGGCTGAAGACCGAACAAGGGGCTTGCTGCAAGATCGCCGGGACGGTTACACCAGTCGCCGAGATCCATGGGCCAGGTGCGGGAATTGCGATCCGTAAGGGCGAGAACGAACTGCGCGAGAAGTTCAACGCCGCGATCAAGGCCATTCGCGCAAACGGCAAATACAAGGAAATTAACGACAAATACTTCGACTTTGACGCGTACGGCGCCGAACCGTCCTGAGCGTCGGCTGCTGAGCTCCGGCGGATGGCGGCAACTCTGAGGCCGCCGTCCGCGTAGAGCGAACGCAAAACAATCGCGAAAAATTGGCCTAGCGCATGGACGTCTGGACCCTGATCAGTTTCGGGCCCGAGGGGTGGGGCGACGATATCGCACGCGGTGTTTTGGTAACATTGTCGCTTGCGCTGGCAACGTTGCCTTTTGGTCTTGTTGCCGGCTTTCTGATTGCTCTCGCCAAACAATCCAAAGAACGGCCACTGAGGCTCGCTGCAGACATCTACACAACGATTTTCCGGGGTCTGCCAGAGCTTTTGACGCTCTTCCTCGTGTATTATGGCGCGCAGATCGGCATCCAACTGGCCGTGCACCTTTTCAATCCTGATGCCAACATCGAAATCAATAGCTTCGCCGCGGGGATGATTGCACTTGGCGTGGTTTTCTCCTCCTACGCTAGCGAGGTATTTCTGTCGGCATTCCGGGCCGTTCCGAACGGCCAGTATGAAGGCGGGAACGCGGTCGGGCTTTCGAAGACCCAGACCATGCGTCTGATTATCCTGCCGCAGCTGATCCGCATTGCCTTGCCCGGCCTCTCCAATCTCTGGCTGATCCTGCTGAAAGACACGGCACTAGTGTCAGTTGTTGGTCTTTCCGACATACTGCGGCAGACAGGAGTTGCGGCTCGCGTCACCAAAGAAGCATTCCTCTTCTTCGGCATTGCCTGCCTGCTTTATCTGCTGCTGGCCATACTATCCTCCTTCGCCTTCGCGGCCATCGAACGTTGGGCAGGAAAGGCCGAGTTCAACCGATGAGCACTGGCACGATCAGCCAAAAAGCAGATTTCGATCTGCCTCCACCATCAGC
>JBEVEP010000369.1:0-4774 GCA_040512755.1 Mesorhizobium sp.
AGGAGCTGGCGGATTGCGCCGACCGGCGCCGTCGTGAACAACGCCGGCGCCTGGGCAAATGTGGCGTGGCCCTTGATCTCGGCGAGAGGCGTCACGCCGCGCCGCTCGGCCACGGAGCGGCGCATGAGCACCAGCGCGGCTCCCCCGTCCGAGATTGAACTGGAATTGGCCGCAGTCACCGTGCCGTCAGGCCGGAACGCTGGCTTCAAGAGGTGGATCTTGTCCGGCGACGCCTTGCTCGGCTGCTCGTCCTTTTCGACCCGGCTCTCTCCCTTGCGAGTCCGGACAGTGACCGGCGTTGTCTCCGCGTCGAAGGTGCCGTCCCCAACCGCCTTCCGCGCGCGGGTCAGCGAGGCCGCTGCGAAGCGGTCCTGAGCCTCGCGGGTGAACTGATAATTCTGCGCGCAATCCTCGGCGAAGGTGCCCATCAGACGCCCCTTGTCATAGGCATCCTCCAGACCATCGAGGAACATGTGGTCGATCACGCGCCCATGCCCCATCCGATAGCCGGCGCGGGCGCGGTCGAGCAAATAGGGCGCGTTCGACATACTCTCCATGCCGCCCGCGACCACGATCTCGTTGCTGCCGGCAGTGATCAAGTCATGGGCGAGCATGACGGCTTTCATGGCCGAGCCGCACATCTTGTTGACCGTGGTGCAGCCGGTGCTTTGGGGGATGCCGGCGCCGAGCGAGGCCTGCCGGGCCGGGGCCTGACCCAGGCCGGCCGGCAGCACGCAGCCCATGATCACCTCCTGCACGTCCTCCAGCTTCAGGCCGGCGCGGTCAACGGCGGCACGGATCGACGTGGCTCCAAGTTCCGGCGCGGTCAGGCTCGATAGCGCGCCCTGGAAGCTGCCCAGGGGTGTGCGCGCGGAGCCGACGATGACGATGGGATCGAAAGAGGTGCTCATCTGGATATCTTTCCTGTCTAGCGCTACTTGGCAGCCATGCGGATCGCACCGTCGAGACGGATTACTTCACCGTTGAGGTAGGCGTTCTCGATGATGTGCCCCACTAACTGCGCGAACTCGTTGGGCCGGCCGAGACGAGGCGGGAACGGCACGCTCTTGCCAAGCGCCTCCTGCACCTCCGAGGACATGGCGGCCATCATCGGGGTCTCGAAGATGCCGGGGGCAATGGTGACGACCCGGATGCCGGAGCGAGCAAGCTCGCGCGCGATCGGCAGCGTCATTGCAACCACGCCACCCTTGGAAGCCGCGTAGCCGGCCTGCCCGATCTGACCGTCAAACGCCGCGATCGAGGCCGTGTTGACGATCACGCCGCGCTCGCCGTCGGCATCGGGCTCGGATTGGGCCATCGCGGCCGCAGCCAGTCGCAGCATGTTGAAGGTGCCGACCAGATTGATCTGCACCGTGCGCGCGAAGCTCTCCAGCTTGTGCGGGCCTGCGCGGCCGACGACCCTTTCAGAAGGAGCCACGCCAGCGCAGTTGATTAGCCCGTGCACAGCGCCGAAGCCGGCGCGGCAGGCGGCAACGGCGGCCTCTGCGCCGGCGGCGTCGGTCACGTCGGTCAGCGAGAAGCGCGCGTTCGAACCAAGTTCGGCAGCCAAAACTTCGCCGGACGCGCTGTCCACATCGGCCAGGAGCACCTTTCCGCCGGCGGCAACGAGAAGACGGGCCGTCGCCGCGCCCAGACCGGAGCCGCTGCCGGTGATGATGAAGCTATGGTCAGAGATCTGCATTAAAAAGTCTCCGGGGGCCGGCGTCCTCTTGCCAGGTGACGGCGATGCACCTGCCCGGGGTTGTGTGCGTGGCAAAGCCTTCGAACCGTGTTGGATGAAGGTTTTAGCCTGCGGCCGCTACAGGTACGATTGGCGGGCCTCCGGCCTCCTTCGTTGCATCGTAATGGTGGGTCGAAGCGGAAAGCCCTTGATTGATCAACATCACCGCGATCATTCCCAGAAGGCCGGCCAGCCCGATCGCCATGAAGTTCTGCTCCAGCGGCAGATTCAACGAGACCAGGAAACCGATCAGGATCGGCGCCAGGATCGCTCCCATGCGCCCAATCCCAGAGGCAAAGCCCACCCCGGTCGAGCGGATGGCCGTCGGATAGAACTCGCCGGCGTAGGCATAGGCGAGGAGTTGCGTGCCGAGCGTCGAGGCGCCGACGACGAAGACCACCACGAACAGCAATTCGGTCGACTTGGTGTAACCCATCAGCGTCAGCGAGAGCGCGCCGACCGCGTAGAAGGCGACCAGCACGTACTTGATGTTGAACTTGTCGCCGAGCCAGCCGCCGAGCACGGCACCGATCATCGCGCCGGCGTTAAAAACAAGAACGAAATTCAGCGCCGACCCAAGGCTATACCCTGCTAAGGCCATCAGCTTGGTCAACCATGAACTGAGCGCATACACCATAAATAGGCCAAAGAAGAAAGCGATCCAGATCATCATCGTGCTAAAACCGCGGCCTTCATAAAACAAATGCTTTACCGGTGCGTCATCAGCCCTGTCCTCGGCCGGCACGACGAATTGCTCGTGTTCCTGCATCGGATAGTCCGGTGCGAGCCTCCTGATAAGCTGACGCAGTTCGGCGTCGCGGTTCTTCCTGATCAGGAAGGGCATCGAATTCGGCATCGTCTTAAGGATAAATGGAATCATTGCGACCGGCAGGATCGCGGTGAAGAATACTGACTGCCAACCGTAGGTCTCGATAAGCTGTTTGCCGATCAAGGCAACCAGGACGCCGCCGATGGAGTAACCTGCAAAAACTACGGTCACCAGGCGGGCGCGTATCTTGACCGGAGCGAACTCGGCCATCTGCGCTGTCACAATCGGTAGCACGCCCCCGATACCCAAGCCGGCGATGAAGCGGGTGATGCTAAAGGTTATCGCATCATGCGTTAATCCAGCGGCTGCCGTAAAGACGCTGAACAACGCGACGCAGATTACGATCATCAACGGGCGCCCAATCTTGTCGGCCAATGTGCCGAGAAAGATTGCGCCGAACATCATCCCGAATAGAGCCGAACTTGCCATGAAGCCGGCCTGCGTCGCGTCAACACCCATATCCTTCATAATCGATGGGAGTGCGGCGCCGACGACCGCGAGATCGTATCCGTCCAAAATAAGGATTAGCACACCCCAGAAAAGAACAACTGCATGGAACCGGTTAAACTTCGATTCGTCTGCCAGCTTGTGAACGTCGATGCGGTGCATGATATACTCCCTAACGTTGCTTGTAGTGGCTCCGGTTTGCCCTGGTGGCGAGCTACCCGTACTTGAATTCGGGATCTCTTTTTTCGACAAACGCTGCCATACCTTCCTTTTGATCTGGCGTGCCAAACATCGAATGGAACAAGCGGCGCTCGAACCGCACGCCTTCCGTCAGGCTCGTTTCGTAAGAGCGATTGATCGCTTCCTTCGCCATCATCACGGCCGGTAGCGAGAAGGAGGCGATAGCCTCCGCGGTTTTCAACGCCTCGTCTACGAGTTCAGCCGCCGGTACGATCCGCGAAACGAGACCCGATTGGTGAGCCTCCTGCGCATCCATCATGCGCCCTGTCAGGCACATTTCCATGGCCTTGGACTTGCCGACGAAGCGCGTGAGACGCTGGCTGCCGCCAATGCCGGGTATCACGCCGAGTTTAATCTCTGGCTGGCCGAATTTCGCCGTGTCAGCCGCGAGGATAAAATCGCACATCATGGCGAGTTCGCAGCCGCCCCCTAACGCAAAGCCGGCTACGGCGGCGATGATTGGCTTCCGCACCGCAGTAAAGCGTTCCCACTGGCCGAACCAATCGGCCCTGTACATCTCGCTATAGGTCTTGTCCTGCATTTCCTTGATGTCGGCGCCAGCTGCGAACGCTTTGGCAGATCCGGTTATGACGATGCAGCCGACTTCTGGTGCAGCGTCCGCGGAAACGACTGCGTCGATCAGTTCGGCGGCGATCTGGGTGTTCAGCGCATTGAGCGCCTGTGGCCGATTGAGCGTGACCAACAGAACCCGCCCATGGGTTTCGACCAGGATCGTTTCGTAGGCCATGCCAGTTCCGCCCGTTTCTTTGGTGGCCGCGCAGGAAATGGATGACGGTGCGCGGCGGCTGTGTCGGCGATTTCTGCAAGTGTAGGCAACCGCACCCTGCAATCCAGCCCCTCCGCCGAGGAGGTGCACGGGGGATCGATAGTGCGCGAGGTTTTCGCGGTGGACGATCCGATCCATACCAGACCCCGAATTATTGATGCGGGAGCGCTACCGAACTCTCAGTGACCGAAAGGTGCCACAGGCAGGGCGGTGATATGGTTAGCATGCGCGCTCGCGACCCGTACGCTATGATCAATATTGCTCACAATGATCGAAATGTTTTTGTAACGAACATCATCGATGTCGGAACCTTTCGAACGGTGAAGAATTGTAGCGCGCTGAACCAGTATCAAAATGCGCTTGTTAGCGTATGTTGTCACGCTGATGGGTGCTGGCCTGCGCGAAAGAGATCGCGCTTGCCGCAAACCCCGACAATGGCTCGACTCTAGCGCAGCGCTGGTGCAATCGGGTGATCAGATTAAGGGGACCGACATTCTCCATCATTTGTATCGATAGCGGAAAGACCAGATTTCAATGGTGAAAAGGTCGCCTCTTTCCTGCTTGAGCCACATCTAAAAATGCCCAACATGGCGCTTAGCGTTGAGGAAGCAAAAGATATCGGCCTTCATTGCCGAACAGAGACGCAAATAGGCCAGGGATTGCTAATGCCGCGCGAAGTTAAAGTACAATCCAGAGCCATCTCCACAGCTAGCCTATTGACGCTTGCTGC
>JBEVEP010000269.1:0-3054 GCA_040512755.1 Mesorhizobium sp.
GCGCCAACACTGTCCGAGGCGTCGGACAGGATGTGAAGAGCACGGTGAAGGCGGTCGAGCAGGAGACTGAGTGATGCTTCCACGGCATCCCTCGTTTCACCGGCACTAGAGTTCATTCAGCAGCCGCGACGTGGGTTGACCGGCTCGACCGATACCGGGGTGCCGGGAAGCTCATTGCGGGCAGCGGAACCCTGGGAGCATTGTAATGATCAAGCATCTTGTTCTGACGGCAGCGGCAACCGCCAGCCTTTCTGCGTCTCCCTTGCGCGCCGCCGAGAAGACAGTGGATTTCACGGTCGACGGCCAGAACGTGATCGGCACGTTGAACATCCCCGACGGCGTGTCGAAGCCGCCGGTCGTCCTGCTCCTGCATGGCTTCACAGGCTCGCGCAACGAACTCGAAATTCCTGCGGTGAAAGAAGGAATCTTCAGCCGTGCCGCAAAGGCCTGGGCTGACAAGGGAGTGGCCAGCCTTCGCATCGACTTCCGCGGCAATGGGCAAAGCGACGGGGAATTCGAAGATATGACGATGGAGGGTCTGATGGCCGACGCGGAAGCCGCACTCGACTTTCTCGCCGCAAGTCCCGACGTCGACAAGGACAAGATAGCGATTGTCGGCTGGAGCATGGGCGGCGCCGTTGCAGCTTCAGTTGCCGGGCGGACCAAACACGATCTCGATGCCGTGGCGCTCTGGGCACCCGCCACCAATATGGGAAGCTCATTCGCCCTCCTGGTCGGCCCGGAGTCGATGAAAGCTGGGATGGCGGCGAAGGAAGTGCCGGCAACGATGAAGATGCCCTGGGGTGCCGAGGTCAAGCTCAAGGCCGGTTTCTTCGAGAGTCTGTACCGCATCGATCCGGTCGCCGAGATTGAAGCCTACAACGGACCGCTGCTGGTCGCCGTCGGCACCAAAGACGATGTCGTCTACCCGCAACCCGCCTCGGGGCAGGTTCTGATCGACTATCACGAGGGTCCTGAAGAGCTCTGGGTGAGGCCGATGGACCACGTGTTCAACGCCTTCCAGGGAGTTGAGAAGGTTGATGAATTGATCGCCAAGACGGGAGAGTTCGTCAGCGCCAATTTCAAGTAGCCCGAACGAAATGTCGCCTTGCGGTTCGGATGGGCCCCTCATTGCCACCCGCCCCCGCCTGCGGAGAAAGCGGGGCAAGCTATCCACTCGTCTTCTCAAGCCGGGCCACGCTCGTAGGGTGCCACTGGCCGCCGCGAGGTTCTAATAATGCGGTTGTCCCGCGAGGCATGAGTTCAACGAGCGGATCTTCATCCAACAAAACGAAATTGCGAACGAAACGGAAACAATGCTCAATGCCGCCATGACAGTCGCCGTCGATGATTCGACTACCGGGCCGGAGTACTTGGGCCGTCTTAACGCCGATCAGCGCCGGGCCGTGATGCATGGATACGGCGAGGTCGCCGCACCGCTGCTGATCATTGCCGGAGCGGGCTCGGGCAAGACAGATACGCTGGCACATCGGGTGGCCCATTTGATCGTCAGCGGAGCCGATCCGCGCCGCATCCTGCTGATGACCTTTACCCGCCGGGCGGCAGCCGAGATGACGAGGCGCGTCGAACGGATCACCGCCGAGGTGATGGGCGACAAGGCGGCGGTGCTGACGGAAGGCCTGACCTGGGCGGGTACGTTCCACTCAGTGGGCGCACGGCTTTTGCGCGACTATGCGCTGGAAATTGGTCTGGATGTGGCCTTCACCATTCATGACCGCGAAGATTCGGCGGACTTGATGAACGTGGTCCGGCATGAACTTGGCCTGTCGAAGACCGAAAGCAGGTTCCCGGCAAAAGGCACCTGCCTCGCGATCTATTCGCGGGTCGTCAATGCGCAAGCGGAGCTGGAGCAGGTCCTCGCCAAATGGTTCCCGTGGTGCGCGGGCTGGACGGAAGAGCTGAGGCAGCTTTTCGGCCTCTATGTCGAGGCCAAGCAGGCGCAGAACGTTCTCGATTATGACGATCTGCTCCTTTACTGGGTACAGATGGCTGCCGAGCCCTCCCTTGCAGAACATCTCGGCTCGCGATTCGATCACGTCCTCGTCGACGAATACCAGGATACAAACCGTCTACAGGCGGCGATCCTGACAGCCATGAAGCCCAGTGGGCGCGGGCTCACCGTCGTCGGCGATGACGCGCAGTCGATCTATTCCTTCCGCGCGGCGGAGGTGCGCAACATCCTCGATTTTCCGACGCTCTTCCCGTCGCCGGCCGATGTCATCGCGCTCGACCGCAATTACCGTTCGACCGACACCATCCTGGCTGCCGCCAACGCCGTGATCGCGGAAGCAACTGAACGCTTCACCAAACATCTCTGGACCGATCGCCGTTCGCTGGAAAGACCGCTCCTGGCGACGGTGCGGGATGAGGCCGGCCAGGCCGGCTATGTCTGTGAAAAGGTCCTCAAAGAACGCGAAGAAGGGACGGCGCTGAAACGGCAGGCGGTGCTGTTTCGCGCCTCCCACCATGCTGGTCCGCTCGAGGTCGAATTGACCCGCCGCAACATCCCGTTCGTCAAGTTCGGCGGCCTGAAGTTTCTGGATGCAGCACACGTGAAGGACGTGCTTGCAGTGCTGCGGTTCGCTGAGAATCCACGTGACCGGGTGGCCGGATTCCGTGTGCTGCAACTCATTCCCGGCATCGGCCCTTCGGCCGCCCAACAGGCGATCGACTTAATGGAGCCCTTCGCCGACGCGGCAGTCGGCCTTTCGACGTTTCGTCCGCCGGCACGAAGCGCCGCCGACTGGCCTGCTTTCGTGGAGCTATTCTCCGACCTCAGGAAAGAAGCGGTGACGTGGCCAGCCGCGCTCGAACGCGCACGGCTATGGTACGAGCCGCATTTGGAGCGGCGCTATGAAGACGCCCGGGTTCGCCTTGCCGATCTTCTTCAGCTGGAGCAGATCGCTTCCGGCTACGCTTCGCGACGACACTTCTTGACCGAGTTGACGCTCGACCCGCCCGGCGCGACAAGCGACCTGGCCGGGCCGCCGCATCTTGACGAGGACTATCTGATCCTTTCCACCATCCATTCAG
>JBEVEP010000410.1:0-29790 GCA_040512755.1 Mesorhizobium sp.
TGGCGCGGCGCGAGTTGGAGATGACGCATTGCTTGCCTGAGGCCGTCACCAGGATGACGCTGACGCTGTCGAAGTCGCCCAGTTCGCCGATCTTCTTGTCGACAAGCACCGACGCCTGCGCGCTGACCGAGACTGGTTCTTCACCGAGCAGGAACCGCGCCATATCGAAATCGTGGATGGTCATGTCCCGGAAGATTCCGCCGGAACGCGTGATGTAGTCGTAAGGCGGCGCACCGGGATCGCGAGACGTGATCGTCACCATTTCGACATCGCCCACCAAACCGTCATCGATCGCCTTGCGCACCGCGGCGAAATGCGGATCGAAGCGGCGATTGAAGCCGACCATCAAAGTCGCGCCAGTCTTCTCGACAACTGCGAGGCATTTCTTCACCCGATCCACGTCGAGATCGATCGGCTTTTCACAAAAGATCGCCTTCCCGGCCTTGGCAAAACGCTCGATCAGATCGGCATGCGTATCGGTTGGAGTGCAGATAATGACGGCATCGACGTCCGTCGCCTTCTCGATCTCGTCAATCGACCGGACCGCAGCGCCATAGGCGCCGGCCAACTCCGTCGCCGCCTTCTCGAAGGCGTCTGCCACGGCAATAAGCCGCGCCTGCGGGTTGGATGCCACAGCCTTTGCGTGAACCTTGCCAATTCGCCCGGCGCCCAGAAGTGCAAAACCAGTTGTCATCTCGTCACCTATCAAGTTGCGCAACAATACTGATCATTTTTGAACATGTGACCCAAAACGGCTACACGCGAGCCTTGATGAAGGCGATGCTGTCGGCCAACGCCTTCGCCGGGTCTCCAAGCGCATAAACGGCAGGCGAGAACGGCTCGAAGGAGAACGGCCCGGCATAGCCCGCCTTGCTGAGTGCCCTGATCTGACCGACATTGTCGAGCCGATCTGCTTCATCCACGAGCACGCGATGCGGGTCGCGCATGTCGTCGACCTGCACAGCGCCATCCGTTACACCCGAAATGTGAACAAGCCCGGTCAAGGCTGGAAAGAGGTCGGCTTCGCCCGCCAGATGGTGGTGGAACGTGTCGTGGACCAGTTTGAATGGACCGTCGATCCCATCAATGGCCTCTGCCGCTTCGCGCTTGGACCGCAGCGAGCAGATGGTGAAGCCAAGCGGCTCGACCAGGCCGATGAGGCCCCGATCGCTGAGAATGGGTTTGAGCGCGCGCAATGCAGTGCGAAGGTTTCTCTGCCGTTCGCCATCCGCCTGTCCCGATCCGTCATTGACAGGCACGAGAACCAGCGCCGCGACGCCCGCATCGCGCGAATAGTCGGCAAGTTCGACTGCCTCGGCCTCACGGGCAGAGTTCCAATCGTTGAAGCGCTGAAGCGCGTTGATCGTGATCAACGAGATTCCGGCATCCCGGGCCTGCTGGCCGATGGCGGCTGCCGGTGTCCCGTCGATGATCGCATTGCCTGACAGGTCGTTGCGGATCTCAGCCTGGGTTACGCCAACCTTCCGACAAAGCTCAAAGAACAAGTCCGGACGCAGCGAGGGCGCCGCCATGTGGTTGAGCGCAAAGGAAAGCTGAGGGGCGGCTGGCATGAGGTTCTCCTTGTCATTTCACCATGCTGGCTCGCCCGGCGCGGCCGCTGCTTGCAATCGTCTGGCCAGTTTGAATAGTCAATGTGCAACTCTGATGAAAATCTATCATCTCTGATAGATTTTGATGAAACAAGCTTGGCAAGCGTGCACTTTCCTGCGCGCAGCCGGCTTCTTATTCTCACATGGGAACGCGATGTGGCAGCCCAAATCCTTCAAATATTCTCGGGCAAATAGATGTCGAACGGCAAGAAGGTCTGGCCGGGAACATTGGCCGCACCGTCCCGTATCGCATTGGCCATCAGGTCGACGAGTTCGCGGCACATCCGCGCAAGGGGAGTAGCGATGATCATTGTGACGAGATTATCCGCCAGCGCGGCGCGCGACTCCGGGGTGAGTTCGTTGCAGATCACGACCGGAGGCTTTTCCGGCGCTGCCGCTCTCAAGGCCGTTATGGCTCCCTCCATGCCGCCGCCGGTGATACAGCAGCCGACAAGGTCGGGATGCTCCTTCAGAAGATCAAGCATCGCCTGATGGGTCAGTTCATTGCTCTCCAGGTTGACCAATGTCTCCAGCACCGTGAACTCCGGCGCGTTCTCACGGAAGTAGGAGCGGAGTCCGATCTCGCGTAATTCGTGGCCATGAAAACGATGGCTGCCGACGAAGACAGCCACCTTGCCAGGCTTTTTCGCGCATCTTGCGATCATCCAGGCCGCCGTACGCCCTGCCTTGCGGTTGTTGAGACCGACATAGCCCTCCCTAACACCCGGCGCGAAATCGGACAGGAGAGAGAACACTGGAATCCCCCGCGCCTTTAGTGCCTCAACGGCTGCGGTGACTGTCGGGTGATCCGGGCTGACCAGCGCCACGGCGCGCGTGCGTGCGGCGAGCTTTTCGAGGCGGCTCACAATCTCATCGGGCGACTGGCTCGACCAGAAGTCGATAACAGGCACACCGCGAAATTTTGGCGCCTGCGTCGCGGCAATCTCTACCTCGCGCGCGAACTCCTGATAGAAATGCTGTTCGGGTTTCTGCAGCAGGAATCCCAGCCTGTATTCCGGAAGATCCTGCCGCATCCGCTGCTTGATCAGACCCGTGGCATGATAGCCGATAGCGTTCGCGGCTTCGAAAACCCTTTGAGCCGTATCCTCGCGAACCGGAAGGCGACCGTTCAGTACTCGATCGACCGTCGCGACCGAGACGCCGGAGACGCGCGCAAGATCCGCAATCGTCGGACGTCTAACCAAGATGGCCACCCTCTATCCACGTTCGGATCGATGATAATAAATGATAGAAAACATTTCAACAGCATTGAATGAAATGAGTGAAATTGGTAACGTCTAATGAAGGAGCCCGGAGGCGTGATACCCCGGAAGCCAGCATCCTGGAGATCAATATGAGCGCAGCTTTATCTGCCGGCGAATACCGGCCGACGAAACGCGACTATAGCCTGATCGGACGCGACTCCCAGCGCGCCGTCGAAACCGGACTGTCGGCAGCAGAATGGTATCACACCGATATTCCACGCAAGCAGATGAAAGAACTGATGAAGCGGGATGACGGGCCAGCCATCCGTGACACGATCATCTGGTTGAGCGCAATCATTCTGAGTGGCGCCGGCGGCGCATACTTCTGGGGCACGTGGTGGTGCGTTCCATTCTTCTTTGCCTATGGAGTCCTCTACGGCTCTTCTACAGACTCGCGCTGGCACGAATGCGGCCACGGCACGGCTTTCAAGACGCAGTGGATGAACGACGCTGTCTATCAGCTTGCCTGCTTCATGATCATGCGCAACCCGGTAACCTGGCGCTGGAGCCATACGCGCCATCACACCGATACGATCATCGTCGGGCGCGACCCTGAGATCGCCGTGATGCGGCCCCCTGCCCTTCTGAAGACGATCCTGCTGTTCGTGGGTGTGGGCGATGTCTGGCACGCGATGATCGACATGGTGCGCAATGCCGCTGGCGTTATCAGCAAAGAAGAAAAGACTTTCATCCCGGAATCGGAGCAGCCCAAGGCCATTTTCGTCGCGCGGATTTGGCTTGCCATCTACGTCGCGACGATAGCGACAGCCTTCTATTTGAACTCGCTGTTGCCGCTCATGCTGATCGGATTGCCTCGCATCTATGGAGCCTGGCATTTCGTCATGACCGGCCTGCTCCAGCATGGCGGGCTCGCCGACAACGTCACCGATCATCGGCTGAACAGCCGCACGGTCTATATGAACCCGGTGAGCCGCTTCATCTACTGGAACATGAACTACCACGTGGAGCATCACATGTTCCCCATGGTGCCGTATCACGCGCTGCCGAAGCTGCACGAATTGATCAAGCACGACCTGCCCGCGCCGACACCGTCCATACTGGCCGGTTACCGTGAAATGATTCCGGCCTTCCTCAGGCAGCTGCGGAACGAGAACTATTTCATCGAGCGCGAATTGCCACCAACGGCGCGTCCCTATCGCGAGGAATTCCACAGCGAAATTGTTGCTGAAGCGCAGTAGCGCCCAGACGCTCAGACGCAAACCGGGGCGACGTTCCTCGCGCCCGACAGGAATCGCGTCCGCAAATCCGGAAATTTGAGCCTCGGGAGTAGTGCTCGAACATTGGTAGCAGATGTCAGGGAGAGAAAAATGTCGGATTGGATCGAAGCGTGCGAAGCTGAAGACATCGACGAGGAGGACGTTATCCGTTTCGACCACGCCGGACGAACCTTCGCGATCTACCGCAGCCCCGACGATGAGTATTTCGCGACGGACGGCCTGTGCACGCACGAGCAGGTCCATCTCTCCGGCGGCCTTGTGATGGACGATATTATCGAGTGCCCGAAGCACAACGGCCGATTCAACTACAAAACCGGAGCGGCCAGAGGCGCGCCGGTCTGCGTTAATCTCAAGACTTATCCGGTCAAGGTGGAAGCCGGCAAAGTCTTCCTGCAGGTTGGATGACGGCCATGCCGGAGGGGATGGTTATCATCGGTGCAGGCGAGTGCGGTGGTCGAGCCGCACTCGCCCTGCGCGAATACGGCTACGACGGCCCCATCACCTTGATCGGCGCAGAGCCGCACCTGCCTTATGAAAGGCCGCCGCTCTCCAAGGACGCAATGACCAGTGCTGAGGCGCCAACGGCGCGCAGCATTGTCACCACGGAAGCGCTAGCGGAAAAGGGGATTGCGTTCTTCGACCGAAACCCCGTTGTAAGCATCGACCGCGAGGCAGGAACGGTCCGGCTGGCTGATGGCAACAGCCTTGGCTATGACAAACTGCTGCTCGCGACCGGCGCGGTTCCGCGCAAGCTGCCACTGGCCCCTTCCGGTCCTCGCGTGGCCTATCTCCGGACTTTCGACGATGCTTTGGCGATCCGCTCCCACCTTGCTCCCGGTCGCCGGGTCGCAATCGTCGGAGGCGGTTTTATCGGCCTCGAGCTCGCCGCATCAGCACGCATGCGCGGGGCGGAAGTCATTGTCGTGGAGGCGCAGCCACGCATCCTTATGCGCGGCGTTCCATCCGAGATCGCCGACATCGTCCATGCGCTTCATACAAGCCGAGGGGTTGAGATCCTATGCGGAGCAGCTATCGCTGCGGTCGAAGTAAACGATGACAGCGTGCGAATTGCGCTTTCGGGGGGCCGACTGATCGAAGCCGACCTCGTGGTCATCGGCGTCGGAGCCATCCCGGTCACAGCGCTCGCCGAGGCTGCAGGTCTCACGTTGGAGAACGGGATAGCGGTCGACGACCGCCTTCGCACAAGTGACCCAGACATATTCGCGGCCGGGGATTGCTGCTCCTTCCCGCTCTCAATCTATGCGGGCCGCCGGGTGCGTCTGGAGTCCTGGCGTAATGCTCAAGACCAGGGCGCGCTTGCCGCCAGGAACATGCTCTATGCAGACGAAGCCCACGCTGCAGTGCCATGGTTCTGGTCAGATCAGTACGACATGACCCTGCAGATTGCCGGCCTGGCTGACGAAGGGCGGAACGTCGTGCGGCGCGATCTTGGTGACGACGCCTTTATCCTGTTCCATCTCGCCGATGACGGACGATTGGTTGCGGCAAGCGGCATAGGCCCAGGGAATGCCGTTGCCAAGGACATACGGCTGGCAGAGATGCTGATCGCCAGACAGGCGCGGCCGGATCCCTCCGACCTGGCCTCGGTGGAAGTGAAGCTCAAGAAGCTGCTCGCAGCCTGACACCGCAGGGATTGCCGCGGCGCGAGCCGCGCGCAACGGACTTGATCGCCGGGATAGCGGTTCCCACTGTCAATTGGTTCACAGACAACCCGTTCCCGATCCGCTTCCTTGCCAAGCAGATCGCCATACCGTCGGGATGGTCCTGACGCTGGTTGAAGGCTGGCGCGGAGGCAATTGGTGCGGGACGGTTTGCTGGACTCGCCCTTGCAGTGCAAGCGTAACAAGCCTTCGTGGATTTTCTTCCGGCCCTCGGCTACTCTCTGGCCAAGGAGGCTGAACATGGAACGTCGGCTTGCCGCGGTCCTTGCCTTCGACATGGTGGGTTACTCCCGCCTCGTTGGCGTGGACGAACAGCGTACACTGGCCACATTCAAACGGCACCGCAGCGAAATCTTCAATCCGAGAGCCGCCCAATATCACGGTCGCATAGTCAAGTTTACCGGCGACGGGGCTCTGATCGAATTTCCGAGCGTCGTCGACTCGGTCAGCTTTGCGGTAGAAGCACAGCTCGCCCTTTACGACGAGAATGCCGCGCTTCCTGAAGACCAAAAGTGCCAGTACAGAGTTGGCGTCAATATCGGCGATATCGTCCTCGACGAAGGCGATATCTTCGGAGATGGCGTGAACGTCGCCACGCGGTTGCAGCAAATCGCCGAACCCGGCGATGTGAACCTATCCGGGACTGCCTACGACCAGGTGAAAGGCAAGCTCGACCTGACTTTTGAGCATCTGGGCGAAAAACGTGTCAAGAACATCGCAGCGCCGGTCAATGTTTATCGGGTTCTGCTCGACGACAAGGCGCTCGCATTGTCGACGCCCGTAGCGTTCCCAACCGCGCCGGCCCAGCACAAGCGAAGAAGGATAGCCGCCGCCGTCGCCATCCCGCTTCTGGCGCTTGCAGCAGCAGGCGTATGGTGGTGGCAACCCTGGACGTATGCGCAGCCGGAGACGACCGTAGAGCGGTTCGCCTATCCCCTACCCGACAAGCCTTCGATCGCGGTGCTGCCCTTTATCAACGTCAGCGGCGACACAGAACACGACCACCTTGCGGAAGGTCTGACCGACGACCTGATTACCGAACTATCGAAAGTTTCCGGTCTTTTCGTCATCGCCCGCCATTCCGTATTTGCACTGAAGGAGACGGCCGGAAAGATCCAGGAAGTTGCTGCCGAACTCGGCGTTCATTTTGTACTGGAAGGAACGCTGCAACGGGCTGGCCCGCGCCTGCGGATCAACGTCAAACTGATCGATGCTCTCACAGGTCTCTCCCTTTGGGCTGAGCGCTATGACCGCCAGTACACCGACCTTTTTGCAGTTCAGGACGACGTCATCGGCAAGATTATTTCAGCATTGGAAGTCAAGCTGAGTGAAGGCGAGCGCAACGTCCTTGCTCGAATCCCGACGGACAATCTCGAGGCCTACGACTATTACCTCCGGGCCGAACAGGAGGGTTTTCTCTACAGCGACGTCGAGACTTACCGCCGGACCCTTTCCTTCTATCAGAAAGCCATCGATCTCGACCCCAGCTTTGCTGACGCCCATGCCGGCATCGCGCGCGTGGCGGTGGATGTCTGGCGGAACGACTACAATATGCTCTGGTCGGCAGCGGTAGCGCGAAAGATTGCCTATGACGCGGCTGGCGAAGCCTTGAGGCTCGATCCCAACAACGCAAGGGCCCATACCGTTCTGGCCCTTCTGCAGCTGGTCGACAAGCGCGAAGCCGAAGCACGCGATTCCGCGAACCGGGCAGTTGCGGCCCAGCCGAACAATGCCGAGGCTCACGCCAGTCTTGCGCTGATCCTCGTTCACACTGGCAGCCCGGACCTGGCGCTCTCCGAATTGGACCAGGCGCTGCGGCTCGACCCCGCGCCGTCGCCAAGCTTCCAGTTGTTGGCCGGCGTCGTGCTTTACAGCGCGAAGGAAAACGAACGAGCAATCCCCCTGCTGGAAAGCGCTCGCAACGCACTACCCAGCGCCGAACCTGCGCGTGAATACCTGGCGGCAGCCTACGCACGGCGTGGGGACGAAGGACGAGCGCAGAAGGAAGCGGCGACCTTGCTTGAGCTCTTTCCAGACAGCAATCTGACCTATTACCGCTACCTCTATGATTACTGGCGAGAGGAAGATCTTCGCTATCACCTCACCGGCCTTCAGATGGCGGGCATTCCGGAATGGCCATCCGGTTTTGAAGGCAAGGAGTCAGACCGGCTGGTAGGCGATGAACTCAAGAATCTTGTCACCGACAAGACCTGGATTGGCAAGCACAAGAACGGAACAAGCTTCGTGCAGTATTTTGACAAGTCAGGAAACACCGCTTACCGCAGCGCCAATTCAAATATCACGGGCGTAATCGATATTCGCGACAACAGCCTTTGCGAACAATTCGACGGATACTTCCTGGATCTGATGGCTTGCGGCTACGTCTATCGCAACACAACCGAGAAGACCAGTGACGGCAAATACATACACGTCACGCCGCAGGCGCTCAAATTCTTCTCGGTTGAACAGAATTAGGGGCGGGTTATCGCCGACGCCCCTCTGCCATGCAGTCGATCGGATCCAAGCTATTGCCAGTTGTGGTGCATCTTCTGCGTAACAAGGGTTTGCTTCACATCCGGCCAGTATTTCTTCGAGTCGACCAGCTTTGTCGGGCTCTTCTCGAACCCGTCGGCAGCACCCGGATCGTAACTCAGGTAAAGCTTGCCCTCGATGATCCGCCAAGCCTTCGGATCGATGTTGGTGGTCACCGTTCCGAAGGAAACGCCATCAGCGCAATGGCCGCCATATTGCGGGGCGTATTTGACCGGATCCTTCTCGAAGAGATCGCGATGTTCGGCGTTGGCAAATTGCCAGGTCGCGCCGAGCCACCGGTATGTGAATTTCTTGGTACCTTCGACAGCCTTACTCTCGGTGAAGTAGGCGACCGGGTCATATCCTCTAATCGCAACATCGCCGAAATAGCCCGTATTGACCGGCTCTTCATCGGCCGCCACCGCAGGCTGGGTGATGGAGATCATCGCCACCAGCGCGACGGCGCCCGCTCCGAACCAAATCGTCCTACATGTATTTACGAGATCGGCCATAGCTGATCCTCCTTTGCGGGCTGGTCTCCCTGCAACCCGACCTTCATTTCCGTTTCGTGCATTCGGTATAAAGCCACTGACCGACCAGATCGGCCTTCTGGCAGGTTGCTCCTGCCTTCATCAGGATAGAAGCCGCGTCCCAATGTTCACGCCAGCCGGCTTGAGTGAGTGGAGTGTAACCGTTCCGTTCCTTTGCTTCGACTTCCGCCTTGTTTGCCAGCAGAAACGCGACAACATCCGCATGGCCTTCCTCGGCTGCGGCATGCAATGGCGACATCTTGTAGAAGTTGTTGGCGTCGTTGACTGTCGCACCCTTCGAGACCAGCAATTCTACGACGTCCAGGTTTCCGCCATATGCCGCCGCGTGCAAGGCTGTAAGTCCGCCTTTGTTACGAATCTCGATGTCGGCGCCACTTTCCAGCAACAAAGTAACCACATCGGCATGTCCCGCCAAAGCCGCGATGAGCAACGCCGGTTCGCCCGAGGCATCCAGTTCAGCGATGTTGGCGCCCTGATCCAGCGCCTGTTTCGCGCGCTCCACATCGCCATCGCCGGCCGCATCATGGAGCGGTCCGGCAAGGGCCGTCGCCGCCGCGAGCAGGATCAAAGCAATAGATGATGCGAAGAGACCGCGCACGACACCACCTCCACGTCAACTTTACGCGCATATTGGCAGAATTGTCAGTGAATTTCTTCACAGAGGCCAGCCGATACCTTCCCTTCGGTCCACTGCAATCGGTAGTCGCATCCCAGGGATACTCGCAGCGCAGAAGTATTCGCTTGCGCCTCATACCGGCGCACCAGTAAACTTGTCTGATCGGGCAACTGCCGAGATCCCGACATGTTGAATGTCACAACTTTGGCGGCGGAAGCTTTCGGCAGGAAACTGGCCGACACCTATCGGCATTATTACGGCGACAGGGAACCGGAGCTGGCAACGCTTCTCGATGCGGGCGCCAGGCTTTTGATTGAGCGGATTGGTTCCAGTGACGCCCTCTATCACAATTTCGAGCATACGATCCTGGTGACGCAGGTCGGCCAGGAGATCATTCGCGGCAAGCTGCTCTTCCAATCGATCGAACCAGAGGACTGGGTTCATTTCATTTTCGCGCTCCTGTGTCATGATATCGGTTTCGTTCGCGGCGCGTGCGCCGAGGACGATGCGACCAGCGTGGTCATCGACGAGGATGGCGGACGGTTTCAGCTTCCGCGCGGTGCGAGCGACGCAATTCTGGCACCCTATCATGTCACACGCGGAAAGATCGCGGTGCGGGAGCGGTTCGCAGGACATCGCTTGCTTGATAGTGAGCGGATCGCCCACGCCATCGAGCTGACCCGGTTTCCAGTTCCTGACGATCAGGATCACAAGGAAACCGACACGGAAGCTGGGCTGGTCCGTGCCGCCGATCTCATCGGCCAACTCTCCGATCCAAACTATCCCTGCAAATTGAACGCCCTCTTCCATGAGTTTAAGGAAACCGGCAACGCCGAGAAGATGGGGCTATCCACACCTGCGGATCTGGTTGAATGCTACCCGAAGTTCTTCTGGACCGCCGTCGAGCCCTTTATCGGTGATGGGCTGCGCTATCTGGGCATGACCACCGAGGGTAAACGATGGATCGCCACCCTCTATGGCAATGTTTTCATGGTCGAGCACCGCCGGCTGACATCGGGCCCCCAGTTGACGAACTGACGCTCTCGCAAAGCCAGTCGCGGCATAAATGCCTGCCTGCTTGCCGCCGCTGCCCAGCAGGATCATAGTTCTGACCAAGGCGAACGGAGCTTGAAACCGGTGCCGGCCCCGGCGGCTTAGCCGCGCCTGAAGGCGCTGGAGGGAGGTGTGCCGTGACCACTTACATCGTGCTTTTGAACTGGACTGATCAGGGCGTCAGGAATGTGCGCGAGTCCCCTCGCAGGCTCGATGCGGCGAAGAAGCAGCTCGCTGACATGGGCGGTAACTTCAAGGACTTCTACATGACCATGGGCGACGCCGATATGGTCGCCGTACTCGACGCACCTGACGATGCAATCGTTGCTCGCTTCGCGCTTCAGCTTGGCATGGCCGGGAACGTGCGTACGCGAACGATGAAGGCTTTTCCGGAGGCTGCCTATCGGGAGATCATCACGTCGCTCGGGTAGGGATTGCTTGTCGCGCGTCCCCTTCTCCCCTTGTTTGTGGGAGAAGGTGGCCGAGCCGGAGCGAAGCGCAGGCAAGGTCGAATGAGGGGTGGCGGACGGAGCGCGGCACCAAGCTGGAACACCCCTCATCCGTCTCGCTTCGCTCGACACCTTCTCCCACAACAAGGGGAGAAGGAAGATCCCCGCCATCGCCACGGCCAATCTCCACCGTTTGAGATTAACTGGAACGCTTCTGTCGCACCTCGACGCACCGCTTCAAACCCGCTAATTTCATGCGCAACGATACGAGGCGTGCATGTCTATCCTGAAACGATTGTTTGGCGGTGGCTCGACGGCAGCCGAGCCGGCGGTCGCTGCCGAAACCGAACACAAAGGGTTCATCATCCGGGCCACGCCGTTCAAGGAAGGCGGACAGTTCCAAACCTGCGGCGTGGTATCCAAGGAGATCGGCGGCGTCCTTAAGGAACACAAATTCATCCGCGCGGACCGCTTTGCCGCGCTGGAAGATGCAGTGAGCGTATCGCTTTCCAAGGGCCGCCAGTTGGTGGACGAACAAGGCGAGCGAATTTTCAACTGAACGGGCCGCAGCGCCGTGTGGCCTTAGACCCTTGGCGCCGCGAGTTCGTCAACGACAGACCCCAACAACCGCCCCATCCTTCTCACAGCTCCAAAACGTTCCTATCTACGCGACGCGATCGTGTCACGCTCAACCGCCATTGAGGCGTGAACAGAAGGCTGTAGCAGATGGTTTCTGGCGGATTGAAATCCGTCGCGCGAGGAGATTGGAGCGCACGTGAAAAGCGCCAGAAAAGACGGAAGCGGGCCTCGGACGCGAGCCAAGCAAAAGCGCGCGCTGCTGGTCGTCAACCCGCGGGCACGTCGAGGCCCCGGCTCGGTTGGCGCGGCACGTTCTGTGCTCGAAAAAGCAGGCATTGCCGTAACCGAAGCTGTACCTGGCAAGGACGAGAGTGTCGCTGACATAATAAGGCGAGACGCCAGCTCCGCCGATCTCGTCGTTATCGGAGGCGGTGACGGCACACTGAACGCGGCTGCGCCCGCGCTGACGGAAGCCGGCCTTCCGCTTGGCGTCATCCCGCTCGGCACGGCAAACGACTTCGCGCGCACGGTTGGCATTCCCCTCGACCCCGCAAAGGCCGCGGAAGTGATCGTGGCAGGCCGGCTCAAACCGGTTGATCTCGGGGAGGTCAACGGCAAACTCTTTTTCAACGTCGCCAGTATCGGCTTCAGCGCTGAACTCGCGCACGAGCTGACCCAGGAAGCAAAGCGGCGCTGGGGAACTCTCGGCTACGGAATCGTTGCCGCGCGTATTCTTATGAGATCCCGGCTGTTCACAGCTTTCGTCGATCATGACGGGACGACCGAAAAAATTCGGACAATGCAGGTTTCGGTAGGCAATGGCCGCCACTACGGCGGCGGCATGACAGTGGAGGAAACCGCAACCGCGGATGACGGACGGCTTGATTTCTATAGTCTCGAGGTGGACCACTGGTGGCGGTTGCTTGCACTGCTGCCAAGTCTCCGCAAGGGCACGCAAGGCCGATGGGATGACGTGCGCGCCTTCCAGACGACAGAGGTAACCATCCGCACCTCCAGGCGCCGCCCGGTCAATACGGATGGCGAACTCAGCACCTACACGCCTGCCCATTTCCGGATCAAACCCAAGGCTCTGCGAGTCTTTGGTCCGGGGAATGCCTCGAACTGAAGCGCCCCCAAGTTTCATCCGACAGCATGGTGGCAACGCGAAATGCCTCCCGCTGGCCCACTGGACGGCGCGCGCATCCTGTAGCAAGCTGACTGCACCCTCACTTCGGAAGCCGGAAACAGGCCGCCTGGACGGCCGCTAGGAGAGCCAAGTGGATGCCGACCTTGCCGTGCGGCCGGGCGCCGCAGTTCCTTTCGACTATCATCGCGTAGATCAGCTTTTGGAGGAAGCGGGCCTGGACGTGCTTCTGGTCACTTCCAAGCACAACGTTCAGTACTTTCTCGGCGGATATCGTTTCATCTTCTTCTCTGCGATGGACGCCATCGGTCACAGCCGTTACCTGCCGATTGTTATCTACGAGAAGGGTCAGCTCGATCACGCCGCCTATGTCGGTAACAAAATGGAAGGCGGGGAGCATCAGAACAACCCGTTCTGGACGCCTTCACTCTACCCAAGTTGCTGGGGAACGGTGGACGCTGCCAAACTCGCCGTCGAGCATTTGAGGAAGTCCGGCCTTGCTGGCGCCCGGATAGGCATGGAACCCGCTTTTTTGCCGGCAGACGGCTACGGCACTTTGCGGGACGGCCTGCCCGAGGCAAGGTTTCTGAACGCCACAGGGGTGTTGGAACGCGTACGCGCGATCAAGACGCCGCAGGAACTCGCCAAGCTCAGAACTGCCTCTGAGTTGATCACAGAATCGATGCTGGCCGTTTTCGCCAGCCACGGCGAAGGTTCCAGCAAAGGCGAGATCGTCGAAGGGTTGCGCCGCGCGGAAACGAACCGGGGCCTGCAGTTCGAATATGCACTTCTGAGCTTGGGCTCGAGCCACAACCGGGCGGTATCGCCACAACAGTGGAAAAAGGGAGAGGTCCTCTCCCTCGACTCCGGTGGCAATTATCAAGGCTATATCGGCGACCTTTGCCGCATGGCGGTGTTGGGCGAACCGGACACGGAATTACAAGACCTGCTGGCCGAGATTGAGGCTGTGCAGCGGGCGGCCTTTTCGCAAGCAAAGCCCGGCGTTATCGGCGGGGATCTGATCGCACATGCACAAGGCGTACTCCAGTCTTCGCCCAGCGCGGCGTTCACCGATTTCTTTGCCCATGGCATGGGATTGATCGCCCATGAGGTCCCCTTCCTGATGACTAACCATCCGGTCGCCTATGAAGGGGTCGACGCGGCGCGCCCACTGCAGGCCGGCATGGTCATTTCCGTCGAGACGACGATGCTTCATCCAAGCAGGGGCTTCATCAAGCTGGAGGATACAGTCGCCATCCATGACAACGGACCGGAGCTCATGGGCGGGGATCGAGGCCGTGGCTGGAATATCGGCGGCTCGCTCGGAAACTGAGGTCCCCAGATGTCGCTTAAAGGGAAGACACTTTTCATTTCAGGGGGTTCTCGCGGCATCGGTCTCGCGATTGCGATCCGCGCGGCGCGCGACGGCGCCAATGTGACGATCGCAGCGAAAACCGCCGAGCCTCATCCCAAGCTGCCCGGCACGATCTACACGGCGGCCCAGGAAATCGAACAGGCGGGCGGCACGGCGCTACCGGTGATCTGTGACATTCGCGACGAAACCCAGGTGGCCGAAGCCGTGAACAAAACGGCCGAGACGTTCGGCGGTATCGACATCTGCATCAACAACGCCAGTGCGATCCAGCTCACGGGCACGCTGGAAACGGACATGAAGCGCTATGATCTGATGCATCAGATCAATACGCGCGGCACGTTTCTGGTTTCGAAAACGTGCATTCCGCACCTGAAGCAGGCCCAAAACCCTCACATTCTCAACCTCGCGCCGCCACTCGACATGGACGCCAAATGGTTCAAGAACCATCTTGCCTACACAATGGCGAAATTTGGCATGTCGATGTGCACGCTGGGCATGAGCGAGGAATTCCGCAAGGACGGCATTGGCGTCAACTCCCTGTGGCCTTTGACGGCCATCGACACGGCTGCAGTGCGCAACCTTCTCGGCGGAGAGAAAGTCGCGAGCGTGAGCCGATCGCCCGAGATTGTGGCAGATGCCGCCTATGCGATCCTGGTCCGTCCCGCACGTGAAACGACGGGCAATTTCTTCATTGACGAACTGGTGCTGAAAGAGACCGGCGTCACCGACTTCTCGCACTATGCTCCAGGCGCCAGGGGCCCTCTCGCAGGCGACTTCTTTGTGCCGGACGATGTCTTGGCGAAGACGGACACCAAGGTTGTCGGATTGGGCGGTTAGCAATTCCAGAAAAAGTGGGAACCGGTTTTCCGTCCGGAATTGCGTTGAAGAGAGTTAGAGCGGTTCAGCGATTCAATTGAACGCTCGACCGCTCCAGCCTTTAGTTGACCGGTCCGGCGCCGCCAATATCCTCCATCTGCGGTTCGGCCGGTTGGCGCCCGGTGCTCCGGTTGATCATCACAGTGATCACCCAAAGCACGATGCCGATACCGATCAAAACGCCGGCGATCCTGTACTGGATGGGGTCGCGCCCGGTCCAGGGCCCTGCAAAGAATGCGCATGCCAGCGCACCGATCACCGGCAGGAACGTCGGAGTGCGGAAGTGGGCGTGGTCGACCCGGTCCTTGCGCAGCACGAGCACGGCGATATTCACGACAGTGAAAACGCACAACA
This sequence comes from Mesorhizobium sp., assembly GCA_040512755.1. GTDB lineage: Bacteria > Pseudomonadota > Alphaproteobacteria > Rhizobiales > Rhizobiaceae > JBEVEP01. The sequence continues at coordinate 15,325 of JBEVEP010000410.1, forward strand.
GAAGCAAGGCCGTTGTACCGCCGAGCGCTGGCACCGCCCCGACAAAAGTGATGAGTGCGAATGAAAGCAGTGTCGTGAACCCGATCGCGACATAGGGCGTTCGGCGGGATGCATGGACTTTACCCAATACAGGCGGCAGCACGCGTTCCCGGCTCATTCCGTAGACCAGCCGGCTCGCCATCAGCATGTTGATCAATGCGCTGTTCGCAACGGCGAACATGGTAATGAAGCCGAAGATGCCCAGCGGGAAATTCGGAGCCCCGGCCTGGACGACTTTCAGCAAAGGTGTCTCGCCTTCACCGAGTTCGGCCGGTGCAACGAGCGTGATCGCGGAGATCGAAACAAGGACGTAGATCGTCCCGGTGATGAGGAGACCAAAAAGCAGCACCTTGGGAAAGATCCGCGTCGGATCCTTCGTTTCCTCGGCCATGTTCACCGAATCCTCGAATCCGACCATCGCGAAAAAGGCCAGTGTCGTCGCCGCGATCACGGACCAGAATGCGCTCCTGTCGCCGCCGGTGCTGAATTGAGTGACCCGCGAGACATCGCCTTCCCCGGCGCCGATCGCCCACAGCCCGATGACAATGATGATCAAAAGCCCGGTGAGTTCCACGCATGTGAGGACAACGTTGGCTTTCACGCTCTCGCCGACACCACGGAAATTAACTGCGGCGACCAGGGTCATGAAGCATAGCCCAACCAAGGTAATGCCAAACCCGCCCTCCAATCCAAGGCCCATGGACGTCGAGAGGTTGGCGGCAAACGCGCGCGACGCTGTAGAGGCGGAAGTGATACCGGAGCACATCACGGCAAAGGCTACGATAAAAGTGATGAAATGGATTCCGAAAGCCTTGTGCGTATAGAGGGCCGCACCGGCAGCCTTGGGGTATTTCGTGACAAGTTCGAGATAGCTGAACGCAGTGACAACAGCGATGGCGAAGGCAACCAGAAAAGGCAGCCAAACCACGCCTCCGACCTGCTTGGCCACCTGACCGGTAAGCGCGTAGATGCCCGTGCCCAGGATGTCACCGACGATGAAGAGCAACAACAGCCACGGCCCCATGACGCGATGAAGACTGGGCTCGGCCGTCGCCGTTACCTTGCCGCCAGGCTCAGAGGTAATATCGGTCATCGTGATCTCCTTCAGAACCCACGGGAATCTGTGAAATGAGACCACGGGACCGCGCGCCATGTCAAACGTGCGGCAGGGAGATTGCGGGCCAAGCCAGGGACGAAAACGCACCGCAGAAGAGAGCGGCATCCCTCCGCCACAAAGGCCGAGGGATAACTCAACTCAATCCGCTGTCGCTACCGGCGCGACAAGGGGCGTAATGCGGCGAATAGCAACGCGGCGATTTTCGCGTTCGCGCGATTGAGTGCGCACCTTCAGATACTGCTCGCCATATCCCTGGGGCGCGAGGTTTTCCGGCGCGATCGCAAAGACATTGGTCAAGGCCTCCGCAACTGCCTCGGCGCGCCTGTCCGACAAAGCAAGATTGGCGACGCCGGAACCGACGGCGTCCGTGTGCCCCTCGATCAGAAAGGTCTCAGCCGGATTTTCCTTGAGCAGACGCTCCATGGCAGTCGCCACATCTTCCAGTTTTCCGATTTCGCTTTCGGCGATTTCGGCAGAACCGAATTCGAAGTTGATCGTGTCCATGTCGATCCGACGAACCTTGTCGCGGATTCGAGCGGAACGCCTGACCTCGTCGACAGAATACAGTCTCTCGACGCGTTCGACCGGCGGCTGGTCGAGGAACGCGTAGTAGGCGTCGGGACCGTCGACGCGTTCTGCGTCGAGGATGTATTCCTCTACCGGAATCGTGAGCAGCATCGGCGGCAGATCCAGGCCGGGGTCACGCCATTCTCCGACCCGGTCATAATTGCCCTCGTCGACATAAACGAGAATATATTCGCGATCATCAGGCGTGAATCGCGACCGGCGAATGATATCGCCATATCGGTCGCGGATCGTCACCACTCGGCTTCCGTCTTCACGAACGATGACTTCGCGCACCCTACCCCGCGGCAATTCCTCGTAGTAGACTTCCCGGGCATCGCGGGCGATGCGGGGCCTGTCGTTGCTTTCGACAATCACCTGATTGTTGATCTGGACGATGGTGCGGTCGCCGAACTCCCTTACGACTTCCGCGCCCTGCGGCCGCTCGCGGACAGCCTGTTCGGGCTTCAACTCGATCCGCCTCCCCTCCTCTGCGGTCGCAGGCTGTATCGCCGCAGGCCGTGCTTCTTCCTGAGCAGCTCTGTCGTCGGCGGGCGCTTGCACTGTCGGCGCCGCAGGCTTCTCTGACGGAGCTTCTGATGTCGCAGCCGGTTGTACTGGTGTCTGCCCTTCGGCAGGCTGCTTCTGGCTGTCGAGCACCGGCGCCTGCCCTTCCACAGTAGTCCCGTCCGGTTGTGCGGACTGATCTGCCGGCTGTTGAACAGTCGAACCCTGATCCGGCTCCTCGGACTCCTGACCATTTGCCGGGACCGACCCTTGCTGGCCATCCGGAGACTGACCTTCAGTTTCTCCGGATTGTTTGGGCTGTTCTATTTGTCCAGGTTGCTCAGGCGCGGTCGTGGACTCTTGTGCGGCGGGTGCAGAAGGCGCCGGCTCCGCTTGCGCCGGTTCCGGCTTTTGCGCCGCCTCGCCTTTCGGTTCGGCCGCTGGCTCGGTCGGTTCCTGTTGTTCACTGGCCGCCGGGGCCTCGGGTGTCTCGGGTAACGGCTCGACTGCTGTTTCCGGCTCCGCGGCAGGAGCAGTGGGAGCATCGGGCGCCTGCTGTCCGTCAGCAGGAGTTTGCGCATCTGGTGCACTTTCGGGGGGCGCTGGCTCTTCGCTGGCTGCGGGAGCGTCGGGCTCCGGCGCTGGCTCGGCCACAGGCGCTTCCGGTTCTGCAGGAGGTTCGGCCGGTGCATCAGGAACCTGCTGCTCGGCTGTCGGCGCTTCAGGCTGATCAGGGGTCGGCTCGGCCTGAGGGGCGGGCTGCTCAACGGGCTCCTCAGCGGGTTGCGCCTCCGGCGCTGCCTGGGGTTCCTGGGCCGGTGCCGGTGGCTGCTCTGCAGCAGCGGGCGCTTGCTCTTGCTGCTGCTGCTGCTGTCCTTTTCTCAATAACTCTTCTTCGGAGCCGTCTCCCCCACCTTCGGCCTGGGCGAGAACAACAGGGTGCTCCGACCTGATACCGTTGGTCACAACTGATGGAATCCCGCCAAAATCGCCTGTGTATGCAGCGAATGGTGCGGATGCCATTAGCAGGCTGAGTGTGATCCTTGTCAGGACCCGGGTTTGTCGATTCATAAAATATGCTCCTGTTAATTCAGCCGTAGCGGCAACACCCGGCCGATTGATTTGTTCCGGACACCGGGTGTGGGCCTCGCCGGACAATCCCGGCAAACGGGTAGTGTGTGGACTTGAAAAGCGAGAGTTGCTCCCTCTCATGACACGTACCGGGCTTGACCCGCATCACGTCTCGTCCCACATCGGTCCGCATGGAAGAGCCATTCTGGAAGACAAAGACACTGGAGGAGATGACCCAGCCGGAGTGGGAGTCGATCTGCGATGGCTGCGGCAAATGCTGCCTTGCAAAACTGGAGGACGAAGACACCGGCGAAATCCATTGGACCTCGGTCGGCTGCCGGCTTTTCAACCAGGCCACTTGCCGTTGCACCGACTATGCCCACCGGCTCGAGAAAGTCGCGGATTGCGTGGGGCTGACACCCTCCAATGTGCGGACCATCAGTTGGCTGCCGGCAAGCTGCGCATATCGCCGTCTCGCCGAAGGCAAGGACCTGCTCTGGTGGCATCCGCTGGTATCGGGCAGCACGGATACCGTTCATGAAGCCGGAATCTCCGTTCGCGGACGCATAACGGCATTGGAAACCGACCTGTCGGAACCGGAAGATTATTTCGATCATATGCTTGAAGACGAACCATGATCGCCGAAGTGGCGGCGCAGCGGTGTGTCCAGCCGGTCGTCGTCACCTCCTTCAAAAGAACTCCCCCCGAATTCAGTTCACCGGTCATGATGAACTGCCGAATTCGTTGCCGCTCGAATCAGCGATCAAAATCCTTTCCAATCAACCAATTGCACGATGAATGCCCGATGAATGGACAGTTCCCAAACCATTCAGCTTGTCTGGTGCAGTCTCCGGTCATCGCTTCGGCGAAGAAGCATCGACAACCTCCCCCGAGAAAGTGGAGACATAGAATGTTCAACAAGATCAAGACTGCCGCCGTTTCGGCTCTCATTGGCCTCAGCGCCATCTCCGCCGCGCCGGCATTCGCTCAGGACGGCGAACTGGGCATCTATTTCCGCGACGGCAACCGGAACGACTACAGGGACGACTACCGGCATCGCGAATACCGTGGCCGGGATCGTTGGGCGCGAAGCTGCACCCCAGATCGCGCTCTGGACAAAGCGGCACGCATGGGCATTCACCGCGCCCGTATCGCCGATGTCGACCGGCGCACGATCACCGTTCGGGGCCGCTCACGAGGCGAGCGCGTCTTTGTGACCTTCGCCCGCGCCCCGCGCTGCCCGATCATCGGGTAAGGAGAACCATCGGCCCGATGACGATAAGTCGTCGCAGCGGCTTCCCGGAAATGTTGATATTCGGAAACGAAAGGCCGAAGGGGACAACCCCTCCGGCCTCTTTCCTTGCGCCAAGCAGGTTCAGTTCAGTTCGAACGTAACGTTGACATTGACCTTGTAGGCGTTTTCCCCGGCCTGGATCGGCACTGCGCTGGCCTGCGCATCGGCGTATTTCGACAAGATAGGCACCGGGGGTCCCGAAAACGGCATCTCCGAAATTTCCACGATCTTGCCAAGCTTCACTCCTGCCGATTCGGCAAGCGTCGTGGCCTTGGAGATCGCGTCGGCGACTGCCTTCTTCCTCGCCTCCGTCATGGCAGCCGAAGGATCGTCGTTGGTGAACGAGATTCCGCCCCCTTCATTGACCCCAAGAGTCACCGACTTGTCGAGGATTTCACCAGTCTTGCCGAGATCGCGCACCCGCACGGAAAGCGTGTTTGTAACCTGGTAGGCGACGAGCTTGGCTTCCTGGCTTCCGTCGGGTTTTGGCGTGTAGTTGTAGCGCGGCGCAATCTGAACACCGGCCGTCTGCAAATCGCGCTCCTCGATACCGGCAGCCTTCATGGCGGAAATGACCGCCGCCATCGCGTCATTGTTCGCTGTCAGCGCCTCGCGCGCCGTCGGCGCCTCGCGCATGACACTCAGTGACAGCAGGGCCAGGTCCGGCGCGATGGTGCTCTCGCCTTGCCCGACCACCATGATGCGGGGCGACGGCGGCTCGACGGCGCCCGCAGCTACAGGAAGGGCAATGCCCAATGCAAGGCTCAAAGGCAGCAAAGATCGTCTCATGTCATTCTCCAATTCCGACGACGGCTTCACCAAAGTGGTTAGGGGGCGATTATGGGTCGATTGCGGCGCACGTCTTGTGCGCGCGTAAAAAAGACACTATCCAGCCGGCGTGGGGCCTGTAGCTCAATGGTTAGAGCCGGCGGCTCATAACCGCTTGGTTGGGGGTTCGAGTCCCTCCGGGCCCACCATAAAATCAACGGGTTAGCTGGAAAAGCTGGCCCTTTTTGCTTTCCGGTTGGGATCGTGGCATCAAAATGTCATCAGACTGCGGAAATCGCCTCGCTGTGCCGCCTGCCGGTCGCGTCCAGTGCTATTGCGGCTCCTGAGGTCGGTGGTCAGAAATCCACCCAACCGCGCCGGGGTCAGGTCGAAGTAGCTCCGGGCCACCATGTCCCGATGCTCGCCGACTTGTAGAGTACTTCTAAATGGAAATCGTGTTAGATGCCGAGAGTAGGAGAGCCAGCCACTTGGAAACTGTCCGCTACAGGCTTATTGATATCTGCCGGGGTCTCGCGGCTACGTCAGTCCTGATCTGGCACTATCAGCATTTCTTCTATCCGGACGCGGGTGTCGGCCTCAGCCCACAGAACCGGTCCACACAGCCCTTCTATGATATCCTCTGGCCGCTCTACGAGCAGGGCGGCCTAGCGGTCGAACTGTTCTGGGTTCTCAGCGGTTTCGTTTTTGCGGCAACATATCTTCTGAGACCTACTAACGGGTGGACGTTCTTCGTCAACCGGCTTGCGCGCCTTTATCCGCTCCACCTTTTGACGCTACTGCTGGTGGCGCTGCTTCAGTACATGTCATTGCAATCGCTCGGTCACTTCCAGATCTATCCGTTCAATGACACCTACCACTTCGGGCTCAACCTTTTTATGGCACAGTCGTGGGGGCTCGAGAGCGGCTACTCCTTCAACGCCCCGACATGGTCGATCTCCGTCGAAGTGATCATCTATGCCGTTTTTCTTGCCTGCCTACCCGGCCTTAAGAAGGCGCCACTGCGCGTGGCCGTTTTCTGCATCGTGGCCGCTGCTGCGCTCACGATCGCCGGTTTCAACGACATGTTTGTCAAGTGCGCCCTGTTCTTCTTCCTTGGCGTTGCCTGCTACACAGTCCTGAAGCGGTCAGCTTTCATTGCATCGGGAGGCGCAATCCTTGCCATCGCTGGATTTGTTGTTTCGCGGTGGTTTCGTGACGGCGGCCTGACGCTCGGCGAGATGAGTCTGCTCTTCTCAGGAATGATCCTTCTCGCTGCTTCGCTGGATACACTGCTTCAGATCAGGACGACGAGAATGGACTGGTTTGGAGACGCAACGTATGGAACCTACCTCCTACACATTCCGATCCAGATAGCCGCGATTGCGATCCTCGAATATGCAGGCGTCTCACGCGTCGCCCTTGCGGTCCAACCCTGGTTCCTCCCACTTTACATGGTCACAGTTTTTGGCGTCGCTGCCGTGGCCTTCAGAATGGTCGAAAAGCCGGCGCAGAATGCCCTAAAGACATTGCTTCTCAGCCGACTGCGGCGGGCAATTGACCTCACGCCGCCGCAATCTGCTTGACGATTTATCTCCGACTTCCCTCCTGCTGCCTTTTCGGGCGTGCTGGTCGATCCCTACAAGGACACCATTCGTGTTAGCTTGGGAAGTTGACAAGGCCCCGACTGGGTCCCTAGACCCGCCTAGCCGAAGCTTCTGTCAATGGGCGACAAATACCCGGCGCAGCTCAGCGAGCATCTCGCTGGCAAGCCACGCCGCGTAGTCCGGGTCGTCGCGTCGAGCGCCTTGACGGCGCAACAAGTCAGACCCCTGTCGCCGCAACCTAGCAACAGCGATGGAAAGATCGCGACTGACATTGGCCCACGCCAAACTCGCCGAAACAGTCGAATAGATGCAGGCGATCATCGACCAGAGCAATCGTGATCGTTTGTACTGATCCAGCGTTGCGAACTCATATCGAATTTAGGGCCCGGGTCGCGAAAAGCGTTCGCTTCCGACCCGAGCCGGTCATTGCTGATGTAGGGCACTATGATCGTTTTCCCGACACAAGCGGTCCTCAACGGGCGCCAGTGGCGCGCCGCCGACTCAACTGATCGAGGGCCACGGCGAGCAGGAGAACCACGCCGCGCGCCGTATCCTGGTAGAAGGTTGGCACGTTCATAAGGCTCATGCCATTGTTGAGGCTTCCCATCAAAACGGCGCCGAGCAACGCGCCGAGCACACGCCCGCGTCCTCCTGACAGGGCTGTGCCGCCGATGATTGCGGCCGCAATGGCATCAAGTTCAAGAAACAGGCCCGCGCTACCGCCAATCGCACCGCTGACACGGGCTGTGAGTGCGACGCCCGTAATGCCGTATCCCAGGCCCGCGATGACAAAATTCCAGAAAATCACCCGGGTTGCATTGATGCCAGACAACCGGGCCGCCTCCGGATTACCGCCGATGGCATAAAGCTGCGCGCCGAACTTCGTTCGCCGCATCACAAACTCCGCGGCGAGCGCACAAATCGCCACGAGGAGGACAAGGTAGGGAATCCCCTGGAGCGACGAGACCCACGCGGCAATCACGGCAGCAGACATCGCGGGCAGGAGCGCACGCGCGAGGTCCTGCGCTGCATTCTGCGTGACTCCCAAAGCCTGCGCCTTGCGGATTTCGGAGAACCTTAAAGCGGCATAGCCGATGAGGGTCAGAACAATCGCTCCGATCGACAGTGCAGGCGGCAGGAATCCAGTGGCGAAGCCGGTCAAGCTGCGCGGCAGCGGAGCGACGGTCGCGCCGTTAGTGGCAATCATTGAAATGCCGCGGAAATATAGCATTCCTGCGAGCGTCACAATGAAGGAGGAAACGCCCACGCGTGTGACCCAAAGTCCCTGCCATGCTCCCATGAGAAGCCCACTTGCAATGGCGACAGCGACTGCAGGAACGGGGCCGACATCATGCTTGACAGTCAGCAGCGCGAGAACAACGCCGACCAAGGCGACAGCGGACCCCACCGATAGATCGAAATTCCGCGTTACGATAAGCATGACTGCGCTGATCGCCGCCAGCCCCACGATTGAGGTCTGCAATGCCAGAAGGACGAGATTGCGCTGGCTGAGGAAAATGCCGTTGGTGCTGAAATAGAAGAAAAACCAGACTGCAGCAAGAACGACTAGCAGCATCGAATTCCGCAGCGCGGTGATGCGAAGCAGACGCGCCAGCGGGCTTTCTTCGAGGCGGATGGGCCCGCCTTCCGGCTGCGCTAACTGCAGGTCCTGATCAGTCATCCGATGCCATCCGCACGAGGTTGCGCTCCGTCAGTTCGCTGCCGGAGAGTTCGCCGACGGGTCTGCCGGTGTTCATCACCACGACCCGGTCACAGACGTCTACAAGTTCCTCGACATCGGTCGATGCCAGCAGGAGCGCGTGTCCTCTCCTGCTCAGTTCAGACCAGATCGCCTTTACCTCACGCCGCGCGCCGACATCCACTCCGCGCGTTGGATCGATCATGATCAGGATGCGGGTCTCGGCTGCCAACCAGCGAGCAATCTGCACCTTCTGTTGATTGCCGCCTGACAATGTCTGCACCTCGACCTCAACCGAGGCGGCCTTGATTTTCAGTGCATCAGCCTGATCCTGCGCGCGACGCTGCGCCAGAGCGGGATCGAGTATTCCGTTGCGGATGTCCTTGTCCAGGCTGGCAATGCCGACATTTTCTCGAACCGAATGCTCCGCGATCAGGCAGTCGCGGCGATCCTGGGCCATGAGCCCCAGCCCAAGTGCAACCGCGTCTTCGGGCCCATCGATCAACGCTTCCCTGCCTTCGACAAAGATCTGTCCCTCGCGCTTACCTTGATACGCGCCATAGATCGCCAGCGCTGCTTCAATGCAGCCTGCGCCGAGGAGGCCGAACAAGCCGACGACTTCGCCCGTCCGAACCGACACATCCAGCTCGTTTACGCGGGGGCGCCCCTCCCTATCGATAACGCGCAGGTTCCGCACGTCGAGCGCGATTTCGCCAAAACCGGTGGTTGAAGCACGCTGGGGCAGGCTGGTCATTTCCCCGATCATCTCGGCGATAATCTCCTGCCGAGAGATTTCGGCAGTGACGTGCCGCCCGCGTACTCGACCATCACGCATGACCACGATCCGGTCGGAAATCGCAAAGATCTCGGTCAGCCGGTGGGAAACAAAAATGATGGCAACGCCGCGCGCCTTCAGGGCGCGCATCTTGTCGAAGAGTCGCACGGATTCAATTTGCGTCAGCGCTGCCGTCGGCTCATCAAGGATGAGCAGGCGGGCCTTTTTGGCAAGCGCACGGGCAATTATTATGAGCTGTTGCGTGGCAAGGTCGAGCGACGCCATCGGGGCACTGGGCTCCACGTCGAGCTCAAACTCAGCGACAGCTTCCTTCGCGATTTGCAGACGGCGTGCGACGTCGATCACGCCCCAGCGCGTCGGCTCGTCGTTCAGCGTAATGTTTTCCGCGACGGTTAGTTCGGAGAGGTCATTGATCTCCTGCGGCACAAGCGCAATCCCTGCGGCCTCTGCATCGGCAACTCCGCCGGGGCGATAGGGATCGCCGCGGAAGGTGATCGAACCGGCATAGCTTCCCGTCGCGTGCGCGCCCGCGAATATCTGGATGAGCGTCGACTTGCCGGCTCCGTTTTGCCCAAGCAATGCAACGATTTCACCAGACGCAATCGAAAAATCGACGTTATCCAAGGCTCGCACGCCGGGGAAGACTTTCGTCAGGCCAGAGGCTTCGAGAAGCGGCGCAGCATCAGAACGGTCGGCGGGAAGCGCCGACCGTCGTGGACTCGGCGAACTGGTGCCGATGGCCATGCCGCTGGCCGGCTATTGGCACGCCGGCTTCTTGTCCGGCACGTTCTTGTAGACTTCGTCGACTTTCAGCCAAAACTGGTGCTTGCAAACGAAGTCGGCCATCTGATCCTGGCTGACGAGATAGATTGGCGTCTTGACCCAGGGAATTTGGCCGGAACCGTTATCCGCGGTCGTGGTCGCCCCGATATCTTTGCATTCTGCCATTGCGACCGCTGCCTTGGCTCCGGCGATTGCCATTTCATCGGGCGCGGGCCAAAGGCTGCCGAACTGGCGACCTTCAACGATCGCCTGGGCCGCCGACAATTCCATGTCCTGACCGGTGACCAGTATCTTGCCGGGTTCGATCTTTGCCGCCTCGATCGCCTGTAGAACGCCAAGCGACATGCCGTCATAGGATACGAGAAAGGCCTGAACATCGTTGTTGTTGACAGTCAATGCGTTCTCGGCATTGGCCTGTGCGGGTTCTGTCTTCCACGCCGGCGTGAACTGGTCCATGACGATCTTGATGTCGCCCTTTTCGACCAGAGGGTCGAGCACGACGTGATAGCCTTCCTGCATCAGTGTCGATCCGGTCTGGCCGGCATCGCCGCCTATCAGCACGTAATTGCCCTTCGGCGCCTTTGCGACGACAGCGCGGGCAGCTTCCGCGCCGCCGTCCTTCGGGTCGCGGCCAATATATCCTGCTTGGGCAGCGCCAAGGATCAGATCGTCATAGGATGCAAGGGGGATGCCGGCCTTGGTTGCCATCTCGGCAATGCCGCTCGCAACATTGAAGTCGACCGGCTGGATGACGATGGCGTCGACGCCCTGGGTGATGACATTTTCGGCCTGTGAGATCTGGTTCTGGGCATCGTTTTCGGCAGACTGGACAATCACCTCATAGCCGGCTGCCTCCGCCGTTTTCTTGAAGAAGGGTACGTCGGCGTTCAAATAACGAAACGCCGTCTGCTGCTTCAACATGAAGGCGATCTTCTTGGTCTTGCCCGGGGTGCAAGAGCCTTCGGCTGCCGCGGGCGCGGTGGTCAACGTCAGACCCGCAACGATTGCCAGTGAGGCACATCCAAAAAACCATTGCGATTTCGGGTTCATGCTTTTCCTCCCATCAAAAGATTTTGCGCTTGTTTGTTATCGATAACAATGCATGACATATGCAGACTATCAAGCTAAAAAACAACCTATTGCGCAATATTGACCGGTATGTAACAAGACATCATTGTTAGTTAACAGGAGCCGGTAGTGCCCATTACGCTTCGCGATGTCGGAAAGCGTGCCGGAGTATCGGCAATGACTGTCTCCAGGGTCATCAACGGCCGCTCGGGTGTCGATGAAGAAACACAAAGACGGGTCGAGGAAGCTATCGAAGCCCTCGACTACGTGCCGAACCGGATCGCCCGCGGGCTCGTCTCGCAGCACACGGCCACCATAGGGCTGATCGTTCCAGATGTGGTGAACCCCTTCTTCTCACCGGTCGTGCGGGGCGCCGAAACTGCTGCCCGGAAGGCCGGCTACAGACTGCTCCTGTGCAACAGCGAGGGCGATCTCAGGCTTGAGCGGGAGTATATCGAAGACCTGGTCTCACATAGGGTCGATGGGCTGTTGCTCGCGCCCGCAAGCGATCACTCACGTCACAGTGTCTTTCCGTTGCTGCGCAGGAACTTTCCGGTCGTCCTGGTCGATCGTTCGTTGCCCGATCTCGACTGCGATCTTGTCGTCAGCGACAGCGCCTCAGGCGCCCGGCGGCTGGTTGAACACCTGGTCGCCATCGGCCATCGCGAAATCGCCCATGTAACGGACGCTGAAGATACATCCACCGGACGCGAACGGCTGCGGGGATATCGAGAGGCACTCGCCGGAGCTGACATTCCCTATCGCGAGGAATTGGTCGTCCGTACCACTGTGGATCAGATCGGCGGCTATCGCGCCACCCAGCAAATCTTGATGCTCGACCGTCTGCCGACTGCTATCTTCACCGTGAATAACATGACGGTCGTCGGCGCCATGCAGGCGCTGCGCGAGAGGGGCTTGTCGGTTCCCGACGACATGGGCCTCGTGTGCTTCGACGACGTCGAGCATCTTGCAGTGTTGTCACCGTTCCTGACCGTCATCGACCAGCCGGCCGAAACGTTCGGCAGCCTGGGAGCGCAGCTTCTGCTGGAGCGCATATCGGGTAAGGCCGGTGCGCGCAGTCGAAGGATCGTCCTGCAGTGCGACCTCGTCGTACGCCAGTCGTGTTGCTCCAGGAGCGGCATACCGAGGCGCCAACCATCGTCGGCGCCGCTAGACGTCATGTCTGGTACCAAAGCCGATCCATAGCCTTCCCCTGGTTCGGGCAGAAACTCCATCGTGGCACGTAGAATCTGCCACGCATCAACATTTGAGGATTCTTGGATTATGTGGTTGACGCTCGCTTCCAGCCGACGCAACGCTTGGTGCAGCCGGAGCAGGAGGAAATGGTGATGGATCAGCAGCCTGATAGCTGGCGTCCCATGTCAAGCGCGCCGAGGGATGGCAGCAGGATTCTTGTGACAGTACGGCCCGTCGAACAGGGGCCTGCGGAAGTTGACGTGGCTTATTGGGCCAAGGCGGACCGGCTCGGACTCGAGGGATGGCGCGCCGCGGACTCCTATCCGGGATGCGTCATCGGATACGCGGAACCAGAGCTGAAGTGCTGGATGCCGCTCCCAAACGCGAGCTTGGATAAGACTTCGACTTCCACAACTTCAAATATGCCACCCCCGTGGGAGGGTGACGACGCTGAGCAACTCGACGGATCCGGCATCTGAAACATGGATACTGCGGGAGTGAGCCTGCTCGACGCACGTATCTGCCGGCGTAGTCCAAGCTACTCAGATCGCTTTTCACTAAGTCAAACCGTCCTCTTGACCGCGCAGTGAAGTGACCAGCACCGGCGTGCCCAAAGGCGTGCGGTTATAGAGGTCTATGATGTTGTCATTCGTCAGGCGGATGCACCCGTTCGACACCGCCGTGCCAATCAACCATGGCTCGTTTGTACCGTGTATCCGGAACATCGTGTCGCGGCTGCCTTGGTAGAGATAAAGCCCGCGTGCGCCGAGCGGATTGTTCGGACCGCCGGGAACCCCGCCTGCAAATTCCGACAGGTGCGGCTTGCGGCTAATCATGCTGGCGGTGGGCATCCACGATGGCCAGCGTGCCTTGCGGCCTACGGTCGCCCTGCCTGTGAACGTGAGCCCCTCCTCGCCCACGGCAACGCCGTAGCGCGTTGCCCAACCATCCTCCTCGACGGCATAGAGAAACCGATCGGCTATATCCACGACAATCGTGCCGGGTCTTTCGTCTCCGTCATACGGCACACGCTGGCGTAGGAAACGAGAATCAGGGAGCGGTCGCTCCGGGAAGGCAAGAGACATGGCGCCACTCGCCCGCGTGCATCCCGAAAGCATAAGTGCCAGGCCACCAAGCACCAGCCGGCGCGAAATCTTATTGTCGCTCATTTCAGGCCTCGCAAATCGCTATTCTGGAAATTCTGCAAGAGGTTCTGGAGCCCATTTCTATAAGCTATTTCTGTTAGTTTTTTGTTATCCATATGGGCGCGACAAACTCGACCTACCCCGCGCCGCCATCGCCGAACTACAGAAGCAGTGGAAGAAGGACGCTGTAGCCGACCGCCATTGCGATGTTTTCAAGGACAGTCCGGTCCAAGCGGCAGACCGGGCCATCCCTCCAGTGGAACCGCAAACGTTTCAGTTCCACCTGCTCCCACCATGATAGCCGCCAAGCGCATCTGGTCATCCTGGTGGACGAGAACGGGGCCACCGGAGCTGCCGACATAGCTGTCGCAGGTGGTGGCCCAGACCCCGCTCATTTGCCTCAGCGTCCGGCACGTTGCGTCGGCCATGAGTTGGTATCTGCGATCGGCCGGATAGGCGGCATGAACAAGGGCACGGTTTTCGCGGAAGGGCGCAGGCTCGGCAAGCGCAATTGGATCAACTGCAAGCGGTTGGGCTAGGACAATCGTGGCGATGTCCGTGCCCACCTTCCCCCGCCGAAACCCTGGCGGGAACTTCATGCACTTAGCCTCCGAGTGCCCAAGGTTTTTGTCGCGGTGTACGCCTGCCAGGAAATGGATATCGCGGACTGGAAAGGGCGACCCCCGGAAACGGTCGATCAGGCAATGGGCAGCTGTCACTACGACGGTGGGAGCAATCAAAGTCCCCGTGCAGCTTCCTGCAACGCGATATCCGCCAATGTTAACCTGGCCGATTGCACTCCAGGGCGACCCCA
>JBEVEP010000422.1:0-15884 GCA_040512755.1 Mesorhizobium sp.
GAGCGTGAGCTTGCTCCAGTAGGTGTCGTCAGCGTCCTCCAGTTCGTCACGCTTGATGCGGGCCAGGGCGAGGTCGTTGGTCTTAAGGGAAAGACGGACGAAGGGCGCCCTCTGGTCCTGCTTGGCCACCGTGGCCGGCACCCTGCGTTTGTAATGGTAGGTCCGGTTCCGCAGGACCAGAAAGCGGTCCGCATCGGTGAACTGAAGTCGCTTGCCCATCTTTACAGTCCTCCTTGGCAGTACCTTGAGGCACACATTGAGGCACATTTTGAGGCACAAAATCAACGGGTTTGTCAAGTCCGCTGCTGTCTGCCGAACCACAGTGTTAATGATTTCAAGGAGTTAATGGGTTTTCAGTCCTCAGTAAACTGGTACGGTTGGGTGGTCTCGAACCACCGACCTCAGGTGCCACAAACCTGCGCTCTAACCAACTGAGCTACAACCGCACATGCCAGCGTCTGGCGAAGCGTCCTTACGGATAAATCTGGCATTTTTCAAGGCCAATGACGGCGTGCCGCCAACTGTTTTGCTGCCCATCTTGCATAAGCAAAAGGCCGGGGAGAGACCCGGCCTTTATTCTCAGCTTCGGACGGTGAGCCCAGCTCTGCCGCCGACGCAGGAAGCCCGTGGATCAGGCGACCTTAAGGTCTTTCAGGGCCTTCTCGAAGGCATCCTTCACCGGCTTCCCCACTTCGGTCGTAGCCTTGGTGGTCAGCGCCTGGAATTCCTTGGCCTGCTCGACGGTCATTTCGACGCGCTTGCGGACGAAGGCGGTCTGCAGTTCGACCAGTTCCGAAAGTGACTTCACGCCAACGAGAGCCTCGAGATGCGAGAAGTTCGCTTCGGCATTTGCGCGGAACGCGGCGATTGTCTTCAGCGACAACTCGCTGCCGACCGACTTGGCCGTTTCAAAGGTGGACTCGATTGCCTTCTGTGCGTCTTCAGCGCCGACCTTGAGCTTGGTATAAGCCTCCTTCGACTGCTCGACGCCCTGTTCGGCGAAGGAGCGAAGCTGATCGGTAGCCTTGCTAGGATCGAACGCCGGGAACTCGATGGTCTCAACAGTTTCGCCGGTCTTGATAGCAGTCTTGGACATATTTCCTATCCTTCATGTGGCTGATGGAGATACCCACACCCGTACTTATGGCCCACTAATATGATAGTTCCTTGTGCGTTGCAACAAGTTTGCTGCGATGCAGCAGGCATGGTTGTGGGTTAACCAAGAGGCGAAATTGGCTGGCGCAGACGCGCTGTTTTCTGGACGTGGGCCTCGTCAGCTTTTATTAACAATGCGTTAATGGCAGGCACCTCAGAGCCAAAAGCGAACCGGTCCATTTATGACATCAGCGACATACTCCTTTATCGATATCGCTGTGTTGGATGATGTGCGCGAGCGTTTTGCCGCAGGCGACGCTCTCGCTATCCTTTCGACCGACCTGGAGGACGTGTTCTGGGCAAACGGCCCGGGGGCGGCGGTCTTCGGTTATCCGGATATCGAGGCAATCATCGGGGCGGCCGCACGGTTTTCCCCCGTCGCACGCCGCCAGATCATGGCAACGGCCGGCTTTCCAAACATCGGCCGCAACGCCGGTGTTGCCGTGCGCCTGGCGACCGGCGTTAGCAGCCGGGCCGTGCCTTTGCTCGCAAGTGCGATCACGCTGCCGGATGGCGTGCAGGCAGTGCTGCTGGCGCTACCGGCGGAACAATTGGCATCGCGCAGCCCGAGGGAGATTGCGGAAAGTGCAATTGGAGGTCTCAGCGAAGCGGGTCGCTTTGCTGCTCTGGTCAATGCTGACGGGACAGTCGCGGCAGCCTCGAAAGGTTTTGCCGAACTTGGCCTGACTGAGGAAACGCTGACAATGCTGGTAGAGGAGGTCCACGATGAACCTGACCGGCTGGTGAAGCGGCTCATTCCTGCCAAGGGCGCCCATCTGCCTGCCGGCTTCGGGAAGCTGACCGACGAGCCGGCACTGCATCTGCTTATCGTCGTCGACGAAGTGGTCCCTGCGAGCGAGATCGCGGAGGACAATGCCCCCTATGTCGCGTCCGTTCCGGATGACGTCGAAATCAAGGACGTTCCGGTCGTGCAGTCTTCTACGGCTTTACCCGACAATGGAGGCCGCGGCGAAGCGGCAAACGATGCGGGCGTGCCGGTGCCGGAACGCAATACAGCGCCTGTCCGGTTCGTATGGCGTACGGATGCGGAGGGACGGTTCAGCTCCATCTCAGCCGAATTCGCGGCGGCGGTAGGCGCTCCTGCGGCCGATATCGTTGGACGAAGGTTCCGCGATGTTTCCATGATCTTCGGCTTTGATCCGACAGGCGAGATTGCGGGCCTGCTGGACCGCCGCGACACGTGGTCCGGCAGATCGGTGCTTTGGCCGGTGACCGGAACAAACCTCAGGATACCCGTCGACCTGGCGGCTTTGCCCGTCTATGGGCGCGCACGCAATTTCGAGGGTTTTCGGGGATTCGGGGTCGCGCGTGGAGGCGATGCGGTCGATGACCCGGAAGCGCTGGGGATGGCTTTGGTGATCCCGTCGGTGCCGGATGAACCTGCCTCCGCACCTGAGCCGGATGGACTGGCGTCCCAGAGCGTGCACGAAGGCGATGCCGAAGAACACATCAGCGATCCGTTCGACGGGGACGTTCCGGCGATCTCGATTGCGCCGCCACCAGACCCGCAGACCACCGACAAGGTGGTCCGGCTTGCCGAACATCGCGCCTCGGCCAACGACAAAGGTCTGACCCCTGTCGAGCGCATCGCTTTCCGGGAGATAGGCGATCGCCTGAGAAAGGAGAGCAAGCCGGCTAAGCAAGACGGGAGCGCCAAGGCGGGGGAAACGGCGCAGGAGCAAGTGCCCGATACAACTGTTCAAGCGCCGGAAAGCGCACCCCTAACGTTAGGGCACGTCACTGAAGGGCTCTCTGAAACTGATCGGCCTGGTGAGCTCCTGGCTGATCAAGCCGTGCCAGGGGACAAAGTGCGCGACGCGGAAAGCCCTGCCGAAACCGTGACTCTGGAAGACGAAAACGCCTCGAATGGCAGTCTGACAATTGAGGAAAACGCTGCCGAAACCGCGACGCTGGAAGGAGCCGAAACATCCAGCGGCGGTCTGTCGACAGCCTCGGCAAAACCGCAGGAGGACGAACGACCGGCTCTCGCTCTGCCCAAGACCGGCTTTCTTCCCTCAGCCTTCTCGACGGTCACGGCCGGGGCTGGTGAGGGCGCACGCGTCGACACATCCATTCTGGAGAGGCTGCCCGTACCGCTCCTCGTTCATTCGGGCGACGCGTTGCACTTTGCCAACCGGGAATTCCTCGACCTGACACGCTACCAGTCCATCGACGACCTGGCAGCAGCCGGCGGATTGGAGATACTGTTCGGGGAACCCTACCGGGAAACGGGCCAGACTGGCGAGTCCCGGATGAGATTGATCGCCAAAGGCGGCGAGGAGATCGCCGTTGAGGCCCATCTGCAATCAGCGCCCTGGAATGGCGGCAAGGCGTTGCTCCTGGCTTTGCGCAAGTCGCCTCTCGAACCGGCGCACGACGTGTTGGCGCCGGTGCAGGTTCCGGCTGTGGTCGATCAGTCTGCGGAAGTGGCCGAGCTTCAGGCGCGGGTTGCCGAAATGCGGGCCATTGTGGATACGGCGACGGACGGCGTCGTTCTGATCGCGGCCGACAGCACGATCCGTTCAATCAGCCGGGCCGCGGAGGCGCTGTTCGGTTTCGACAATGACGCGGTCGTGGGTAAGCCCTTCGCCTCCTTGTTTGCCATCGAAAGCCAGCGCGCGGCTCAGGACTATCTCAACGGGCTCACCGAACACGGTGTCGCGAGTGTGCTGAACGATGGGCGCGAAGTGATTGGCAGGGAAGCACAAGGCCGTTTCATCCCGCTCTTCATGACAATCGGCCGGCTGCCGAACGACAGCGGCTATTGCGCCGTCGTGCGGGATATCACCCAATGGAAACGCGCAGAGGAGGAGCTCACTCAGGCCCGAGCCCAGGCCGAGCGCACATCCTCGCAGAAGACTGACTTCCTGGCCCGCGTCAGCCATGAGATTCGCACGCCACTCAACGCCATCATCGGATTCTCCGAACTGATGATCGACGAGAAGTTCGGACCGATCGGCAATGACCGTTATCGCGACTACCTGCGCGACATAAACCGTTCGGGCAATCACGTGCTCGACCTGGTCAATGACCTGCTAGACATTTCCAAGATCGAGGCAGGCGAGCAGGACATGGCCTATGAGGCGGTGTCTTTGAACGACACTTTGGCTGAGATCGTCGCGATGATGCAGCCGCAGGCCAATCGCGAAAGGGTGATTATCCGCTCGAGCTTCGCCTCCCGGCTGCCAGAAGTGGTGGCCGATTTGCGGAGCGTAAGGCAAATCGCTCTCAACCTCTTGTCCAATGCCGTTCGCTATACACAGGCCGGCGGCCAAGTGATCGTGTCGACCGCCTATGAGCCAAGCGGCGATATCGTCATGCGCGTCCGCGACACCGGCATTGGCATGAGCCAGGCCGAGATCGAACAGGCGCTGAAGCCATTCAAACAGATCAACACTTTGAAGAAGCGCGGCCGCGGCGACGGGACGGGCTTGGGCCTGCCGCTGACCAAGGCGATGGTCGAAGCGAACAGGGCGAAGTTCTCCATACTCTCGGCGCCCGGCGAGGGGACGTTAGTAGAGATCACTTTCCCATCGACCCGTGTCCTGGCCGATTGAGTATCCAAACGCGGCCAAATCTTCGTGAATGAAAATTCTGGTCAACGCGCAAGCCTTTGAAACCAGTGAAAATTACTCCAGTTTAGAACTATTCTAAACTATTGAATTTATTGACTTTCTCTTGACGGTCGGAATCAATTCGCTCAATAGACAGGGTCGGATGCTGATATCCAGAACCGACGTTCGTCCACGGGGCCTTGAACCCTACTGGTCAGGAGAGACAACCAATGACAATCGGAAACACCCGGCGGAGATTTGCCGGCCTTGCTTCATTTGCCGTATCAGCGCTTATCGCCGGTTCGGCTCTCGCCGATGGCACGGTCAACATCTACACCTATCGCCAGCCGGAACTGATCAAACCTGTTCTCGAGGCTTTCACGTCAGAGACCGGAATCAAAACCGAAGTCCTGTTCCTCGACAAAGGCCTGGAGGAGCGCATTCTTGCCGAGGGCGAGAATTCGCCAGCCGACGTGATCATGACGGTCGATATCGCACGCCTCACGGCCGCCAAGGAAAAGGGCATCACCCAGCCGCTGACGGACGACACCGTCAATTCGTTACTACCCGCCGAATACCGCGATCCCGACGGCCACTGGTTCGGTGTGACGAAGCGCGCCCGCGTCGTCTATGCCTCCAAGGATCGCGTGAAGGACACGGCGATCACCTATGCCGACCTCGCCGACCCCAAGTGGAAGGGCAAGATCTGCATGCGCTCAGGCCAGCATGATTACAATCTTGCTCTTTTCTCGGCGGCAATCGAGCATTGGGGTACGGAGAAGACTGAGGAGTGGCTGAAGGGGCTCAAGGCAAACCTCGCCAAGAAGCCCGACGGTGGAGACCGCCCGCAGGCCGGCGCTATTGCAGCGGGCGAATGCGATATCGCACTCGGCAATACCTACTATGTCGGGCTGATGCGCACCAACGAGAAGGATCCGAAGGAAAAGGAATGGGGCAACGCGATCAACGTGATCTTCCCCACCTTCGAAAACGGCCTTACCCATGTCAACATTTCCGGAGCAGCGCTGGCCAAGCATGCTCCCCACCGCGACAATGCGGTGAAGCTGATCCAATTCCTCGCCAGCCACAAGGCGCAGCAAGTCTATGCCGAGAAGAACTTCGAATACCCGGTCGAGCCAGGACTGGAACCGTCGGAGATCGTGAAGGCCTTCGGCGAACTCAAGGCTGATACGCTGCCGCTTGCCCAGATCGCCAAGCACCGGAAGGAAGCATCTGAAATGGTCGACCGCGTCGGTCTCGACGACGGCCCAAGCAGCTAAGAAATGGTCGCGCGGCGGATCGTCCATGGTGTTTCGCCGCGCTACGTTCTTCGCATCGATCTATCGGTGCAACTCCGAGACTGGCGGAACGGTGTTTGAAGTCGACCGGAAAGGCCGGGCTTGAAGTTTCGCAAAGCACTCCATCGGTCGGGTCTGTTCATGGCCGGCTTTCAAGACTTTCAGGGTGAGGCAAACAGGGGCGCCGTTGCTGGCCGTGTGAAGCGTGATTGGCACCCCTATCTGCATGTGTTTGCATTGGCGCTGTCCGGCCTCGTGCTTTTGCCGCTCATCTCGCTTGGTTTCGTGGCGCTCACGGGGAGCGGCAACGATTGGCCACACCTGGCCGCCAATGTGCTTCCTGCCGCGAGCCGTACGACTCTGGTACTGCTGATACTGGTTGCGGCTGCAACGACCGTCATTGGGGTTGCCTCTGCGTGGCTCGTTGTGGCGTTCGATTTTCCTTTCCGGCGCGTTCTCTCCTGGGCGCTTGTGTTGCCGCTCGCCGTGCCGCCCTACCTGGCTGCCTATGCTTTCGGCGAATTCTTCCACTATTCCGGGCCGATCCAGACATTGATCCGCTCACTTTTCGGCTTTCAGACGATCCGCGACTACTGGTTCCCCGACATCCGTTCCACACCGGGGGCGGCATTCGTGCTCGCTTCTGTCCTTTATCCGTACGTCTACCTGACCACGCGTGTCGTGTTCCTGATGCAGGGCCGCAACATAGCCGACGTCGCGCGCACGCTCGGAGCCCGGCCGTCAAAAGTATTCTGGAAAGTGCTTCTGCCGGTTGCCCGGCCGGCCATCGTAGCAGGCGCTGCGCTGGTGCTGATGGAAACCATCAACGACATCGGCGCATCGGAATATCTTGGCGTCCATACGCTGACTTTCTCGGTATATACGACTTGGCTCAACCGAGGCAGTCTGGAAGGCGGCGCGCAGATCGCGCTGGTGATGCTTGCCCTGGTCTTTCTGCTGCTCGTTGCCGAACATTGGGCGCGCCGCAATCAGCGCTTCCACACCGGGCGCGCTACCCATATGAGAGCCTATCCGCCCAGGACGAAACTCAGGGGGCCTGCAGGGTTCGCAGCTACGTTGGCGGCTATGCTGCCCATACTCACCGGGTTCGGCATTCCGCTTTTCGTCTTCGGACAATATGCATCGCGAAGAATGGAGCAGTTTCTGTCTCCCGACCTCTCCGACGCCTTCCTTAATAGCATTCTGACCGCCGCAGCTTCCGCTACGATTACGGTGCTGCTTGCCCTGTTTCTCATCAATGCGGTCAGGCTTTCACGTTCGCCTTTGATCAGGACCGCCGTGCGGCTGGCCGCAGTCGGTTACGCACTGCCCGGCGGTGTGCTCGGACTGGGGCTGCTCTTTGCGCTTGCTCGTTTCGACAATGGGCTCGATGCATTCATGCGCGCCAATTTTGGCATCTCGACCGGCTTGCTTTTAACCGGCTCGGCTGGAGCAGTCGTGCTTGCCTGCGTGATCCGCTTTCTGGCGCTGGCGGAAAGCGCCATCCATTCCGGCATGGAAAAACTGCCGCCGCATCTGGACGAGGCGGCAAGAAGCCTCGGGCGAACGCCAGCCCGCAGCGCCGCAAACGTTCTGCTCCCCCTTCTCAAGCCAGCCATCCTGACTGCTGCCGTGCTTGTGTTCGTGGACACGATCAAGGAGTTGTCGGCAACCATCCTGCTTCGCCCTTTCGGCTTCAACACGCTGGCGACCTTTGTTTATGAGAATGCATCGCGCGGTGCGCCGGAGGAGGGGGCCGTCGCCGCGATCGTGATCATCCTCACTGCGCTGGCGCCGGTTATCCTTCTGTCGAGCGCCTTGATGCGTGACAGGGAAGCTGGATTCGACACTCCAGCTTGACGTGTCGGTTGGGTTCGACGTGCAGGCAAAAAAAAGCGCCCGAGAGGGCGCCTGAAAGCTAAAGCTGTTACAACGGGGACTTGAGCTAGCTCCTGCGGCGGAGGCTGCCGAGGAACGGGATTTCTCCCTCAAGTTACGCACGACTATCGGCGTCAATCCTTAACAAATACTTACCGGAAAGGTCCGAAGTTTACTGAAGTGTATCACCCGTGAATTCTCGGTAAATTTTGTAGTTACCTTTTGCTAACCATAAACGGCCCACTGCCGCTCAATCCTCAAGCTCCTTGAGCCCACGAAAAAGCTCGAGCGCTTCCGGATTGGCCAACGCCTCCTTGTTCTTCACAGGACGCCCATGAACCACATCACGGACGGCAAGCTCCGTGATCTTTCCTGACTTGGTGCGCGGAATATCGGCCACCGCGATGATCTTCGCAGGAACATGACGAGGGCTGGCGCCGGTACGGATCTTGGTTTTGATGCGCTTCTCGAGGTCAGCGTCAAGCGCCACACCCTCCGCCAGCCGCACAAAAAGCACGACCCGGACATCGCCTTCCCAGTCCTGGCCAATGCAAAGCGCTTCCGCAATCTCCGGTAATTGCTCGACCTGATTGTAGATTTCGGCCGTTCCAATGCGGACACCGCCGGGGTTGAGCGTCGCGTCGGACCGTCCATGGATGATGATGCCGCCATGTTCAGTCCATTCGGCGAAATCGCCATGGCACCAGACGTTGTCAAAGCGGTCGAAATAGGCCGCGCGGTATTTTTCGCCTCCGGGATCGTTCCAGAACATCACCGGCATCGATGGAAAGGCGCGCGTGCAAACGAGTTCGCCCTTTTCGCCGCGTACGGGTTTGCCTTCGTCGTCCCACACGTCCACGGCCATGCCGAGCCCCGGTCCCTGGATCTCTCCGATCCAGACCGGCTCGGTCGGAATGCCGAGCACGAAGCACGAAACGATATCCGTTCCGCCCGAAATTGAAGCCAGATGCACGTCCTTCTTGATCGCCTCGTACACATAGGCGAAGCCTTCCGGCGAAAGCGGCGACCCGGTGGACGAAAGCGTGCGCAAACTGGAAAGGTCGTGCGTTCTGATCGGCTCGAGACCTGCCTTTCGGGCGGCGTCGATGAACTTCGCCGACGTTCCGAAGTAAGTCATCTTCTCGGCCTGGGCAAAGTCGAAGATCGCGTTGCCGTCGGGGTAGAAAGGCGAACCGTCGTAAAGCAACAGTGTTGCGCAGGAGGCGAGCCCTGAAACCAGCCAGTTCCACATCATCCAGCCGCAAGTGGTGAAGTAGAAGAAGCGATCGCCGTCGCAGATTCCCGCGTGCAGCCGATGCTCCTTCACATGCTGGATCAGCGTGCCGCCCGCCGAGTGGACGATACACTTCGGAATGCCGGTCGTGCCGGATGAGAAGAGAATGTAGAGCGGATGCGAAAACGGCAGGCGCTCATAGGTTACGCGTTTTTCTGCGAACCCGGTAATCGCAGCGTCAAGCGTAACGGCGCCGTCTATGTCGGCCGAAACATCGTTCGACGTGCCGAGATAGTCGACGACCAGCGTCTTGCGCACGCTCGGCAATCTGGCGACGACCGCCTTGATCTTGTCGCCGACTTCGATCGCCTTGCCGTTATACCAGTATCCGTCCGGCGCGATGAAAACGACCGGTTCGATCTGGCCGAACCGGTCGAGCACGCCTTGCTCGCCGAAGTCGGGCGAGCACGAGGCCCATGTTGCGCCGATAGAGGTGGCGGCAAGCATCGCAGCCACGGTTTCCGGCATGTTAGGCATCATCGCGGCGATGCGGTCACCGGCCTTTACGCCGAGCGAACGGAAAAGCTGCTGCAGCCGCGACACCAGCGCATGAAGTTCGTTCCACGATATGTGGCGTTCGACCTTGTCCTCACCCCGGAAGATCAGGGCGTCGTCGGACCCGGTCTTGCGCAGGAGATTTTCCGCAAAATTGATGCGCGCATCGGGGAAGAATGTCGCCCCCGGCATTTTCTCGCCGTCAACGAGAGTGCGGTCGCCACGCTCCCCGATCACCCCACAAAAGTCCCAGATCAATTCCCAGAACTCTTCGCGCGCTTCGATGGACCACCGATGAAGGTCGGCATAATTCCGGAAGTCTGTTCCCGCCTTACCGGATGCGGCTTGCATGAACGCAGTCATCGGCGCGTTCGAGACCGCCTCGGCGGTCGGCGCCCAAAGGGGGGAAGTAGCGCTCATTTATCATCCTCCATCGCAAGCCGCTTATGCATATTGCATGGCGCCGCGACAAGGTATGGTCCAAAAGCGCCGCGGGGCTTGTGGGCAAGTGCGGTTGCGGGGCATTTTGTGTTGAAATGAGTCGGCGGTCGGCTAAATCACCACAGTGAAAGCTGGGCGGGCCGCCCTGAGCGCGATTCGTCAGAACCAACGAGGCAACATGCCATCACCGATGGTTAGAAGGGGCATTTGGGCCTTGGGCTTGGCCATTATTGCGTTGGCTTTGCTCGTCGCCTTTGTTCCGATGATTGCTTCCACCCAGATCGTGCGGGACCGCATCAGCCTCGAGATGAGCTCGCGAACCGGCTATCGCGTGCAGTTGGGTGCGGCTCCGGAAATCGACGTCTTTCCGACCTTTCACGCGACGCTGAACAATGTGACCCTCTCCGAGTGGGGCGATGCCGGGCGTCCCGTTGTGGAGGCCGAGCGCGTCGAGATCGACCTTTCAGCAATGGCGGCTTTGGCTGGAAACATCGTGTTTTCGGATGTGAGCATCATCCGGCCTACTGTGCGCGTTGCGCCAAGCGGACCGTTCTATGTGCCGATAACGCCTGGAGGGGGACGGATTGTCCGCTCGGTAGAATTGGCAAGAGAGGTGGTTGCCGCAAATCCCACCAGCCCAGACCTTGGCGCCCTGCCTTCCGATCCGTTTGGCTCGATCGAATTCAGCGACGGGCGCATCGTTGCTAGCCGCGACGGCAAGGACGTTGAACTTGTTACTAGTCTCTCCGGCAACATCGACTGGACTACCGTCGACCGGCCGGGCAAGCTGTCCGCGACGGGCATCTGGCGTGGCGAAAGCATCACGCTGACACTGGCGTCGCCCAATCCGCTGATTCTGTTCGCGGGGGGAGTTGCGCCCGTATCGTTCTCGGCCAAGTCGAATCCGGTATCCGCGACGTTCGAGGGCGCGGTTAACATGGCCGCCGACTCATACCTCGACGGGGAATTCACTTTCAGCGCGCCTTCGCTACCGCGGCTGCTCGAATGGTCGCAAAGTGACATTGCTCCGACGAATGCGATCGGGTCGGTCGCCATGTCAGGTCGCCTGACGGGAAATGCTCAGCGCGCGAAGTTCGACGATACGGAAATCGTCCTCGACGGAAATCCCGGAGTGGGAGTGCTCGACGTTTCTCTGGCGGGGGTCATTCCAAGCATTGCCGGGACGCTCGCCTTCGACACACTAGACCTGCGGTCATTTCTCTCGGCATTTACTCCGCTGACATCCGCAGGCGGCGATGAGGTCAGCGAGATCGATATCGCAATCGCCGATCAAATGGCGCTCGACCTGCGCCTTTCGGCGGCGCGCGCGACAGTCGGTTCCATCGGACTGACAGATGTCGCCGCAACGGCGCAAGTGAAGGACGGGCTGGCCGCTTTTGATATTTCGGACGCAACTGCGTTCGGCGGTACGCTGCAAGCCGGTATGCGGCTTGACCACAGCAGTGATGTGGAGACGGCGGGACTACGTATCCTGGCGTCGGACATCGATGGCGCGATATTCGGCGCCGCAACAGGTTTCCCGACTCTGGTGCCGACTGGCCGCGGAACGATCTCGGTCACGCTGAACGGGCCGGCGAAATCCTGGGACAGCCTGCTCCAGCAAGCGGACGGATCGATTTCGGCGAGTTTCGGTCCTGGCGCGATCAAGGGCGTCGATATGGCGGCATTCCTTACAAGGGCCTCACAAGCGGGTTTCTTTGCGCTGGCGGAGGTCGCCAAAGGTGAGTTCCCGATTAAGGCGGCCGAACTCAAAGCCGAACTCGCTAACGGTGTGGCGCGTATCGAGACGGCCGATATCCGGTCGGAGGCCCACGATGTGTGGCTCGCTGGCCTGGTGCCCTATGTCGGCGGCGGGCTGGCGCTTTCGGGAAAGGTGTTTCCAGGCGGCGCCGACAGGGCGGTAACCCGGCCCGAAGCGACATTTTTCGTGGGCGGCTCGTGGAATGTTCCATTCGTGTCGCCCATTTTGCAGGCCGCGCCGCTGGAATAGTCATACCATCGGTGTGAAGGTGGCCGAGCTTTCACCATCCCGGCAGTACATGACTTGGCTTCAGCCTTCGGCCGCGGATAGAACCAAGCGCTGCATAGTCGAAACTGCCCGCGTCCTCAGGCGAAGGAAAAGAGATGTTGTCCAGGCTCTCGCTGATGTGGCGCGCCAAGGCATCCACGATCTCCGGCTTTGTCGAATTGCCGCGAATGATTCCGATCTTGATGTCCGGCAAGGCGTTGAAACCGTCCGCTTCGCCAAGAACACGCATGCCAGGCCGCAACGCGCATTCGGGCAGCACCGAAACAGCAAGACCGGACATGACCGCCGCAATGATGACCGTTGCCGACCAACTGGTGAAGAGGACCCGGTAGTCGCGGTTCATGGCGTCCAGCGCGTCGCACGCATGGCGGCGCCACTGGCAGGAGGGACGGCCGAAAGCCATCGGCAGCAGTTCCTGTTCGTGCGTGGCGTGGTTAGCAGACGTCACCCAGAGCAGAGGCTCCCTGCGCACCACTTGCGACTGGCGCGATTCGTTGTGGGTAACCAGCGCAAGATCAAGATTGCCGCGCTTGATATGCTCCACGAGATTGAAGGTCGGCTCGCAGACGACCGACAGCTCGACGCGCGGGTTCGACCGCGAAAACCGCGCCATGATCTCAGGCAGGAAGCGGTCGGCATAGTCGTCCGGAGTGCCAATGCGGATATGACCCTGGAGGCTTGAATCATCAAACGCGGCCATCGTTTCCCGGTTTAGCCGGATCATGCGGCGCGCATAGCCGAGCAGCTTTTCGCCATCCTCGGTGAGCTTGTTCGTTCGGCCGTCCTTTTCGAACAACGGTTTGCCGATTCGCTCTTCGAGCCGGCGCATTTGCATCGAAACGGCAGACTGGGTGCGATGAACTTCGTCGGCCGCTCTCGTGAAGCTTCCCGTATCGGCGATGGAGATGAATGTCTGCAGTTGATCGAGATCGAGCGGAACCATGGGAAAAATCCATCATCAATGTTGATGGTAAAGATTAGAAACATTCGTTGGACTAATCAATGGATCGAGCGCAATGTTCGTGCCGTCCATACGACGCGTGTGGATCCTTCCTGGTGTGGCTGCATCCTCCCATTGCCCGGCCAGCTGAAGGCGGAACCGGCTCTGCCTGTCGCGCACTTATCGATGCGTGAGGGGTGAAAGCCGGACGCCGCTTTTGCTGTTCGTGTGTGGTCTCTCCAGTGGGTTCGCCCGCGTCCGCCCGAAAGAAAGGAGATTGACCATGACCACGTTTGATCACAGCACCTCGGCGATCCATTTCGTGACGCGCCCCGCTCTCGTGAAGCGTGCCATGAATGCGATCTCGGCCTATTACCGGGCTTGGAAAAATCGCCGTGAATTTTACCAGCTTGGCAACATGACCGACGCCGAATTGGCCGATATCGGCTTGACCCGCGTCGATCTTTACGTCGCGATCAATTCGCCATTCGATTTTGATCCGACAACTCGCCTTGGCGCGATCGCTCAGGTCCGCGCCAGAGAGTGCCTCGCTCGTGAGGTTGCCTAAGCTCAGTTACTGCAGGCGCTCCCACACTCCCGAACCGGCTCCCCCGGTAGCCTGCACATTGCCCGGCCTGAGAAGGCCGGGCTTTTTCTTTGTCACCCGAAGCCAGCTTGTGGTGAAGGGTGATGGGCCGACTATCTGTAGCGGTCCATGCCCTTCGTGAACTGATCGAAGATCGATTCCACGCCTTTCTGGTATTCGTCGCGCTGCTTGCGGCCGGTTTCGAACATTTCGCCAAAGAGATCGTCGTATGGATTTCGCGGCCGGCCGGAGGGATTGGGGTCAACCCGGGGCTCCGGTTGGGCCTGCGGCTGCTGCCGGCCTTGCCCGGCGCGCAGCATCTCTTCAAAGATCTTGCCGAGCGGATTGTCTCCATACGGATTGGCCTGCGGTTGTTGCTGCTGGGCGGCACCACCGCCAAACATATCCTGAAGCACTTTTCCGAAAGGATTGTCGAACGGGTTGGCAGGATTGGGCGCCTGCCGCTGCTGCGGCGCCTGTCCGCCCTGGCGCATCATCTGGTCAATGATTTCGCCGAGCGGATTGTTGGCGCCGCCGAAACCGCCGGCCTGAAGCTGACCCGTGGACTGCTTGAACAATCCGCCCATCAGCATCGATGCAATGGCCGGCATCATCTGCTTCAGAACGTCCTGTCCGATGCCGGTGGCCTGCGCCGCCTGGCTGGCTACGGCCCGGGAAAGTTCTTTCGAACCGAACAGGTGGCCGAGAATACCGTTGCCTTCCTGGACGCCCTGAGGCGCGAAGGCCTTTGACGCGTCCTCGAAATACTTGGCGTGCTGTCCACTCGCCATCGCGTTGAGGAAAGCGCCGACCCCGTAGGGATCCGACGCATTCCGCTTCAACCCCTGGCTGAAGGCAGGAAGCAGCGCGTCCAGCGCGGCTTGCGTCTGCTGCTGTGTGAGACCGAACTGCCGCGCCAGCGTTTCGATTCCGCTGCCGTTCTGGGCATTGGCCAGCATGTCGAAAAGTGGAAGCATGACGGGTACTCCTCGGTAAGTCGTTGAGCGAAGTCTAAAGCGAAGTGATGCCCGGCTGCATCCTGCCGCGCTCCAGGTTTGTTTTAACGCATGATCTTGTCCGAAAAGTCTGTCAACTTTTCAGATTGCATGTGACATGGAGAAACCTGACAAAGCCACCGCTCGCAAAAAGACCGGGTGGAAAATTTTCATGCCGGTTCAACTGCTTAGGTTACGGCGATCACTATCGAAGGCCAAGCGGCATCATTCAAGATTCTCACTTGCCGATGGAAGCCGTCTCGATGCCTCCCACACACGTCGAGGGCGGCTAGTACGCGTATTCCAGGAACACCGGCTCGATCGAATCCCCCCATCGCGTGTGGAAGGCGTTCAGCATTTCCTCCGCGCTGGTCGTTCCGCGCGCCACAACCTCGTCGAGCGGCGAAAGGAAGTTGGTTTCGTCGTAGCCGTCGCGGTTTTTGCGGGCGCGGTTTCTGAGGCCCATGCGCGCGATGGTCAACACCTCCCGCGCGACCTCACGCAATGTCGTGCCGCGCAACTCAGCACCTATACCAGCTTCCGGCACCGCATCACGCATCGCTCGTACCTCTTGGTAGGTCCAGTCGGAGGTCAGCGTCTCCGCGGCATCGAGAGCCGCCTCGTCGTAGAGCAATCCGACCCAGAACGCCGGCAGCGCGCAAATTCGCCGCCACGGTCCGCCATCGGCGCCCCGCATTTCAAGGAAGCGTTTCAGCCTGACATCCGGAAAGAGCGTCGAGAGATGATTGGCCCAGTCTCCGATCGTGGGGAGTCCCTGCGGCACGGAATCCCTCAAAGCGCCATTCATGAACTGGCGGAAGGTCACATGCGTCACGTCGTGGTAGTGGCCGTCACGGATCACGAAATACATAGGCACGTCGAGTGCCCATTCCACATAGTCGCCGAACCCGAAACTTGGCGAAAAGCAGAACTCAAGCAGACCGGAGCGCTGGTTGTCGGTGTCGCGCCAGATGTCGCCTCGCCAGCTCAGCATGCCGTTCGGCTGGCTCTCGGTGAAGGGCGAATTGGCGAAGAGCGCGGTCGAAAGCGGCTGCAGCTTGAGCGAGACCTGCATCTTGCGGCGCATGTCCATTTCGCTTTCGAAGTCGAGATTCACCTGGATCGTGCAGGTCCGATACATCATGTCCAGGCCCTTGGCGCCGACTTTCGGCATGTA
>JBEVEP010000007.1:0-2987 GCA_040512755.1 Mesorhizobium sp.
CATGCCCCCTCCTGCGGGAGGGGGCTGCGAGCCACCCATTGGAACAAGCAAATGACTCCGGCTGTCTCCTTTCAAAAGGTCTCCCGCCATTTCGGGGCGGTGAAGGCCGTCGACGCCGTGGACCTGGAAATCAGGCCGGGCGAATTCTTCGCCATGCTCGGACCCTCAGGCTCCGGCAAGACGACGTGCCTGCGCCTGATCGCCGGCTTTGAGCAACCGACCGCTGGTCATATCGAGATATTCGGCGAAAAGGCCGAAGGCGTTCCGCCCTACCGGCGCAACGTCAACACCGTTTTCCAGGACTATGCGCTGTTTCCACATCTGAACGTTCTGGACAATGTGGCCTACGGGCTGATGGTGAAAGGGATCGGCAAGGCTGAAAGGCTCCAGGCGGCTGAGGATGCGCTGAAGCTCGTGCAGCTGCCGGGCTACGGGTCCCGCAAGCCGGGCCAGCTTTCCGGCGGCCAGAGGCAGCGTGTGGCGCTTGCCCGCGCGCTCGTCAACAAGCCGAAAGTGCTTCTCCTCGACGAACCGCTCGGCGCCTTGGACCTCAAGCTCCGCGAACAGATGCAGGAGGAGCTGAAGGCCCTGCAGCGGACACTCGGCATCACGTTCGTCTTTGTGACGCACGATCAGGGCGAAGCGCTTTCGATGGCCGACCGGGTCGCCGTGTTCAACGACGGCAGGATCAGGCAGGTCGGCACGCCGGAGGAAATCTACGAGCGGCCGCAATCGCGCTTCGTGGCCGATTTCGTCGGCTCTTCCAACGTACTCCCGCCGGATTTCGTGCAGCGCTATTCGGGCCAGCGGCGCTGGGGCAGCCTGCGGCCGGAGGCGATCCGCATAGGCCGCGCCGTGAGCGGTGACGGAGTTCCGGCAAAGATCGTCGCAACGAACTATCTGGGGGCCACGACGAGGCTCGCTCTCGAAGCCGACGGCCTGCGGCTGCACGCGACCGTGCCTTCAGGCGTTTCGCTGCCGCCGGAAGGCGACACGGTCATGCTCACCTTCAACCGCGAACAGCTCCATCTGATGGATGGCGAGGGAGGGTAACGGTGACCAGTCTCCCTCTGCGCCGGATGAGCGCACCAGGAGCGATTGACGTCTGCGCTCTTTCGCACCCCGGGGTGCGAAGGAAAGAAGGCGGTTCCGGCAGATGGGGCGCCGAGCGATGACCGTCGTGGCGACCGATATCGACCATGCTTCCGCGCGGGCGATCATGCCATCACGCGGCGGCGTCCTCGGCAGTCTGTCCGATGTGTTCTGGCGGCAGCCGAAACTTCTGCTCTTTCTGATGCTCACGCCGCCACTGCTGTGGCTCGGCGTCATCTATCTCGGCGCGCTCTTCGCGCTGCTCCTGCAGAGCTTCTTCTCGATCGACGAGTTCTCCGGCCTCATCAACCGGGAGTTCACGCTGAAGACCTATGGCGAGCTTCTGCTGCCGTCCAATCTCGACATCATCATACGCACCGTCACCATGGCCGCGGTGGTGACGTTGGCCTCCGCTGTCGTCGCCTTTCCGATCGCCTACTATGCCGCGCGCTATGCGCGGGGCAAATGGAAGGCGCTGTTCTATCTGGCGGTCATGCTTCCGCTGTGGTCGAGCTATCTCGTCAAGATCTACGCCTGGAAGCTGATCCTTGCCAAGGAAGGCATCCTCACCTGGCTGTTCGGCAAGCTGCACCTGACCTGGCTGCTCGACGCATGGCTCAGCCTTCCAATTGTCGGCGGCAACTCGCTGTCGGTGTCCTTTACCGGCACCTTCATCGTCTTCGTCTATGTATGGCTTCCCTTCATGATCCTGCCCATCCAGGCGTCGCTCGAGCGGGTGCCGGGAAACCTCATCGAAGCGTCGTCCGACCTTGGCGCGTCGCCTGGCCAGACATTCCGCAACGTGCTTTTCCCACTCGCCCTGCCGGGCATCGTCGCCGGCTCGATCTTCACTTTCTCGCTGACGCTCGGCGATTACATCATCCCGCAGATCGTCGGCACGTCGCGGCTCTTCATCGGCCAGGCCGTCTATGCGCACCAGGGCACGGCCGGTAATATCCCGCTCGCGGCGGCCTTTACCGTGGTGCCCGTCGCGATCATGGGCTTCTACCTCTGGATGGCCAAACGCATGGGGGCATTCGATGCGCTGTGATCCGAACAGGGTTTGGGAAATGCTGGCACTGCCCCTCATCCGCCTGCCGGCACCTTCTCCCCGCGAACGGGGAGAAGAAAACCTTCATGCGCGATTTCGCCAACCATCAGCGTTGCAAAACGGGTGCCGTCGTTGCGGCCGGCGTCCCTCTCCCCGTGCACGGGGAGAGGATGCCGGCAGGCAGGTGAGGGCCGGCGTGGGCCTTTCAAGCGAAAGGGCGTCACATGCGCTCTGACCGCGGCCAATCCGCTCCGCCCGGGCTGAAGATCGCTGCCGCGGCAGGGCTGCTCTTTCTGCACCTGCCCATCCTGCTGATCTTCGTCTACGCGTTCACCACCGAAGAAAAAACCTATCAGTGGCCACCGCCGGGGCTCACGACGGAATGGCTGGCGGTCGCCTGGAACAGACCGGATGTCTGGCAGGCTCTCACGCTCTCTGTTCGCGTCGCGGCCATTTCCACCGCCATAGCGCTGGTGCTCGGGACGCTGTGCGCTGCCGCAGTCAGCCAGACCCGTTTCTTCGGCCGCGAAGTGATCTCGCTGCTTGTCGTCCTGCCGATCGCGCTGCCTGGCATCATCACGGGCATCGCGCTGCGGTCGGCGTTCAGCCTGGCCGACATCCCGTTCTCGTTCTGGACGATCGTGCTTGGCCACGCGACGTTCTGCGTTGTCGTTGTTTACAACAATGCGGTCGCGCGGTTCCGCCGTACTTCCGGCTCGCTGATCGAGGCATCGATGGATCTCGGCGCCGACGGTTTCCAGACCTTCCGCCATGTCATCCTGCCCAATATCGCAACCGCGCTGCTTGCCGGCGGCATGCTTGCCTTCGCTCTGTCGTTCGACGA
>JBEVEP010000029.1:0-5751 GCA_040512755.1 Mesorhizobium sp.
CCCTGATGCCGGGTTGGTAGCGCGTGTGCCGAGCGAGGCGGCGTGGGGTCTTGCTGAATTCTCACACCTCCAAGTAGGTCGGGCAAGGTGATGCTCGCATGGACCGAAAAGACGTCAGTCGAAAAGCTCAAGAACGAAGCCAAGGTTGTCGTTTGCTGAACTGTTGGAAGGATCATGGGCGGAGGCGGAAAATTATCTTTTGGTGAAACCGCCGGAGCTAGAAAATAGGCGAGAGGAATAGAGACTTCCCGCATCCAATATAAAACGATCTAAAAAACCATCTCGGATGGCGTCCGCCTGTGGGCGTAGAAACGGCCGAGGTCTAGGCGATCCTCGGCGGCGAGCGCGACCCCGCAGTGCTGGCGCGCATGCGGGATTCGCGGTGCCACGCCACCGTCGAGACAATCGAGAAGGCGCTGGCCGGCAACTACCGCGCCGAGCACCTGTTCGCGCTCGAATGCTCGCATGTTCCGCGTTTGTTGTAGACTCAGATGCACCAGCCGGGCGGCTTGGGTGATGAATGGTCGAGCGCCGCTGGCCGGGCCTATTTTTCCAGAACGTAGGTTCCGGGTGCGTCACCGATCGGCGGGTGGACAGCACTACCCACAGTCATCGCCGTCGTTTTCCTTCCAGATCGGGCCTCGAGCCACTTGGCCCAATCCGCCCACCAGCTGCCGTCATGCTTTCGCGCGCCGGCCAGCCACGCCTCCGGCGTCTCGAACGCCGCCCCATCGGTCTCGTTCGTCCAATGGTACCCTTTACCTTTGGACGGTGGGTTGATCATCCCGGCGATATGCCCACTCGCCGCCAGCACAAAGCGCGTCTTCGCGCTCGTCAGTTGTGCGATCCGCCAGGCCGAACGCCAGGGCACGATGTGGTCCTTCTCAGCGCCGATCGCGTAGACGTCCTGCCGAATTCGGCGCAGATCGATGGGCTGACCGAGAAGAGAGAGTTTGCCCGGCTCGATCAGATTGTTCTCGAGATAGGTATTGTGGAGATAGAAGCTGTGCGCCCTCTGGGCCATACGAGTGCCGTCGCTGTTCCAGTATAGAAGATCGAGCGCGGGTGGCTTGTTCCCCATGAGATAATTATTGATGACCACGTTCCAGATCAGGTCATTGGAGCGCAGCAGATTGAACATATTCGCCATGTCGCTGCTGTCGAGATACCCCCGCTCGAGCATGCGCCGCTCCATGAACTCGATCTGTGGCTCATCCATAAAGACGGCCGTGTCACCGACTTCAGAGAAATCTTGTAACGAGACCATGAAGGTGGCTGGACCAAAGCGGTCGTCTCGCGTCGCCGCCAAATAGGCTAGGGTCATTGCCAGCAACGTGCCACCAATGCAGTATCCGATCGGGTTGAGGTGCTCGGCCCCGGTGATCTCCCGCACCACGTTGCTCGCGGCCAGCGGTCCATCAGTCATATAGTCGTCGAAGGTGATGTCCTCCATTGAGGCGTCAGGGTTCTTCCAGCTGATCATGAACACCGAAAAGCCCTGCTCGAGAAGGAAGCGAACAAGACTGTTCTTCGGCTGCAAGTCGAGAATGTAAAACTTGTTGATCCAGGGCGGAATGAACAGCAGCGGTACCGCATAGGTCTGATTCGTCAGCGGCGCGTACTGGATGAGCTCGATGAGGCGATTGCGGTAGATGACCTTACCTTCCGTGAGGGCGAGGTTCTTACCGGGCGCAAACGCTTCGGTGTCCGTCATGCTCAGCCGACCCTCGCGCAGATCGGCAAGAAGATGGCGCACGCCATCAGCCACGCTGCCGCCGCCCGTCTCGAATGCCCTGCGGAGAGCTGCCGGGTTGGTTGGCAGAAACAGTGTCGGGCTCGTCGCGTCCACCAACTGTCGAACGTGGAACATGAGTCGGAGTCGCTCGGCAGGGTCGAGAGTGTCTCGGCAGGCTTCCTCGAGAAGCTGGTCAGAAATGGCGAGATAGCTTTGCTTCAGCAGCCGAAAGAACGGGTGCTGTTCCCATTCGGGAGCATCGAAGCGTCGGTCGCTTTCGGTCCGAGGCCCCTTTTCCTGAGATTGAGGCGCTAGTCCCCACCACCCTGATGCGGCACCAATCCACGTCTCGGCTGACTCGCGCCACAGCTTCAAACTTAAGTTTGTGGCCACTATTGTCGTGTGCAACGGATTCGCCATCGAGCGGGCAGACAGCGTCGATAGAGCCTGCGTGATCGCCCCCCAGTCGATGGGCAGCAGCTTCTGAAGCGGGTTGGCCTGCCACAGTTGGTCGATTGCGGCGGGTAGCAGTTCGGCGCGAGGCCCCCCCTGTAGAATTAGCTTCTTCGCTTGGGGTTCCGCTGCACCTGAACCCCCGTTGTTCGGAACAGAGCGAGCGGTGGAGACGTCCTGCGCGGATTCAGGCGCGACCGTGAACGCGTTTTCTGGTGCTGCGCCATGTTGCCGAGTTTTCGGCAGGGGTGGCCGAGGCCGAACCCGTGATTTCGCTCCCTCTCGCCCTTCCGCGGCGCCCTGCTCTCGAGCTTTTCCCGAACCAGAGAAATCGCTCCGCAAAAGTGGGGTTCGTCGCCCTCGGGGGCGTTGGATTGGACCTTGAGAGGAAGATTTCATGTGGGCACCTGGGCGCCATTCAAGCTGGTGATGGAGAGATAACTCCGGATGTGATAGCTCTCTCAAGAATTCGCAAAACGTCAATGGTTGAGGAAAAAGCGAACCATCTCGCGGCTTGCATCCGGCCCTCGTGGATCGGTGAAGGTACCCAAGGGACTGCCACCCGACCAAGCATGGCCGGCTCCGTGAATGTCCCACTGCTCGAGGATCGCCCGTCCTTGCGCGTCGTTGTGGACGGTCCGCGTGTAAGCGAGTCCTCCCGGTGCCTCGCCGCTGTGCACCTTCGAGTTCAAGCTCGCAGTCATCTTCGAGTGTGCGATCACGTTATCTCCGTTACGAGGATGAACTACGATGTCCTGATCGCCATGGAACACAATGGTCGGGACAATCGGCGCGCTTCCCTCAGCCATCGAGAGGTCAGCGGTGCCCTGGCGCATTGCGGCGAAGGCCGACGGAAGATCGCTTGCTATCCCACACGGGAGGCCGGAGTGCACCCCAACCGCGGCGTAGAGATCCGGGTAGGCTTTCCCCATAACAACCGCGGCCGCACCTCCAGCTGAGAGCCCGGCGATGTAGATGCGTTCCGCGTCGACCGAGTAGTCGTGCATCACCATCCGCGTGATACCGGCGATCAGCGAAGGTTCACCGTGGCCACGCTGCTGGTCGCCCGGCCGGAACCAATTCCAGCCCTTCGAAGCATTGGCGGCTGCGGGTTGTTCCGGGTACGCAACGAGGAAGGTGCATTCCTCGGCGATCGTGTTCATGCGTGTGCCGGCGGCGAAGTCGTCAGCCGATTGGGTGCTACCGTGCAGCATGACGATCAAAGGGAGTGGCTGCCCCTTATAGGCGTTCGGCACATACAGTTTGTAAGCACGGGTTCCGGCATGGTTGCTGTAGGACTTGGCAACGAACTGTCCGCCTGCCGGGACAACGTCGGGGGTTGGGACCGAAAAAGGCTTGTCTTCTCCCGGTAGATTGAGTCCCTGGCCCAGCCGTTTGATGCGCTCGAACAAGCTACGCATCGTCTCTCGAAGGTGCCGCCAGGCTGATGACCAGGTCCCGATCGCAGCTTGAGCGTTGTGATCGGTCTTCGGTCCTTGTCCGGTGGACGAAGCGTGCTCTTTGCCGACCTCTTCGACTGTCTGGGCGATCGCCTCGATGGTGGGCGCGCTCATAAGTCGACGTAGCCGAGATTGATGGTGATCTTGCTGCTGCTGCGGCACATTTTGCACCATCCTGGAACCATCCCTATGCCATCCGCTGGATGGGTGGCACTCCTGGCGCTTTCAAGTGTCATCTGGTTTTTTTGCGGACGGCTTTTGGCGGGCCCACCGTCCTCAAGTCCGTGCATGGCCACGGCGGCAGACCGCAGGCGAGGTGGTAACGTAGCCTACACAGACGGCGGCGACTCCACGACATGTCCTGAGACGCCGTTCCAGGATGCCGACGTCGGCCGATACCGCCGGCTATTGTCTCACTGGAAACGCGAAACTGCGTCGGCCCAGCCCCTCTGAAGTTCGACGAAAGCCTTCTGGCTGGCCCCGACCATGTCCTTCCATGCCTCCTCGTTGGCACCACGGACTTTCTCGGCAAGGCTCCTTGCTTCCTCGGCCTTGTCTTGCATTTGCTCCATACTCTTCTTGTACTCGCCGCGTGCCTGCTCGCCCGCCTGTTCGACCTTCCCCTGATAGTCCTTGACCTGAGCCTTCCAAATTTCGCTCTGGGCCTGTAGCTGATCAGCAAAATTCTGTTTCAACATCATGTTCTCCTCCTTCGGCTCAAGTTGACAAAATCAGGCGGTCTCCGGCACGCCCGCGCTGCTCCTGCACGAGAATTCGTGTGGTGTCCACGAAGCGATAGGACCGGTATACCGGGCTCGTACCAATGAAAGCCTATGCCTATGGCCAGAGAAATTCTGTATAAAATTGACCACTGGGAAAGCGTTTCTCCGGTCTCGATGACGCGCTTTTAAGGGGTTCATCAGGGGTCACGGCATCCCTCGGCTGCTTCAGTGGATTGCGGGTCGCAGCTCTGCCGCCAAGCCTACAGGCCGCAAAGGATTCCTGACTAATGCTTCTGTGGGTGTTGATCGGCCTGTCCTTCCCTATTTGTTCCTGGCCAGAAAGATAGCATCGAATGTGCCGGGTCGCCGCGACGTGCGATAATGACTCTGTGCTCGACTTGTCGGGCGCGCATGCGGTGGATCATTCCCGCCGCAGCAGCAATAACATTGGCGCGCAGTCGCGGACGCCCTCGGCCTGCTGTTTGGCGCTCACGTCGGAATGAATTGAAACAAAAGGAGAGAGACCGATGAAAACCCATGGTTCGGCCGCCTGGAGCGGCGGCATCAAGGACGGCAAAGGCTCGATCTCGACCAAGAGCGGCGCGCTGCAAGCCTATCCCTACGGTTTCGCCAGCCGGTTCGAGGGCAAGCCCGGCAGCAACCCGGAGGAACTGATCGGCGCCGCTCACGCCGCCTGCTTCACCATGGCGTTGTCGCTCATTCTGGGCGAGGCGGGTCTCACCGCCGAGCGCATGGAGACGACCGCCGAGGTCACGCTTGACAAGGTGAGCGACGGCTTCGCCATCACCGCCGTCCACCTGACACTCGAGGCGAAGATTCCCGGAGCCGACGACGCCCGGTTTCAGGAACTCGCTGCCAAGGCCAAGGCGGGTTGTCCGGTCTCCAAGCTCCTCAAGGCCGACATCACGTTGGACGCGAGCGTCACGCATTGAAGCGAGTGCGTAACCGACACCACCGCCGGCTGTCTGCGCTGACCACCTGAGGCCGCGCCGGTTTGGATCACAGGCTGGCCGCGCGCCAGTTTATCGTTGTCCAATCCGTGCGAGCGGACGTTCGTGATGCCGATCGTGCTTGCGGCGTCGCGATCCGCCGAATGCTCTAGCAGGAGGCCTTCTCTGGTTCAAATTTGAAACTCGATCCCTATTTCCATGATCTGCGCGCTCGGAATCTTGAAATATGCACCCGGCCGCTGGGCATTGTGATGCATGAAGGCGAATAGCGACTCACGCCAGGGAGCCATCCCCGGCCGTAGAGCAGTAGGAATAACCGTCTCGTGACCGGTATAGTAGGTGACCGACTTGAGGTCAGCTGCGGCGATCTGGCCACCTGATAGCCCGACTGCGAGGCCTCCAGGAACGTC
>JBEVEP010000077.1:0-5498 GCA_040512755.1 Mesorhizobium sp.
TCGTCGATCCCGCCGACATCGCCGACGCACACGCAGTCGCAGCACGCCTCGCGCGTGTTATGCGCGCGCGGCTGACCCGGCGCGAACGGGCCCGGCACAGAGGCTACAGGCTCGACCTCAGGCGCACGATCCACCGCAACATCAGCCATGGCGGTTTGCCGATTAGCCCGGTTTGGCGCCAGCGCAAGCAAAAGCCGCTTCGGCTGGTCGTCCTGCTCGACACATCGGGGTCGATGAGCATGTATACCGCCGTGTTTCTGCGTTTCATCCATGGCGTGCTGGACGCGTTCCGCGAAGCGGAAGCCTTCCTGTTTCACACCCGCCTTGTCCACATCTCCGACGCCATGAAGGAGAAGGACGCAACGCGCGCCTTTGATCGGCTTTCGCTCCTTTCCCAGGGCGCCGGCGGCGGTACCAGGATAGGCGAGAGCCTATCCGCCTTTAATCGCTGGCATGCGGCTCGCGTGATTCATTCGCGCACCTGCGTCATTATCCTCTCCGACGGTTACGAGACCGGTGATGCCATCCAGCTTGAGCGTGAGATGCGACAGCTCGCGAAGCGCTGCCGTCGCGTGGTCTGGCTCAATCCAATGATGGGCTGGAACGGCTATGCGCCCGAAGCTGCCGGCATGAAGGCGGCACTGCCCCATATCGATTTGCTGGCGACGGCTCACACAATCGAAAGCCTGGCCGCCCTCGAACCCTATCTGGCGAAGTTGTGACGGAGACGACGATGGCTGCTCATGTCGACGTGCTCGACCTCATATCCCGTCTCACGGCGGCAGAAGAGCCTTTCGCGCTGGCAACGGTGGTGCGCACCGTCTCGGTGACGGCGGCAAAAGCCGGCGCCAAGGCGATCATCCGTTCCGACGGCCGCATCGAGGCCGGATGGATCGGCGGCGGCTGTGCGCGCGGTGCAACGCTGAAGGCTGCAAAGGCAGCGCTTGCCGACGGACAGTCGCGGCAGGTCTCGATCCAGCCGGAGGATTTGCTCGACGAGATCGGCGTTAAGCCGGGAGAGGATCGCGACGGCATCAGCTTTGCCAAGAACATGTGTCCGTCGCAGGGCACCATGGACATCTTCGTCGAGCCGGTCCTGCCGCGCCCGGTACTTGTCGTGCTTGGAAGTTCCCCGGT
Source organism: Mesorhizobium sp. (assembly GCA_040512755.1). Taxonomy (GTDB): domain Bacteria; phylum Pseudomonadota; class Alphaproteobacteria; order Rhizobiales; family Rhizobiaceae; genus JBEVEP01. The sequence goes on from JBEVEP010000077.1 coordinate 1,138, forward strand.
CGCCCTGGCATTGGTCGAGCAGGCCGGGCCGCTCGGCTACCATGTTACTCTTGCGGCTCCGTTGTCGGACCTGAATGCCGTGCCGGAAGCGGACGAGATCGTAGACGGCTTCGCGTTCGAGGTTGACTCACAGGCGCGCCGCTTCGTCGTCGTTTCCACCCAGGGCAAAGGCGACGAGGCCGCGCTGAAGGCCGCGCTCGCCATCGAAGCTGACTACCGCGGCTTCGTTGGCAGCCGCCGCAAGATGGCGGCACTTCGCGAGAAACTTGTGGCCGGCGGTTTTCCCGCCGTCGTGATCGACAGCGTCAAAGCTCCGGCTGGACTCGATCTTGGCGCCATCACGCCCGAAGAGATCGCGCTCTCCATCCTCGCCGAGGTCACAACAGTGCGCCGGCGTGGCCAGCGCTACTCAGCGCCAGCATATGGCAACACGACCGGCTGACCAGTCAGCCGCGTTTCTCGATAAAGTTGTGATAGACGTAGAGCACGACAAGCGCGCCGATGATGGCGACGATCAGGCTCCAGATGTTGAAACCGGTCACCCCCGTGGCGCCGAAGAACGAAAAAATCACGCCGCCAACCACCGCGCCGACAATTCCGAGCACCATATCGAGCACCAAACCTTGGCCGGTGCTGCCATACAGCCTACTGCCAATGAATCCCGACGCCAGTCCAAGCAGAAGCCAACCTATGACAGACATTAGATTCTCCCTTGTTGCCGGCATCCTTCGGCATGCTTCCATAGCGCCAGCCACAACACAAGGAGAGAGTGGACGTTGTGCTCGGCTGGCTTCGGTATATGCTTCCCGTCGGTTATCAACTGCGTGTTTTGAAGAAGCGTACGGAGGAAACCATGGGACTTCTCGACGACGCCGTACCCGGCGGCAACATCGCAAAGCCGTTGCTGGTCGCTTTAGGCGTCCTTTTGGCAGGCAGGGTGCTCGCTTCGAAGACTGCCGGCGAGACCGAAGATAATGAGGCTTCGCCTCCGCCCGGTCAGCGTCCTGAAAGGCGCTCGCCACAGACGGAGGCTCCGACGGACCCCTATGGCGGTCCCGGCGTACAGAAGACCGGCAAGGGCGAGGGCGGACTGCTCGACGGATTGGGCGATCTGCTGGACAACTTCGCCAAGACCGGTCAACGCGAGACGGCAGACTCCTGGGTCAGGCCCGGCCCAAACAAGCCGATCCAACCCGGCGACCTTGGCAAAGCCATTGGCAACACCACGTTGAGCGAAATCGCTCGCCAGTCAGGCATGTCCGAGGAAGATCTGCTCGCACAGCTCTCCAAGGTACTGCCCGGCGTGATCGACAAGCTGACGCCGGATGGAAAAGTGCCCAGCAATCGCGAAGTGGCGGAGAACTTCCCGAAAAGTCCGTGGTAAGGGTGTCATTTCGGCGATGCCCGGCCCGCAGGGGCAGCTTTTCTCCATGAAAGCGCGAGGCGCACCAGCCAGTCAGAAACGCGTTCCAGGTAGATGTAGATGACGGGCGTGATGAACAGGGTCAGCGCCTGTGAGACGACCAGGCCGCCGACCACGGCGACACCGAGAGGCTGACGCAACTCGGTGCCGGAGCCCGCTCCTAGAGCAATAGGCAGGGTGCCAATCAATGCCGCGAGCGTCGTCATCATAATGGGCCGGAAGCGCATCAGGCAGGCGCGGTGGATGGCTTGTAACGGCTCCATCCCCTGGCGCCTCAACACGAGCGCCATGTCGATCATCATGATGCCGTTCTTCTTGACGATGCCGATCAGCATCAGGATGCCGATGACGGCAATGATCGACACATCCATGTTTGTCAGGCGCAACGCCACGAGCGCTCCCGCCACCGCCGACGGCAGGCCTGTCAGGATCGTGAGCGGGTGCATGAAGCTTTCATAAAGCATGCCCAGCACGATGTAGATCGTGAGGATAGCGCCGGCGATCAGCAGGCCCTGATTAGCGAGTGAATCCTGAAAGGTTTTGGCCGTGCCTGCATAGGTCGTCGAGACTGTCTTGGGCAGCCCGATCTCCTCCTTGAGCAGGCTGATGCGGGCGACGCTGTCGCCGAGCGCCACGCCCTGAGGAAGGTTGTAGGAGATCGTCACGGCCGGCAGCTGGCCAAGTTGGTTGACGGTGAGCGGACCGGCCGTGCGCTCGACATGTGCGAAAGCAGCGAGCGGCACCAGGCTGCCGCTTGCTGTTCTTACCCGCAGTGACAGCATACGTTCCGGCGACCATTGGATCGTGGGATCGAGCTCCAGGATGACCTGGTAGCTGTCGGCCGAACCGTAGATGGTCGAAACCTGATCGGTACCGAAGCCGGAATAGAGCGTGGATCGCAGCGTGTCGGCATCGACGCCGAGCGTGGCGGCCTTGTCGCGGTCCACAATCAGCGTTGCCTGAAGCGCATTGTCGCTGAGGTCAGTGGTAACGTCGGCAAACGTGTGGTCCTTGCTCATGGCATCTGCGAGCCTGGTCGCCCAATCGTTCGTCTCGCCGGTGTCGAGGCTCTGAACGACGAGTTGGTACTGGCTCTTGGAGGAACGCGCACCAATGCTGAGGTTCTGGATCGGCACCATATAGGTGTTGATGCCGGGAACCGCGGCAAGCTGAACCCTCAGGTCAGCAAGCACCCTCTCCAGGCTGGGGCGTTGGCCCCTCGGCTTCAGCTCCACGAAAAGGCGGCCGTTGTTAAGTGTATTGGAAGCGTTGGCGCTGCCGCCCACCGACTGCCCAACATGGGCCACATAGGGCGACTTCGAGAAGACGTCCGCCACCTGCGACTGGAGCCTTACCATCGCGTCGAAGGAGACGTCCTGGCGTGCTTCCGTCGTCACCTGGAGCTGCCCAATATCCTCTTGGGGGAAGAAGCCCTTCGGAGAAACCTGCAGCAGCCACACAGACAGCACGGAAGATGCGAGGAAGATGATGAGCACGAGCAGCCGATGCTTGAGGCAGAACGTCAAGGTGCGATCGTAGCCGCGCAGGAAAAGCCCCTTGCGTTCGTTGTGGGCGGAGCGACCGCCTGTGCGCGTCGTTGGCGGAGACCGGAGCAGCCGTGAGCACAGCATCGGCGTCAGCGTCAACGACACGAACATCGACGCAAGGATCGCGACCGTGACAACCACGGCGAACTCATTGAGGATCCGCCCGACCACGCCTCCCATAAGCAAGACGGGAATGAACACAGCCACAAGCGACACCGAGATCGAGACGATTGTGAAGCCGATCTCGCGCGAGCCTTCGAGCGCTGCCTCGAAGGCGGAGAGGCCGTAGTCCTCCATATGCCGCAAAATGTTTTCCAGCATCACGATCGCGTCGTCGACCACCAGGCCCACTGCCAGGGTCATTCCCATCAGCGAGATGTTGTCGATGGAGAAACCGAGCAGGTAGATCACACCGAGCGTGGCGATCAGCGAGATAGGTACTGCGACGGCGGGAATGACTGTGGCGCTGATGCTTCGCAGAAAGAGGAAGATGACCAGCACAACCACCGCTATGGTCAGGCCCAGAGTAAACTGAACGTCGTCTATAGCGGCTCGGATTGAGGTCGACCGGTCGTTGAGGAGCCCGATCCTGGCTGCGGCAGGAAGCTGACTGCCGAAAACGGGCAGCATCGCTTTCACACGGTCCACTACCGCGACCGTGTTCGCGTCAGGCTGGCGCTGCACGGCAAGCAGGAGGGCGCGGGACCCGTCATACCAACTTCCCGTGGTGGTGGTCTCGACCGAATCGATCACGCGGGTAACATCGCCAAGCCGCACGGGCCGGCCGTCGCGAGTGGCGATCACGAGATTGGCGAAGGCGGCCGCGTTGTTGAGCTGGGTATCCGCGGTGATGGTGAGCTGCTGCTGCCGGTTCTGCAGGGTACCGACGGGGGTGTTGCTGTTCGCGGCGGCGACCGCAGCCCGAAGCTGGTCGACCGGGATGCCGCGTGCGGCAAGTGCTGTCGGATCGAGCTGGATGCGAACGCCATATTTCTGGCTGCCGAGGATTGCTACCTGCGCGACGCCGTCGATCGTGGACAGCGCAGGCGAGATCACGTTCTCCGCGAAAGCATCGAGGTCCGTGACGGGCAATACTTCGCTGGTAAGCGCCAGGATCAAGATCGGCGCATCGGCGGGATTGACCTTGCGGTAGCTAGGCGGGCTGGTCATCTGCGGCGGGAGCGTGCGCAGTGTGCGGGCGATTGCCGCCTCTACGTCCGCCGCCGCCGCGTCAATGTCTCTATTGAGGACGAACTGAATAGCAATCGAGGTCTGGCCAAGCGAGTTGGTGGTCGAGATGGAATCAATACCGGCGATCGTCGCGAACTGCTTGATAAGAGGCGTGGGCACCCAGGTGGCCAAAGTATTCGGAGATTCACCCGGCAACAGGG
>JBEVEP010000092.1:0-6355 GCA_040512755.1 Mesorhizobium sp.
ATGTCGTGTCGAATTTCGTGTCTGGTCTGATCCTGCTCGCCGAGCGGCCCTTCAAGGTTGGCGACTGGATTATTGCCGGCCCGGTCTCAGGAACGGTGAAGAAGATCAGCGTGCGCGCGACCGAGATCGAGACGTTCCAACGCCAGACCGTCATCCTTCCCAACTCGGAACTGATCAATTCCGCTGTCGCTAACTGGACTCACCGCAACAAGCTTGGCCGGGTCGATATCACAGTGAACGTTGCCTACGGATCTGACGCCCGGCGCGTGCATGCGGTTTTGCTGGGTGTTGCACGGGCCCATCCGATGGCGCTGAAGAACCCCGAGCCAATGGTTCTCTTCGCGAACATTGCCGAAAACGCCCTGGTGTTCGAAGTCAGGGTATTCATTGCCGACATCTCCAATTCCGCCATACTGCAAAACGACATTCGCTTCGCCATCGTGGAAACGCTCGCGCGCGAAGGAATTGGAATTGCCTACATGGACAGGCTCACCACGCTCAAGAAGGAGGGAGGCGACGACGCTGAGCCAGCCGGCGCGGTCGGCGTTCCAGTGATCCTTGGGACCGATGCGGGGAACGGTCCGCTGAAGCAGCCGAGGAGGCGGCGCGCGTCCAAACCGGATCCCGACTAAGCCCTCTATACTGTGCAGAAAGCCAAACGCCACGTTCAGTTGCCGTTCAGTTTCAATTCCTTATAGAGTTGTGTGAGAAAGTCAGAGGCTTTCTTCAGGCAACAAGGAGCGGTGGAAACACCGATATCGAAAATGACGAAGTTCTGTGTCGCGATAGCCGCGCTTCTCGCGATGAGCGGGGCGGGGATGGCGGCGAGCGCCGTCAACAAGGATGCAGAGCCGCGCACGCTCATCGTGACCGAGGGCGGCAGCAAGACCGAGCTCGCGCTTGCGGCGGGCGAGACTGTCGAATTCTGTCCGGCGGGTTGTTTCGTGACGATGCCCAATGGTGACCGCGAAGCTTTGACGGGCTCCGAAACGATCGAGATCTCCGGCGGCGTCGCCAAAATCAAGTAAGTCAAAGGCATGAGCCGAGCAGGGCCGGATAAATTGTCGGCCCTGCTCGCTGTTTGGCCAGCCTGCTCAATCAAACGATGCCGCTTGCTGGACTGTAACGGCGTTGTCGATCAACCTAGGTCGCGGGCCGTTTTCGCAATGTCGCAAACAGGCCGCAGGCCCGCTTGCCGCCCGGAATAATGTCCGCGAAGATCATTGGACATGAAACGCAGGCTCTGCCTGCCGCCATCATCTTTCGGGGAGTTCCGGCATGAAGAGCCAAGCGCGTGCGGTCGTCATCGGCGGCGGTGTGGTAGGCGTCTCGACGCTTTACCATCTGGCGAGGAAAGGATGGACTGACGCGGTCCTGATCGAGCGCAAGGAATTGACGTCCGGCTCGACCTGGCATGCGGCCGGCCTGCTGCCGCTTTTCAACATGAGCTATTCGGTCGGCCAGATCCACAAATACTCAGTCCGGTTTTACCAGGAGTTGCAGAAGGAAACCGGCATGAATGTCGGCTTCACGAACTGCACCAACATACGCCTTGCGCGCACAAAGGACCGCTGGGACGAATTCATGTACTATGCAGGCATCGCCGAGACGATCGGCGTGCCGGTCAAGATTTTGCCCCCCGAGCAGGTCAAGGAAGTTTGGCCGCTCTGCGAGACTGATGGCATTCTGGGCGCCATTCAGCATCCGGATGACGGCTACATCCAGCCCGCCGATCTTACGCAGGCACTCGCAAAGGGCGCGCGTGATCGTGGCGCCTCTATCTACCGCAACACAACGGTCACCGCGATCGAACAGACCGCGGACGGCAAATGGCTGGTCAAGACCGACAAGGGAGACATTGTCGCCGACCATGTCGTGTCCTGCACCGGCAACTTTGCCCGCAAGACGGGCGCAATGGTTGGCCTGAACGTGCCTGTCATTCCCGTCGAGCATCAGTACATCGTTACCGAGCCACATCCCGCTATTGTCGAGCGGAAGAAGCAGGGTCTGCCGGAAATGGGTGTGCTGCGTGAAAGCGATTCCTCCTGGTATATGCGCGAGGAGAACGGCGGCCTGCTGCTTGGCCCTTATGAAAAAGGCGCGCCGGTTTGTTATGTGGATGGCCCGTCGGACGAGTCGGAATACGAACTGTTCCAGGAAGATCTGGAGCGGTTGATGCCGCATATCGAGACCGCGATCGCGCGCGTTCCAGCGTTTGGCGAGGTCGGTATCAAGAAGGTGTACAACGGCGCTATCGCGTACACTCCTGACGGCTCACCGATCATCGGTCCGGCGCCGGGCCTCAGGAATTTCTGGCTCAATGAAGGACATTCCTTCGGCGTTACGGCGGCCGGTGGGGCCGGCTGGCAGCTTGCCGAATGGATTGTCGACGGCGAGCCGACCATCGACATGATGGGCGTCGATCCGCGGCGCTTCGGGCCCTATGCCACCGAAGGCTACCTCAGGGAAAAGAATGAGGAAGCCTATGCCAACGTCTTCACCATGCACTATCCGGACGAAGAGCGAGGTGCCGCGCGGCCGCTGAAGACGACGCCTTGCTACAGCCGCATGAAAGAACTCGGTGCAGTGTTTGGTTCGGTCTACGGCTGGGAGCGGCCGAACTGGTTCGCTCCGAAAGGCTATGAAGTGCCCAAGGCCGACCTTGGCGTTGGCGCCGACGTCATCACAAGCCATAACCACGCCGCTCCGCTGGAGGACGGCCGCATCGTCGAAAAATGGTCGTTCCGGCGTTCGAATTATTTCGAACATGTCGGCAATGAGGTGCGGAACGTCACGACCAATGTCGGCATTCAGGATATGTCGGCCTTTGCCAAGTGCTATGTTTCCGGCCCCGGCGCGGAAGCCTGGCTCGAGAGCATTCTGGCAAACCGTATCCCCAAGAAAATCGGCCGCATCGCGCTTTGCCACCTGCTTACGCCAAGCGGCGGTGTTCGGTCGGAATTCACGGTCTACAAGACCGGCCCGCAAGGCTATTACCTCGTCTCGGCCGGGGCTTATGAGGCGCATGATCACGATTATCTGCATAAACTGTTGCCGCGCGACGGCAGCGTGGCAATGTTCCCGATAACGACGCAGTGGGGCGTGCTGGTTCTTGCCGGTCCAAACAGCCGCAAGGTGTTGCAGAAGCTCACACGCACGCCGCTCGACAACGCGAATTTCCCATGGCTTTCGGGAAAGCAGATCACGGTCGGTGCGGCGACCGCTCATGCGCTGCGCGTCAACTTCGTCGGCGAGCTTGGCTGGGAACTGCATCATCCGATCGAGATGCAGAACTACATCTTCGACAGGCTGATGGAGGCTGGCGCCGAATTCGGCATAAAACCGTTCGGCATTCGCGCGATGACCGCAATGGCGATCGAAAAGAGCTATCGCCTCATTCCGCGTGAGCTTTCGATCGAGTATTCAGCGTGGGAAAGCGGGTTGGACCGCTTCGTGCATCCGAACAAAGGCGAGTTCACCGGTCGCGACGCGCTGGTCCGGCTACGCGAGAAGGGTCCGAAATGGACCTTCGTGACCATGGAGGTCCATGGCGTCTCGGATGCCGATGCCCGAGGCTCCGAAGCGATTTACCGGAACGGAAGTCTTGTCGGCCGCGCCACCCATGGGGGCTTCGGCTTCCGCATCGGAAAATCGATAGCGCTTGCGATGGTCAAGCCTGAACATGCGGTCGAAGGCGCCGAGCTGGAGATCAAGATTCTCGGCAAACTCCATAAGGCGACTATTATCGGGGAAAGCCCGTTCGATCCTGAAAACAACGCGCTGCGGGCATAAGTTCGCGCAGTGGGTTCATAGGTTCGCAAAAATGTGAAGACGCTGGCCCGGGCTCCCCGGGCCTTTTCCTTTTTCGAAGTCCCTTTTTTCGCATACCCTTTTGCCATGGCTTACCTGGGTCGCTCATGGGGGGGACTGCTGCGCTGTGCCGCGGCGGGTCTGCTGTCTCTGTTCGCTGTCCCTGGGGCCCAGGCTTTCGAACCGGTGGATATCGAACTCGTACTCGCCGTCGATGTGTCGCTTTCAATGTCGCCGGACGAGCTGGAAATCCAACGCCGAGGCTACGCGGCTGCGCTGACGCATGAGCGCGTGCTTCAGGCCATCGCCGAAGGCGCCAATGGCAAGATCGCAGTGACCTATTTCGAATGGGCCGGCGTGACGTCCCATCATGTGATCGTACCCTGGACGACGATCGGCTCGCGAGCGGACGCGGAGCGGGTTGCGGAACTGCTTTCTGCTCAGCCGCCGAACAGTGCCCGGCGAACGTCGATCTCCAGCGCGCTGGAGTTCGGCGCCGATCTGTTCGCTGAAAGCCAGTACAAGGGTTACAAGCGGGTGATAGACATTTCCGGTGATGGGCCGAACAATCAGGGTCCGCCGGTCGATTTCATTCGCAACACGGTCGTTGCGCAGGGCATTACAATCAACGGATTGCCATTGATGACGAATGGCGGCCTGTCGAGCGCCTATGACGTCGATGACCTCGACAAGTACTATGCCGACTGCGTGATCGGGGGGCCGGGCGCCTTCATGGTGCCGGTCAACGATTGGTCGCAGTTCCCCGAAGCGATCCGCAGAAAGTTGGTGCTTGAACTGGCGGGCCCCTCATCGCCCTTGTGGGCGGTTGAGGAGGCAATAAGCCCGCCAATCATCAAGGCGCAGGCCGCCCAATCCTACGACTGCCTGATCGGCGAAAAGCTTTGGCAGGACCGCTCCTGGATGTGGGAGAGCCGCTAGAGCAAGATCCCGAAAAGTGCGCAGCGGTTTTCGGAAAAGATCATGCGGAAATCAAAGAGTTAGAGCACGGTGATGACTCTAGGAGAAGTCATCGTCTCTAAAGTCCGCCCTTACTCGCGATTTTGCCAGTCCGACAGCCGTTTTGATCCTCAAGCGGCCATAAGCTGCTTGCGATCGACGCGCTCCTGCTGCGGTGAGCGCGCATAGAGCTCCCGGTAGCATTTGGAGAAATGCGAGGCCGACACGAAGCCGCAAGCGACGGCCACTTCGACAACCGGCATCGACGATTGGATCAGGAGATGCCGGGCGCGGTCGAGCCGGATTTCCAGATAGTAGCGGGCAGGGGAGCGGCCCATTTCGGTGCGGAAAAGGCGCTCGATCTGGCGCCGCGACAGGCCCACCTCATCGGCGATCTCGATCAGGGATAGCGGCTCCGAAAGATTGGCTTCCATCAATTCTATGATGGTCAGGACCTTCGCGTTCTGCACGCCAAGCCTTGCCCTGAGGGGCAGCCGCTGACGATCAGTCGGGCTCCTTACCCGATCGGTCAGCACCTGCTCGCAGACCCGATTGACAAGGTTCTCATCGAAATCATCACCGATGAGCTTGAGCATCATGTCGAGTGCGGCAGTGCCGCCAGCGCAGGTGTATATGTTCTGATCCACCTCGAAGAGATCGGCAAACACATTGGCCTTCGGGAAGGCTTCGGAAAAGCCCGGCAGATTTTCCCAATGGATCGCGCAACGCTTGTTCGAAAGCAGCCCGGCAGAGGCGAGGACATAAGCGCCTGTACAAAGACCGCCGATGGCAACGCCACGGTTGTACTCCTCGCGAAGCCAGGCAAAGGCCGACTTGTTGTGGTAGGTCTCGACATTGATGCCACTGCAGACGATGACCATCGATGGCCGCTCCTGCCCGGCCATCTTCTTGCGTTCTTCATCGAGGGACGTGTCCACCGCACATTCAACGCCGTTGGATGCCCGCACGGGCTTGCCGTCGATGCTGGCGAGCCGCCACTTGTAGGCTTCGTAGCCGAGCATCCTGTTCGCCAGGCGCAACGGGTCCAGCGCCGTCGCGAATGCGACCATGGTGAAATCCGGAACGAGGAAGAAAACCAATGATCGCTTGACTGAATGCCGTGTGGCGCTCAAGGAGACCTCATCTTTTGCGATGTCGCTGGCAGAATGTCGTTATCAGCAAAGCGTCATCACAAAAAGGGGCTGGTTGTCAACGGTTCGCCGCTGTCGCTCCCTACGCAGTTGGGACTTTTGGAGTTTGTCGTTTACGACATTATGTGCAGGTGCGGAAAACCGCAGACCCCCAAGCAATGCGCCGCGGAAAGCCTTAGCCTTCCACGGCGCCGTAACTCGCAAACCGCCAATTGGCGGTTCTTGGTGGATATCAGACGAGCATACCGAGGCGGGCGCCCGCAAGGGCAGCCGTTTGACCCGGCATGGTCCTGCCAAGACGCTGGCGTTCAAGAGCGGTCGCCAGATTGCTGTCGCGCCGGGCAAAAAAACGTGAAAAGAGTTTCATGACACATCTCCATGCAGTCAGTGTTACACGGGGTGCCTTCGCTTGAAGGAGTGGGGCAGCTCGTTGTTGA